>NZ_JBEXVF010000018.1:0-155226 GCF_040629235.1 Amycolatopsis sp. NPDC005961 | reverse complement strand
TCAGCGTTCGACTTGCATGTGTTAAGCACGCCGCCAGCGTTCGTCCTGAGCCAGGATCAAACTCTCCAACAATGAACAGTTTAATCGAGGCAATTTAATGCTCTCAAAGGAACCTCATACGAGGTTCAATACATAAGCTCTACTGGCTTAGTTCACTAGCACACTGTTGAGTTCTCAAGCAACACACCCCGAGTCGCGCCGCCGTCAAGCGGCCTTACCCGAAGCGAGTATTCCTAGCAGTTTGTGTGGAACACCCACTCAATCGCGGTGAGCGAGAGCTTGGTTCGTGTTCCCGCCGCCCGGTTTCCCTGGCGACTTGGAGAACTTTACATGCCCCGAAACACCCCGAAACAGGGGGGTCGGTTAGCAAGATCAGCGCAGGTCAGACCCCATGACGAAGCCCGTCCGAGCCTCAGTGTGCACCCGCAGGGCCCGGAGCGCCAGGGAATAGCCGGGAAAGAACATTGCTCCGAGTACATTGCGCCGTATTGCTCCGCGACAAAGCTCCGCCTAGCGTCGGCGGCATGACCCTCGCGTACGACGACCTCGGCCCGGAAGACGGCCGGCCGGTCCTCCTCGTCCACGGCCACCCCTTCGACCGCACGATGTGGCGTCCCCAGGCCGAGCACCTGGCGGGGCGCGGCCACCGCGTCGTGACCCCCGACCTCCGCGGCTACGGGGAGTCGACGAGCACGGACACCAAGACCACCCTCGACGTCTTCGCGAACGACCTCGTCGAGCTGGCCGACCGCCTCGGCCTCCGCGGCTTCGTCCTCGGCGGCCTCTCCATGGGCGGCCAGATCGTCATGCAGCTCGTGAGCGACCACCCGGGCCGGGTCGAGGCCCTCCTCCTCGCCGACACCTTCCCCGGCCTCGACACCCCGGAGGCGAAACAGGCCCGCATCGACACGGCCGCGAAGATCACCGACGAGGGCATGCACCATTACGCCGACGAGCTGCTCCCCAAGATGATCTCGAAGCGGACCCGCGCGACCAGGCCGGACGTCGAGGCCCACGTCCTCGGGATGATGCGCGACGCGCCAAGCCAAGGAGCCGCGGCCGCGCTCAGGGGACGCGCCGAGCGCCCCGATTACACCGAAGGACTGAAGCGCATCGACGTCCCCACCCTGGTGGTCGTCGGCAGCGAGGACGAGTTCACGCCGGTGGCGGACGCCGAGCGCATCCACCGGCACATCGCGGCTTCGACCCTGGTGGTCGTCGAGGGCGCTGGCCACCTGCCTAACCTGGAATGCGAGACCGAGTTCAACCAGGCACTCGACACGTTCCTGACGAGCAGCAGCGGAGCCACGCCATGACCCAGCAGACCGTGTTCGTGACCGGCGCCAGCGCCGGCTTCGGTGACGCCATCGCGCGCCGGTTCGTCGCCGAGGGCGCGCGGGTGATCGCCGTCGCCCGCAGCGCGGACAAGCTCGAGAAGCTGGCCGGCGAGCTCGGCGACGCCGTCCTCCCCGTCACCCTCGACGTCAGCGACCCCGAAGCGGTCAAAACGAAGATCGAGGGCCTCCCCGAGGAGTGGAAAGAGGTCGACGTCCTGGTCAACAACGCCGGCCTGGCGAAGGGTCTCGAGCCCGCGCAGCGCGCCGAGCTGAACGACTGGGACGAGATGATCGCGACCAACGTCCGCGGCCTCGCCCACGTCACGCGCGCGCTGCTGCCCGGCATGGTCGAGCGCGGCCGCGGCCACGTGATCAACATCGGCTCGATCGCCGGCACCTACCCCTACCCCGGCGGCAACGTCTACGGCGCGACCAAGGCGTTCGTCCACCAGTTCAGCCTCAACCTGCGCAGCGACCTGCACGGCACCGGCGTCCGCGTGACGAACGTCGAGCCCGGCATGGTCGGCGGCACGGACTTCTCGAAGGTCCGCTTCGACGGCGACCAGGACAAGGCGGACAAGGTCTACGAGGGCACGACGCCCCTGACCGCGGACGACGTCGCCGAGTCCGTCTTCTGGGCGGCGAACCAGCCGAAGCACGTCAACATCAACGTCATCGAGCTGATGCCGGTCGTGCAAAGTTTTTCCCCGTTGCAGATCTTCCGCGACAACTCTTGACCACCCGCGCCGGGACAGGCAGCATCGGGTCACCGCCGTCGTTCGAAAGCACGTCCGAACTTCGGAGGTACCCATGGATTCCCTGTCCCGGCGCACGGTTCTCGCCGGCCTCGGCGCCCTCGCCGCCGTCCCGCTCATCGGCACCGCCACCAGCACGGCCGCGACGGAAAGCGTCATCTGGGACGGCGACCCGGCACGCGGCACTTCGGTGTTCGACGGGCTCGAGAAGGAGCCCGGCAGCATCACGGTGGTCAACGACGCGACGTACGGCAAGTGCTTCCGGTACGAGACCTGGGACAACGCCGACGGCACCAAGGAACGCTGCGAGAGCCGCGGCCTCCGGCTGCCGGACGGCAGCGTCTACCGCCCGGGCACCGGCACGCTCGGCCAAGTCCAGTACCTCGGCTGGCGCGCGAACTGGAACGTGAACCCCAAAGCAGGCAAGTGGATCGCGGTCTACCAGTTCCACATCTCCGGGGAAAGCAGCTCGCAGGCCCAGTCCGGGCCGTTCGTGCTGCGCACCCTCGGCGACGGCAAGCTGTACTTCCAGCTGACCGGGCCGAGCGGCGCGAACCAGCACATCTGGTCGACGACGTTCCCGGTGAACACCTGGAGCAGCTTCGCCATCGGCTACAAGATGTCGAGGGGCACCGACGGCTGGTGCGAGTTCTACTACAACGGCAAGCAGCAGACGTTCTCGAACGGCCAGACCCGCTACCCGGGCCCGACGCTGTGGGGCGACCACGTCAACCACAAGTGGGGCGTCTACCGCTCCGGCGGCAACAGCGGCCACGCGACGGCCCTGCTCAACCACGCGAAACTCGGCAGCACCTACGCCGACGTCGCGATCTGATCCAGTCCGAAGAGGTCGAGCAGCGCCTGCTGGGCCGGGTCCCGCTCGGTCGGCAGGCGCTTCGTCCGCGGCCGCCCGCCGGTGGACGGGTAGCGCAGCACCAGCTCGCCGATGCCCGCCAGCTGCTCCAGCAGCTCGCGCACGGACAGGTTCATCCCGGCCCAGTCGGCCTCGCGCCGCATCAGGTGCGTCACCGTCGCGGCGAGCACCGAGACGAGCCCGTGCGCGGCGATCCGCTGCCGCGTCCACTCCCAGCGCGGGGTCGGCCCGGTGACGGCCGGGCCGGTCAGCCAGCGGAACGTCGACTCGAGGTGCGTGCGGGCGCGGTAAGCCGTCACGACGTCGCCGATCGGCCAGTCCCGGTCGGTGACCAGCACCTGCTTGCCGAAGAACTCGTCGTCGAGGCGGGCCAGCGCGGCCGAGTCGATGCGCCGTTCGAGCCGGATCTCACCGGGCCGGTTGCCGCTCAGCACGGCGGTGAGCACGCGCTCGATGCGCCGGCCGCGCGTCACCCGGCCGAGCTCGGCGTGGATCTGGGCGCGGTCGCCGCGGTGGGTGCCCGCGGCCAGCGCCCCGGCCAGGCCGTCCAGCTCGCGGGTCGCGGTGGCCAGCTCGTCGGCGAACGCGCGGGACTGCGCCGCGTGCAGCGTCGCCGAATGCGTCAGGATCACCCGGCGCCGGACGCCGTCGACGACCGCGTGCGTGTCCAGTGCGGTGAGGCCGGCGAACCGCTCGGGGTCGACGCGCTTGCGGGCCGACGCGGGCTGGGTCAGCAGCTCGGGGTGGTCGGTCAGCGGCAGCGAGCCGACGAACCCGCTGCGTGAGCCCAGGTCGAGCTGCGCGGCCTGACCGGAGTGGAAGACGAGCGTCGCGGGGCCCAGTTCCGCGGTCAGAGAGGCGAACGTCGGCGCCGTGCCGTCGTCGCGCCGGTACACCCGCGACGCCAGCGGGATCGCGCCGTCGCGGGTCACCCGCAGGCCGGCCCCGGCGAGCACGCCGCGGCACGCCGACGGCAGCGTGCAGTCGGCCGGGGCGAACGCGGCGAACTGGGGGACGTCGACGGCGAGCGCCGCGTGGTCGTCCAAGGTGGCGAGCACGGCCGAGGCGACGGTGTCCTCGATGCGCGTGATGCGTTCCGGGGTCAGGCGTTCGAGGGCCCGCCAGGTTCCATCCACTGTGGACACGCGGGGCCGCACCACGTCCGCCGCGACGCCCGACGCCCACCACTCGGACAGCGGCGTTTCCGGCGCGGTCGCCCGGTGCAGCACGGCGATCGCCACCGTGAGCCCGAGCGACGGAGTCGCGCGCTGAGCACCCACGACGGAGTCGACCCGGCGGACGAAGTCCAGGCGCGAAAGCGTCGCCCACACCGCCGCGACGTCGCCGTACGTCCGGTACGACGCCGACGCGGGTTCGCCGCCCGGGACGGCGCGCGCGATCTCCTCGGCCGTCCCGAGGTAACGCTGGGTCACCACCCGCGGCTTGCCGTCGACCCTCCCGGACTCCGCCAGGTAGTAGTACGTCCGTCCGCCGATCTTCTTGCCGACCACCGATGCCACCCTTTAGGTAATACACGGCGGAGCGCTGATCGACAACCGGCCGAGCGCGCTGACCTGCGACGACGATCACGCGCACCGATCGGGTGAGCCGGGTGCGCAACACACACTGGCTGGTCTCGCGAGGACGGTCCTAGCGTGGGTGGAATGGGACCCGAACCCGACGCCACCACCCCGACCGCCTCCGCGATGCGCCGCGCGCTCGCCCGGGCGCGTGACGGGAAGACACTGGACGTAGCCGAAGCGAGCGTCCTGCTGCACGCCCGCGGCGACGACCTCACCACGCTGTCCGAGTACGCCTCCCGCATCCGGGACGCGGGCCTGGCCGAGGCCGGCCGCGCCGGCATCATCACCTATAGCCGCAAGGTGTTCATCCCCCTCACCCGGCTGTGCCGCGACCGCTGCGGCTACTGCACGTTCGTCACCGTGCCGGGCCGGCTCGAATCGCCGTTCCTGTCGCCCGACGAGGTCCTCGACATCGCCCGCAAGGGTGCCGAGATGGGCTGCAAGGAGGCGCTCTTCACGCTCGGCGACCGGCCCGAGGACCGCTGGAAGGCCGCCCGCGACTGGCTGGACGCGCACGGCTACGACGACACGCTCTCCTACGTCCGCGCGATGGCGATCCGCGTGCTCGAGGAGACCGGCCTGCTGCCGCACCTCAACCCGGGCGTGCTGACCTGGCAGGACTTCCAGCGGCTCAAGCCGGTCGCGCCGTCGATGGGCATGATGCTGGAGACGACGGCGACGCGGCTGTGGAGCGAGAAGGGCGGCCCGCACTACGGCTCGCCGGACAAGGATCCGGCGGTAAGGCTGCGGGTCCTCGAAGACGCCGGGCGCAGCAGCGTCCCGTTCACCACCGGCGTGCTGATCGGCATCGGCGAGACCTTCGAAGAGCGGGCGGACGCGCTGTTCGAGATCCGCAAGGTCGCGAAGACCTACGGCGGTATCCAGGAAGTCATCGTGCAGAACTTCCGGGCCAAGCCGGACACGAAGATGCGCGCGACGCCGGACGCCGACCTCGAAGAGCTGGCCGCGAACATCGCCGTGGCGCGGCTCGTGCTCGGCCCGAAGATGCGCATCCAGGCGCCGCCGAACCTGATCGGCAACCAGTACGACCTGATGATCCGCGCCGGGATCGACGACTGGGGCGGCGTCTCGCCGCTGACCCCGGACCACGTGAACCCCGAACGCGCGTGGCCGCAGATCGACGAGCTGGCCCGCCGCACCGAGAAGGCCGGCTTCGAGCTGAAGGAACGGCTCACGATCTACCCCGAGTACGTCAAGGCCGGCGAGCCGTGGCTGGACCCGCGGATCACGCGGCACGTCGCCGCGCTCGTCGACGCCAAGACCGGGATGGCCCGCGAAGGCGCGATGCCGGTCGGCATCCCGTGGCAGGAGCCGGACGGCGGCTGGCAGGAGTCCGGGCGCACCGACCTGCACACCGAGATCGACACCACCGGCCGCACCGAAGACCGCCGCAGTGACTTCGACTCCGTCTACGGGGACTGGAAGGAGATCGGCGACCGGATCAAGACCGGGCCGCAGAAGTTCGACTCCACCGTGCTGGAAGCCTTGCGCAGTGCGGAAAAGGACCCGGCCGGGCTGTCCGACGACGCCGCGCTGGCGCTGCTGTCCGCCGAAGGCAAGGAGCTGGACGCGTTCACCAAGCTCGCCGACGACCTGCGGCGCGAGACGGTCGGTGACGACATCACCTTCGTCGTCACGCGGAACATCAACTTCACCAACGTCTGCTACACGGGTTGCCGCTTCTGCGCCTTCGCCCAGCGTCGCACCGACGCCGACGCGTACACGCTCTCGCTGGAGCAGGTCGGCGACCGCGTCGACGAGGCGTGGGCCGCCGGCGCGACCGAGATCTGCATGCAGGGCGGCATCCACCCGGACCTGCCGGGCACCGCGTACTTCGACCTCGCGGCTGAGGTCAAGCGCCGCCAGCCGGAGATCCACCTGCACTCCTACAGCCCGATGGAGGTCGTGAACGGCGCGTCACGCACCAACCTGTCGCTGAAGGACTGGCTGATCAAGGCGAAGGAAGCCGGCGTCGACTCGCTGCCGGGCACCGCCGCCGAGATCCTCGACGACGACGTCCGCTGGGTGCTCACCAAGGGCAAGCTGCCGACGTCGGAGTGGATCAAGGTCGTCACCACCGCGCACGAGATCGGCCTGCCGACGACGTCCACGATGATGTACGGCCACGTCGACACCCCCGCGCACTGGGTGGCCCACCTCAAGCTGCTGGCCCGGCTGCAGCGCGAAGGCCTCGAGAAGAACGGGCGACGCGGGTTCAGCGAGTTCGTGCTGCTGCCGTTCATCCACCAGAGCTCGCCGATCTACCTCGCCGGCCTCGCCCGGCCGGGGGCGACGCAGAACGAGAACCGGGCGGTGCACGCGCTGGCCCGGCTGCTCCTGCACGGGATGATCGACAACATCCAGAGCTCCTGGGTGAAGCTGGGCACCGAGGGCAGCCGCGCGGTGCTGCAGGGCGGGGTCAACGACATCGGCGGCACGCTGATGGAGGAGACGATCAGCCGGATGGCCGGCGCGTCGAACGGGTCGTACAAGACGATCAGCGACATGCGCGAGATGGTCGAACCCCTGGGCCGCCCGCTCGTGCAGCGCACCACGGGTTACGGCCGGCCGTCGGCCGAACGGATCACCGCGGCGGAGGCTTCGGACGGCGTCGCGACGGCCGTGCGCAAGCCGCTGCTTCCCCTGCTGACGCCGTAAAAAGCGGTAGCGGGCGCCCGGCTCCGGGGCGCCCGCTACTCTTCCGGTCCATGGGGGTTTCTCGCTTCGCACCACTTCTCTTCGTCGCGCTTCTCGCGGGTTGTGGCACTCCGCCGCCTCCGCCGCCGGTCCCGACGCCCACGACGACACCGAGCCCGACGTACGCTCCGCCGCCGTCGAGCGGTCTGTCGCTTTCGGTCGGGCAGGTCGAAGCCGGGCTCGGGCACCGCGCGAGCGTCCTGACGCTGACCAACCGGGACACCGCACCGCGGAAGGTCACCGGCTACCCGGATCTGAAGATCCTCGCGGGCGACGGCTCGTCGCTCGAGGTGAAGGTCGAGCACGGGACGTCGTACTTCGCGCGGGACCTCGGCCCGCAGGACCTGACCGTCCAGCCCGGCGAGAAGGTCGTAGCGGTGCTCGCGTGGTCGGCCACCGTGACCAACGGTGACCAGCGCGCGGGCGCGGCGATCGCGGTCGTGCCGGTCCCCGGCGAACCCGCGCAGAAGCAGCCGCTGGACACGGACCTCGGCACCACGGACACCGTCACCGTCAGCTCCTGGGCCACCGAGGTCGGCGCCTGATGACCTTGTGTCACCGATCACAAACCGACAGTTGACCAGCCGGACTCTGTGCTAACTCTGTTCCTTCACCCGCCGGAAGGGACCTCGATGAGCACCTCCGTAGCGCCACTGGAAATGGTCGACACCGACCGCTACCCGCTCACCGATCCGGACAGTCCCGAGTGGCGCGTGATCGTCGCCCGCACGCGCGCGGACCTGGCCGACGTCGGCTGCAGCGTGCTCGCCGACTTCATCCGCCCGGAACTGCACGACGTCCTCCGCGAGGAATGCGCGGCGCTCGAACCGCACGCGTACACGAAGATCGAAAAGGTCAACGCCTACAACACCGCGATCGACGCGCCGCTGCCCGAGGAGCACCCGGGCCGGACGATCATGGAACGCGGCAACGCCTTCGTCGCGCGTGACCACATCCCGGCGTCGTCGCTGATCAGCAGGCTCTACACCAGCCCGGTGTTCCAGCGGTTCGTCGCCGACTGCTTCGGCCTGCCGGAGCTGCACGAGCTCGCCGACCCGCTCGCCGGGCTGACGCTCAACGTGATCGCGCCCGGCCGCGCGCACCCGTGGCACTTCGACACGAACTCCTACACCGTCAGCATGCTGACGCAGGCCGCGGACGACGGCGGGACCTTCGAATACTGCCCGGGCATCCGGTCGGCGACCGACGAAAACTTCCCGGCCGTCCGGGCCGTGCTCGACGGCGGAAGCACCCATCCGGTCCAGCGCCTGAGCCTCCGTCCGGGCGATCTGCAGCTCTTTCAGGGGCGCTTCGCCTTGCACCGGGTCAGTACGGTGAGGGGCGAGGTCGCGCGTCACTCGGCGATCTTCGCCTACAGCGAGCGCCCGGGGGTCATCGGCAGCGCGGAGCGGACCAGGCAGTTGTTCGGCCGGGTCCTGCCGGCGCACCTGGCCGGGCGCACCGACCGGGGCGACGAGCTGCTCGACTAGATCTCGACTAGATCAGGAGCCTGGCCTGTGCCTTTCGACTCGACCGGCAAGATCTCGTTCGACCACATCTACACCGCACCCGACCCGCGGCCGTTCTTCGGCACGCTGCGCCGCGTCGGTTACGCAATCCCTCAGCTCGCGAAGCCGTACTTCGCGAAGCTCATCGGCGAACACCCCGCCGAAAGCCCGACCGTGCTCGACGTCGGCTGCTCGTACGGCGTCAACGCCGCGCTCCGCCGGTGCGACGCCACGATGGACGACCTCTACGCGCACTACACCGCCCCGGACGTGCTGGCGCTGAACCACGCGGGGCTGATCGAGGCCGACCGGGCCATGATCTCCGGCCCGGGCGGCGCCAAGTTCTTCGGCCTCGACGCGGCGGCACCGGCGCTCGAGTACGCGCTTTCCGCCGGGTTCCTCGACGAGGCCATCCACGCGGACTTCGAAAGCGACGACCCGGACAGCACCCAGCGGAAGCTCCTCGACGACGTCGACCTGGTGATCTCGACCGGCTGCGTCGGGTACGTCACCGAGAAGACGCTCTCCCGGATCGCCCGGGGCTCGCGGCCGTGGATGGCGCACTTCGTGTTGCGGATGTTCTCCTACGAGCCGGTCGCCGACAGCCTCGCCGGACTCGGGTACGAGACCGCGCGGGTGCCCGGCGTGTTCCGGCAGCGGCGGTTCGCCTCCGCCGAAGAGCGGACGCAGATCCTCGACACCCTCGACGCCGCCGGGGTCGATCCGACCGGCGTGGAGTCCGACGGCTGGCTGTACGCCCAGCTGTATGTTTCCCGTCCTGAAGGCGCGGCCGCGGAACTGGCGGCCGCGCTGGCAACTTCCGAGCAAGAAGGATGACCGTGAGCAGTCCGGAATGGTCCACCCGCACCTTCGGCAACGAGGACCGGCTCCCCCGCGTCCCCGTCCCCACACTGGAGGACAGCGGCCGCCGCTTCCTCGAGTGGTGCGCGCCGCTGCTGACGCCGGAAGAGCTGGCCGAGACCGAAGCGGCCGTCGCGGAGTTCCTGGCGCCCGGCAGCCCCGCGCACGAGCTGCAGGCCGCGCTCGAGGAGTACGACCGCTCGCCGGGGGTGCACAGCTGGCTCGACACGTTCTGGCCGTACCGCTACCTCGGCCGCCGCGACCGGATCGCGCTCAACGCCAACTTCTTCTTCCTGTTCCAGGATTCCCCGCTGGGCCAGGTGGAGCGCGCGGCCGAGTTGGCCGCGTCCGCCGTGGACTACAAGCTGAAGCTCGACGAGGAGCTGGTGCCGCCGGTGCTGCTGCGCGGCGGGCCGCATTCGATGGTGCAGCACAAGTACCTGTTCTCGGCGACGCGCATCCCGGGCGTGCTGCTGGACACCGCGCGCACGCGGTTCCCCTCGCCCGAACGGCACATCGTCGTGTTCCACCGCGACACTCCCTTCCGGATGGACGTTCTCGACGAGGACGGGCGCCCGTACTCGCCGGCGCAGCTGGCGGACGGGCTGCGCGCGATCCTCAAGGACGACCACGTCACCGACGTTCCCGCCGGGCACTTCACGACGAAGGCGCGTGCGGAGTGGGCGGCTTCGCGAGCCGCACTGCTCGAGGCCGGGAACGGCGAAGCGCTGGAGACCGTCGAGACCGCGTTGTTCTGCCTGTGCCTGGACGACTTCACGCCGTCGAACGCCCTCGAAGCCGGTGACCGGCTGCTGTACGGCGACAATCGCTGGTACGACAAAGCCGTTTCGCTCATCGTGTTCGAAGACGGCACCGCAGGGATCAACGTCGAGCACTGCGAACTCGACGGCACCACGATCCTCGGCTTCACCGACGCGTTGCTGAGCGGCTCGCGGGAAACCCGGGAGAGCGCCGAGGGCGTCCCCGGCTACGAGGTGGTCGAGTTCGCGCTGACCGACGCTCTCCGCGAAGACGCGCGCGCCGCCGGAGCGGCTTTCCGGGCGTACGCGGACGCGACGGCGACGCAGACCGTGTCGTTCGACTTCGGCGCCGACCGCGCGAAGGAGCTGAAGATGTCGCCGGACGCCTTCGCGCAGATGGCGTACCAGCTGGCGCATCGCCGCGCGAAGGGCATGACCGGCGCGACGTACGAGTCGATCGCGACCCGGCAGTTCCGGAACGGCCGCACCGAGGCGATGCGCGTCGTCACCCCGGAGGTCGTGCGCTTCGCCGACGTCCTGACCTCCGACGCCTCCGCGGAAGAGAAGCGCGAAGCGTTCCGGGCGGCCGCGGCGAAGCACGTCTCGCGGGCGAAGGAGTGTCAAGCCGGGGACGCGCCGGAGCAGCACCTGTGGGAGCTGCAGCTGATCGGGAAGCGCCGGGGCGACACCTCGGTCGCGGCGCTGTACGAGTCGCCGGGCTGGCTGAAGATGCGCGACGACTACCTGAGCACCAGCTCGGCGCCGTCGGTCAACATCCAGTACTTCGGGTTCGGCTCGACGAGCCCGCAGTGCATCGGCATCGCGTATGTGCTGCTGCCGGACCGCTGGAACCTCTACCTCAGCACGCCGAAGCACGTCTCGGCCGAGATGTACCGCTTCGCCGACGAACTGGCCGTCGCGGTGCGGGAGCTGCAGGAGCTACTGGCCGAGTAGCCGGCGCAACCAGGTCAGCCGGGCCGCGCGAGCCGCCCGGCTGATCCGCGCTTCCGGGGCCAGCGCGTCGAAGCCGTGGAAACCGCCGGGCCAGACGTGCAGCTCGGCTTCGCCGCCCGCCTGCCAGATCCGGCTCGCGTAGGCGACGACCTCGTCGCGGAACGTCTCCGCCGTGCCGACGTCCAGGAACGCCGGCGGCAGGCCGGACAGGTCGCCGGCGCGGGCCGCGGCGGCGTAGGGCGGGACGTCGTCGAGGCCGCCGAGGTACGCCGTCCAGCCGACGTGGTTGGCCGTGCGGTCCCACAGGCCGCGGCCGTCGAGGTCGATCGCCGAGGGCGTGTCGTTGCGGTCGTCGAGCATCGGGCAGAGCAGCAGCTGCCCGGCGAGCGCCGGCCCGCCGCGGTCGCGGGCGAGCAGCGCCGTGGCCGCCGCGAGGCCGCCGCCCGCGCTGATGCCGCCGACGACGACCGGGGCGGCGAAGCGCTCGACCGTCCACAGTAGACCGGCGTAGCAGTCTTCGACCGGCGCCGGGTACGGGTGCTCGGGCGCGAGCCGGTAGCCCGGCGAGACGATCGTCAGATTCGCTTCGCCCGCCCAGTCCAGCAGGTTCGGGACGTCCTGGCCGAGGTGGCTGCCGACGATCGTGCCGCCGCCGTGGACGTAGTACAGGACGCCGGCGCTCGACGACGGCGTCATGACCAGCAGCGGGACGTCGCCCGCGTACTCCTCGGCGACCTTGTACGCCGGGTACGCGGCGGCCAGCTCCTCGACCGTCCGGTGCTCGGCCCGGTTCAGTTCACGACGGCCGGGGATGTCCTCGAGCGAAGCCAGCGGCGGGCGCAGCGCCCGCAGGGTTTCGACGACCGGGGCCAGCTCCGGGTCGAACGGCGGCGGCGTCATCCCGTCGGGTCCGAGACGACGAGGACCAGCGAGCCCTCGAACGTCTGCTGCTCGCGAAGGCGCCCGTAGCGGCGTTCCCACGTGCCGTCGTCGAGGTCGTGCTGCAGCTCGGCGGCGAACCGGTGGTGCACGCGGTCGTCGACGAAGCTCCACGCCGAGCACGACAGCCGCGCGCCCGGGTCGAGCAGGCGTTCCGGGCGGGCGTAGTAGGCCTCGTTGAAGCCGTCCGTGCAGTCGATCGGGATGGGCACGGGGACGATCGAGGTCTGCCCGCCGAGGCCGTCGGCGATGTCGTCGACCGACGGGTAGCGCCGCGCTTCGGTCTCGATCACCTCGGGCGCGTAGTCGAGCAGCCAGAACCGCCGCAGCAGGGCCGGGTCACAGGTCAGGATGGCGATCGGGCCGCGGGTGACGCGGCGCAGCTCCTTCAGCCCGGTCCACAGGTCGGCCCACTGGTGGACGCTGAACGTGCTCATCGCGCCCTCGAACGCCCGGTCCGGGAACGGGAGCTTCTCGGCCACGGCGTCGACCGCGGGCGGCAGGTCCGCCGGGCGCTGCGCGCGCATCGACGCGGACGGCTCGACCGCGGTGACTTCCCGGTCCTCGGGCTCGTACGCGCCGGCGCCCGCACCGACGTTGAGCACGGTCCGCGCGTCCCCCAGCGCGTCGAGGATGTACTGGCCGATGCGGGGATCCGGCTTGCGGTAGTCGGTGTAGACCCCGCCGATCGCGCCGTAGTCCGCGTCCCCGGCGCTGCCGTCCGCACGTCGCTGGCTCATCCCCGGAATTTATCAGCGCGCTCCGACCGCGAGGCCGTTGCTCCGCCGGGCGTAAGCGAACGTCGGACATCCGGCGCAGTCGTCAATTCCTGTCGCAAAGTTGCGTAAGTTCGTCCAACTATTGCGATTTCTTGTCCAGGATTCGTATGATCCCGGTCACAGAGGTCCCCACCAGCTGCGGAAAGGCCAGTGCTGCCCATGTCCCCCAGCTTTGTCTTCAGCGCGCCCAAAAGCGCTTCCCCCAAGCGCTTCGGCGTTCTCACCTTGGCTGTCATCGCGGCGGCCGGGATCACCATCGCCGCGGCTCCCGCCGACACGCTCGCGGCCGGCCGCGGCGCGACGGTCCCGTTCGTCGAGCAGGAAGCGGAAACCGCCGCCACGAACGGCACGGTCATCGGGCCCGACCGCAACGCCGGCACGCTCGCCGGCGAGGCGTCCGGCCGCAAAGCCGTGACGCTGTCCGGCCAGGGCAAGTACGTCGAGTTCACGCTCACCGCCCCGGCGAACTCGATCGACTTCCGGTACAGCCTCCCGGATTCCGTCAACGGCACGATCTCGCTCTACGTCGGCGGCGCGCACAACCGCGACCTCGCGCTGACGTCGAAGTGGGCCTGGTACTACGGCTCGTACCCGTTCACCAACAACCCGGGCGACGGCCACGCCCACCACTTCTACGACGAGACCCGCGCGCTGCTCGGCACGTCGTACCCGGCCGGCACCAAGATCAAGCTGCAGGTCGACGCGGGCGACGTCACCCCCGCCACCATCGACCTCGCCGACTTCGAGCAGGTCGGCGCCGCGTCCACGCGCCCGGCGAACTCGGTGTCCGTCACCGACTACGGCGCCACCGCGGGCGACACGAGCGACGACGCCTCGGCGTTCGACTCGGCGGTCGCCGCGGCGCGCAGCCAGGGCAAGGAGGTCTGGATCCCCTCCGGGACCTTCACCCTCGGCCACCACATCACCGTCGACCAGGTGACGATCCGCGGCGCCGGGCCGTGGTACTCCGTGCTCACCGGCCCGCGCGCCGGGATCTTCGGCAAGGGCGAGCCGGCGAGCTGCGGGACGTCGACCTATCCCGGCAACGCGGCCGTGCCCGGCACGAGCAGCGCCGTGAAGCTCTACGACTTCGCGATCATCGGCCAGGTCGACGCCCGCGTCGACTGCGACCAGTCCAACGCCATCGGCGGCGCGCTGGGCGGCGGCTCGGTCGTGCAGAACCTGTGGCTGCAGCACACGAAGGTCGGGCTGTGGCTCGACGGGCCGTTCGACGGGCTCACCGTGTCCGGCAACCGGATCCTCGACCAGACCGCCGACGGGCTGAACCTGCACCAGGGCATCAGCAACGTCACGGTGACGAACAACTTCCTGCGCAACACCGGCGACGACGGCCTCGCGATGTGGTCCGAGCACGACGCCGACCACCACAACACGTTCTCCTTCAACACCGTGCTGCTGCCGATCCTCGCCAACAACATCGCGATCTACGGCGGGCACGACAACACCGTCTCCGACAACGTCGTGGCCGACAACCAGGACCAGGGCGGCGGCATCCACATCGCCAACCGGTTCAGCGCGGTGCCCCTTTCCGGCACCACGACGGTCGCGCGCAACACGGCGATCCGCACCGGCGTGCTCGACTCGAACTGGCAGTTCGGCGTCGGCGCCCTGTGGTTCGACGGCCGCGACGGGGCCATCACCGGTCGCGTCGACGTCACCGACCTCGACCTGCTGGACAACAACTACGAGGCCATCCAGTTCATCGACAGCGCGACGACGGACGTGCACTTCACCAACGTCCGGATCACCGGGGCGGGCACGTTCGCGTGGCAGATCCAGGCCAAGCCGACGGGGTCGGTGAAGAACGTCGTCGCGACCGGGGTCGGGCGGGCCGGCGTCTACAACTGCATGGGCCCGGACGCGATGGCGGGCCTGGCCGACCAGGGCGGCAACTCGGGCTGGTCGACGACGTTCTGCGGCTCGTGGCCGACGCCGGTGTACGGCTCGGACAACGGCGGTACGACCACTCCGCCGACCACCACCACGCCGCCGACCACCACTACTACTACTCCGACCACTCCGCCGACCGGGAACCTGGCGCTGCACAAGAGCGTCACGGCGTCGGCGTCCCAGGGTGGCTTCCCGCCTTCGAACGCGGTCGACGGCGACGCGAACTCGTACTGGGAGAGCGCGAACAACGCGTTCCCGCAGTCGCTGACCGTCGACTTCGGCAGCACGGTTTCGGTGTCGCGGCTGGTGCTCAAGCTGCCGCCGTCCTCGGCGTGGGGCACGCGGACGCAGACGATCGCGGTCGACGGCGTCAAGGCCGCGGCGGGCTACACGTTCAATCCCGCGTCCGGCAACACCGCGACCATCACGTTCCCGGCGACGTCGGCCCGCACGCTGCGGCTGACCTTCACCGGCAACACCGGCTGGCCCGCCGGGCAGCTGTCCGAACTCGAAGCCTATTCGTCCTGAGAGGTGATGACGATGTCCCGCATTCCGGCTCTCCTCGCCGTCGCGCTCGCCGCGTCCGGTCTGGTGGTGCTGTCCGGCAGCACTCCGGCCGCGGCCGCCACCTGCCCGACGACCGCTTCCGGCGGCGCGAGCGTGCCGTTCCGGACCGTCGAAGCCGAGTGCTCGGCGACGAACGGCTCGGCCGTCGGCCCCGACTACACCCAGGCTTCGATCGCCTCGGAAGCCTCCGGGCGGCAGGCCGTGCGGATCACGACCGGCCAGTACGTCGAGTTCACGCTGCCCGCGGCGGCCAACTCGATCAACGTTCACTACAACCTCCCCGACGGCTCGTCCGGCCGGCTTTCGGTGTCCGTCAACGGGTCCAAGCTCGCGCTACCGGTGACGTCGCGCTACACCTATGTGGACACCGGCTTCATCACCGGTTCGAAGACGCACCACTTCTTCGACGACGCCCGAGTGCTGTTCGGGCAGAACTTGGCGGCGGGTGCGAAGGTCCGAGTGCAGGCCGACTCGGGTGATGTCGGCCAGGCGACCATCGACCTCGCGGACTTCGAGCAGGTCGGCGGCGCGGGCTCGAAGCCTGCCAACGCGCTCTCGGTGACCGACTACGGGGCCACGGCGAACGACTCGTCGGACGACTCACAGGCGTTCCGCAACGCGCTGTCGGCGGCGCGTTCGCAGGGTCGCGAAGTCTGGGTCCCGTCCGGCCGGTTCGAGATCGGGTCGGCGCTGCAGATCGACCAGACCACGGTCCGCGGCGCCGGGCCGTGGTACACGGTGTTGCACGGCAACAACATCTTCAACAACGGCAGCGCGTCCGGGAACATCAAGCTGTACGACTTCGCGGTGTTCGGCGACGTCACCGAGCGCAACGACGGCAGCCCGGACAACGCATTCCACGGCGTCCTCGGCACCGGCTCGGTCGTCAGCGGCCTGTGGATCCAGGACACGAAGTGCGGGCTGTGGCTGATGAACGGCGCGTCGTCGAACCTCACCATCGAGAACAACCGCATCCTCGACACGCAGGCCGACGGCGTGAACTTCGACGGCGCCGTCACGAACTCGACGTTGCGCAACAACTACCTGCGCAACAACGGCGACGACGGGCTGGCCCTGTGGTCGAACGGCCAGGCCGACTCGGGCAACTCGCTGGTGAACAACACGGTCGTGCAGCCGAACCTGGCCAACGGGATCGCGCTCTACGGCGGCTCGAACAACACGGTGAGCGGTAACCTCGTCCAGGACACCAACGCCCTCGGTGGTGGCTACCTGGTGGCGAACCGGTTCAACTCGGTGCCGCTCGGTGGCACGGTCACGCTGTCGAACAACACGGCACTGCGGGCCGGGGCCCTCGACCCGAACTGGCAGTTCGGCGTCGGGGCGCTGTGGTTCGACGCGCGCGACCAGGCGATCACCGGCGTCACGATCCGGGTCACCGGGTTCACCGCGATCCAGAGCCCGTACGAGGCGATCCAGTTCATCGACGGCAACGGGCAGGGCAAGCAGATCCAGGGCATCACGCTCGACGGCGTCACCGTGCAGGGCGCCGGGACGTTCGTGGCGCAGTCGCAGACGCAGGGTTCGGTGTCGATCAGCAACCTGACCGCGTCCGGCGTCGGCGTGACCGGGACGTACAACTGCCCGTACCCGACGTCGATCCCGCGGATGACGTTCAGCGGGTCCGGCAACAGCGGCTGGACCGGCACCTGGGGCGACTGCTCGACGTGGCCCGCGCCGAACTCGGGACCGCCGCAGCCGCCCACGTCCGGCAGCAACCTCGCGCGCGGCAAGGCGATCAGCGCGTCGGCGTCCGTCGGTGGCTTTCCGCCGTCGAACGCGGTGGACGGTGACGCGAACTCGTACTGGGAGAGCGCGAACAACGCGTTCCCGCAGACGCTGACGGTGGACCTGGGCGCGGCGGCGTCGATCAACAAGGTGACGCTGAAGCTGCCGCCGTCGTCGGCGTGGGGTGCGCGGACGGAGACGGTGACGATCTCCGGCAGTACGGACGGCGGTTCGTACACGACGCTGGTGGGTTCGCGCGGCTACGCGTTCGACCCGGCATCCGGCAACACGGCGTCGGCTTCCTTCGCGGCGACGTCCCAGCGTTTCGTGCGGCTGACGTTCACCGGCAACACGGGCTGGCCCGCGGGTCAGGTGTCCGAGTTCGAAGTGGCGGCTTCGTAGCTCGGTCAGCCGGCAAGCCCGTACCGGTACCTGACACCGGTACGGGCTTGTCATACTTTTGCGCCCAGTTGCTGTAAAGTTTCACTCATGACGCGTCGTCTTGCCGAAGTCGCCCGCCAGGTCGGGGTCAGCGAAGCCACGGTCAGCCGGGTGCTCAACGGCCGGTCCGGGGTGTCCGCCAGCACCCGGGCCGCCGTGCTCACCGCGCTGGACGTGATGGGCTACGAACGCCCCACCCAGCTGCGCGGCGAGCGGGCCCGCCTGGTCGGGCTGGTGCTGCCGGAGCTGCAGAACCCCATCTTCCCCGCGCTGGCCGAGATCATGGGCAACGCGCTCGCGCAGCAGGGGTTCACGCCGGTGCTGTGCACGCGGACCGCGGGCGGGGTGTCGGAGGCGGAGTACGTCGAGCTGCTCCTGCAGCAGCAGGTGTCGGGCGTGGTGTTCGCCGGCGGGCTGTACGCGCAGGCGGACGCGGTCCACTCGCACTACCACCACCTCGTCGAGCGGCGGCTCCCGACGGTGCTGATCAACGCGGCGGTCGACCACCTCGGGCTGCCCCAGGTGTCGTGCGACGACGCGGTGGCCGTCGAGCAGGTCGTCGGGCACCTCAGTTCGCTCGGGCACGAGAAGATCGGGCTGGTCCTGGGGCCGTCGGACCACGTGCCGTCGCAGCGCAAGCTCGAGGCGTTCCAGTCGTACGCGGCGAAGCTCGGGTTGCCGGTACTGGACGAGCTGGTGGAGCACGGCATGTTCTCGATCGAGGGCGGCCACGCGGCGGCGGCCCGCCTGTACCCCCGCGGCGCGACGGCGGTGCTGTGCGCGAGCGACCTGCTCGCCCTGGGCGCGGTGCGCGCGGCGCGTCGGCAGGGGTTGTCGGTGCCGGAGGACATCTCAGTGGTCGGCTACGACGACTCGGCGTTGATGAACTGCACCGACCCGCCGCTGACGACCACCCGGCAGCCGATCGAGGCCATGGGGCGGGCAGTGGTGGAGCTGCTGGTGAAGCGGATCAACGGCGGCGAGGTGGCGGCGGAGGAGCTGCTGTTCGCCCCAGAACTGGTGGTCCGCGGCTCCACCGCCCGCCGCACGACATAGGTTTCGCCCACCCGGCGCGACGGCTCCCGAGCCGTCGCGCCTTTTTCGCGCGCCCGGCCGGACGACACGCGTGACCAGACGGTCGACACGCGTGATCCGGAAGTCGACACGCGTGATTGGAGGGTCGACACGGCGCCGCGGTCGTGTCGACCCCTCAATCACGCGAGTTGACCCCTCAATCACGCGTGTCGACTGCCCAGTCACGCGTGTCGTTCGCCTGGGCACGCGAGCACTCGCGGCCTGTTCGTAACTTGCAACTTCTCGTCGTCTTATTGCGTCGATCTGCTCTGACACTTTAGAGTGACCGCAATCACGTGACAGCCGTCGCGACCCGAGAAGAGGCTTGAGATGAGCAGTCCCTGGTCCCGAACCGTGCCCCGCCGAATGTTCTGCCTGCTGGCCGCAGGTGGCCTCGCACTGGGGGTGGCCGCCTGCGGTGACGACGGCACCGCCGCCGCGCCCGGGGGCAAGGTGAAGATCACGGTCACCGGCCAGCCGCCGACCAGCCAGCCGTTCGAGCGCAGCGTGTTCGACGCCGACGTCAAGGAGTTCGAGGCTTCCCACCCGAATATCCAGATCGAGCCCCACGAGGGGTTCATGGACCCGAAGACGTTCTCCGCGAAGCTCGCCGGCGGGCAGCTCGAGGACGTCTACTACGTCTACTTCACCGACCCGGCCCAGATCATCGCGCGCCGTCAAGCCGCCGACATCACGGAAGCCGCGAAGAGCGTTCCGCACATCAACGACATCAAGCCGGAACTGCTGGACAACTTCCGTGACGCGAGCGGCAAGCTCTACGGCCTGCCGACGATGAACTACACGATGGGCCTGGTCTACAGCCGCCCGCTGTTCCAGAAGGCCGGGCTCGACCCGGACAAGCCGCCGACCACCTGGGACGAGGTCCGCGCGGACGCGAAGAAGATCGCCGCGCTGGGCAACGGCACCGTCGGGTACGCCGACTACAGCAAGAACAACCAGGGCGGCTGGCACATGACCGGCTGGATGTACTCGATGGGCGGCGACATCGCCCGCAAGGACGGCGACAAGTGGGTCGCCGACTTCGACAACGAAAAGGGCAAGCAGGCCCTCCAGTACCTGCACGACATGCGCTGGACCGACAACTCCATGGGCGCCAAGCAGCTCCTCGAAGCCACCGACGTCCAGCGCATGATGGGCGCCGGCCAGCTCGGCATGTACATGGCCGCCCCCGACAACGTTCCCGTGCTGGTCAAGCAGTTCAACGGCAAGTACGAGGACTACGGCATCGCCGGCATGCCCGGCGGCCAGGGCACGCTGCTCGGCGGCGAGGGCTACATGATCAACCCGAAGGCCTCGCCGGACAAGGTCAAGGCCGGCCTCGAGTGGATCCAGTGGAAGTACCTCAACCCGGACCGCTTCGAGAAGCACATCCAGCAGTACGTCGACGGCAAGCAGCCGGTCGGCCTGCCCGCCGAGCCGACGCCGGACGTCTGGACGGGCGCGGTCCGCGACCAGCAGCTGACCCTGAAAGCCAAGTACGCCAACGTTCCCGCGAAGAACTACCAGTCCTACGTGGACACCACCAGCAAGATCAAGGGCAGCATCGAGCCGCCGGGCGCGCAGCAGATCTACGCCGCGCTCGACAGCGTGATGCAGGCGGTCCTCACCGACCAGAACGCGAACCTCGACCAGCAGCTGTCGTCCGCGTCCTCGAAGGTCAACAGTGTCCTCGCCCAGGTCAAGTAGCCTGCTCGCCTGGCCCGCGACGTCGTCGTCGCGGGCCGGGCGCCCGGCCGTCTCGCAAGAAGAACGCCGCCGCACCCGGCTCAAGCGCAAGCTCAAGGAGAACCTCACCGCGTACGGCCTGCTCTGCGCCGCGCTCGTGGTGTTCGCGCTCTTCTCCTGGTACCCGATCGTGCGCGGCGTCCTGCTGAGCTTCCAGCAGGTCGACTTCGTCAACGCGCCGACGTGGGTCGGGTTCGACAACTTCGAGCGGCTCTTCGCCGATCCGCTGTTCGGCGTCGCCTGGCGCAACACCCTGCTGTTCACCGGATTGGCGCTGGTCTTCGGCTTCGCCGTCCCGTTCCTGACGGCCGTGCTGCTCAACGAGATCCGGCACGCCAAAGCGTTCTTCCGGCTCGCCGTCTACCTGCCGGTGATGCTGCCGCCGGTCGTCACGGCGCTGATGTGGAAGTGGTTCTACGACCCGGGTCCCGGCCTCTTCAACTCCGCGCTCGGCGCGGTCGGCCTGCCCGGCGGCCAGTGGCTCGACTCCTCCACGACCGCGATGCTGTCGCTGGTCTTCGTGTCGACGTGGGCCAACATGGGCAGCACCACGCTGATCTACCTGGCCGCGCTCGGCACGATCCCCGGCGAGCTCTACGAAGCCGCCGAACTGGACGGCGCCGGGCTGTGGAAACGCCTGCGGCACGTGACGTTCCCGCAGACGCGGTTCGTGCTGCTGGTGCTCCTGCTGCTGCAGATCGTCGCGACCATGCAGGTGTTCACCGAGCCGTACGTGATGACCGGCGGCGGACCCGACGACTCGACGGTCACCGTACTCCTGCTGCTCTACCGCTACGCCTTCGTCTACAACGACTTCGGCTCGGCGAGCGCCATGAGCCTGCTGCTGTTCATCGCGCTCGGCGTGTTCTCGGCGTGGTACGTCCGGCTGACGCGGAAGGCGGACCAGTCATGAGAACCCTCGTCTCGCCCGGCGCGCTGCGCAGCCCGCGCGGCAAGGTCGTGTACGGCGTCGTCTTCGCGTGCACGCTCGTGGTGTTCCTCCTGGCCTTCATGTTCCCGCTGTACTGGGTCGTCACGGGCGCGATGAAGTCTCCGCAGGAGCTGGCGCAGACGCCGGCGACGCTCATCCCGCACGAGTGGCACCCGGAGACCTTCGCCGACGCCTGGGACCAGCTGAGCCTGGGCAAGTACTTCCTCAACACGCTCGTCGTCGCCGGCGGCGCGTGGCTGGCGCAGCTGGCCATCGACGTCCCGGCCGCGTTCGCGCTGTCGAAGCTGCGCCCGAAGTTCGGCAACGTCGTGCTGGGTCTCATGCTGGCGACGCTGATGCTGCCGGCCACGGCTCTGCTCGTCCCGACGTACGTGACGGTGACGGACCTGCCGCTGCTGCACCTCAACCTGATCAACTCGCCGACCGCGGTCTGGCTCCCGGCGGCGGCGAACGCGTTCAACATCTACCTGCTGAAGCGGTTCTTCGACCAGATCCCGGACGAGCTGATCGAGGCGGCGCGCATCGACGGCGCCGGGCCGGTGCGCACGCTCTGGCGGATCATCCTGCCGATCTCGCGGCCGATCCTGGCCGTGGTGTCGATCCTCGCGGTGGTCACCGCGTGGAAGGACTTCATCTGGCCGCTGCTGGTGTTCCCGGACACCGAAAAGCAGACGCTCTCGGTGATGCTGCAACGGGTGGCGATCGACATGCCGCTCAACGTGCTCGTCGCCGGGATGGTGCTGGCCAGCCTGCCGATGGTGGCGCTGTTCCTGGCGTTCCAGCGGCAGATCCTCGCCGGGCTGACCGCCGGCAGCATCAAGGGCTGAGCCGGGTTTTCACGACGACTAGGAGGGCACTTTCGTGACCGACAAGACCGGCTGGTGGCGGAGCGCGGCGATCTACCAGGTCTACATCCGCAGCTTCGCGGACGGCAACGGCGACGGCGTCGGCGACCTCGCCGGCGTCCGCGCCCGGCTGGACCACCTGGCCGACCTGGGAATCGACGCGATCTGGTTCACCCCGTGGTACCCCTCGCCGATGGACGACGGCGGCTACGACGTCGCCGACTTCCGCGACATCGAGCCGCTCTTCGGCACGCTCGCCGAGGCGGAGGACCTGATCGCCGAGGCGCACGCGCGCGGCATCCGGGTGATCATCGACATCGTGCCCAACCACTGCTCCGACGAGCACCGGTGGTTCCAGGCCGCGCTCGAAGCGGGCCCGGGATCGCCGGAGCGGCAACGGTTCTGGTTCCGGCCGGGCCGCGGGCCGGACGGGTCCGAGCCGCCGAACAACTGGAAGTCGCGCTTCGGCGGGTCCGCGTGGACCCGCGTGGCGGACGGCGAGTGGTACCTGCACCTCTACAGCTCTCGCCAGCCCGACTTCAACTGGGACAACCCGGAGATCCGCACGGAGTTCGAGGACGTGCTGCGGTTCTGGTTCGACCGCGGGGTCGACGGCTTCCGCATCGACGTCGCCGACGGGCTCGTCAAGGACCCGCGGCTGCCCGACGTCGACGAGGGCGACGAGACGCCGTTCTCCGACATGGAGGGCCTGCACGAGATCTACCGGTCGTGGCGCAAGATCGCCGACAGCTACGCGGGCGAGCGCGTGCTGGTCGGCGAGATGTGGCTGCCGGACATGTCCCGCGCGGCGCGCTACCTGCGCCGCGACGAGCTGCACTCGGCGTTCAACTTCGACTTCCTGGTGTGCCCGTGGGAGGCGCCGCGCTTCCGGGACGTCATCTCCCGGACGTTGCGCGCGCACGACGAGGTCGGCGCCCCGGCGGCGTGGGTGCTGTCGAACCACGACGTCACCCGGCACGTCACGCGGTACGGCCGTCAGGGCGACACGGGTTTCTCGTTCGCCAACCGGCTGCACGAGCTGCCGGTGGACCTCTCACTCGGCACCCAGCGGGCGCGGGCGGCGGCGCTGCTGACGCTGGCCCTTCCCGGTGGCCTGTACGTCTACCAGGGCGAAGAGCTGGGGCTGTGGGAGGTCCTGGACATCGCGGACGACCTGCGCCAGGACCCGGTGTGGGCCCGCACGAACGGCGCCGACCCGGGCCGCGACGGCTGCCGGGTGCCGATCCCGTGGTCGGGCGACGAGCCGCCGTTCGGGTTCGGTTCCGGTGACGCGTGGCTGCCGCAGCCGGAGGAGTGGAAGGCCTACACGGCTTCGGCCGAAGCGGCGGACCCGGAGTCGATGCTGTCGCTGTACCGCGACGGCCTGCGGCTCCGGCGTGACCTGCCGGCGGGTGAGCTGGAGTGGCTCTCCCTCGGCGACGACGTGCTGGCGTTCCGGATCGGGACGGGGTTCACCTTCGCGCTGAACTTCTCGGCCGCCCCGGTGCCCCTGCCGTCGGGTGAGGTGCTGCTGGCGAGCGGCCCGGTCGACGCGCAGCTGCCCACCGATACCGCGGTGTGGCTGCGGTCCTGAAACGCACCGGAGGCCGTCACGGAGCGGACTCGGCGGCGGCCTCCGGTGGATCAAGCCCTACTTCGTGAGCTGCAGGACGTCGATGCCCCGGGCGTTGTCCGCGACGTAGACGTACTTGCCGTGCCAGTACGGCGCCCACGCGCTCGCGTCGCCCGGGCGGTAGTAGGCGATCTGGCGCGGGTTCGTCGGGTCGCTGACGTCGAGGAACCGCGTGCCCTGCGAGTAGAACGACTGCACCAGGATCTTGCCGCGGACGTCGAAGTAGTGCGCCGAGCAGTCGTCCGACGCCGGGTCGCTGCCCTCCTGGCCGTTGACGCTCCAGGTGCCGACGCTCTGCAGCCGGAAGGGCTGCGAAGGCGTCGAACGCCAGCCTTCGCCGTGGTACGAACCGGCGAGCGACGAGATCGTCAGGACGCCGTCGCCCGCGCAGCCGTCGACGAAGTTCTCTTCCGTCGCGTAGATCAGGTCCTGGCCGCGCCACGCGCCGTCGCCGACGCGGTGGCCCGCCGGGTGGAAGCTGTTGTGCATGAACCGCGAGGGCGCCGCCGTCTCGGCGATGCCGCCGCCGGCGTACGGGATCGGCTCGTGCGCGGTCGCGCGCCGGATCTTGTTCGTGAGCGGGTCGCGGTGGACCCCGTTGGTCCAGTAGCCGCGCACGCCGCCGCGCCCGGACACCCAGGCCACGCCGTTGCCGTCCACCTGGACGTCGTGCACGTAGTCGGTCTTGCCGTCGTTGCGGGCCAGCTCGATCGGCTGCGGGTTCACCTTCGGGTGCCGCGGGTCGCGGATGTCGGTGACCCAGATCGGGCGGCCACCCCAGTCGGCGGGCTGGTCGTCGGCCTTCGCCGGGCCGCCGGTCCACAGGTACCGGCAGCCGTCGACGCAGCTGGTGGTGTGCCCGGCCGGGACCTTCGTGTAGCTGATGATCGCCGGCGCTTCGGGCTTCGAGACGTCGACGACGTAGATGCCGGACTCGCCGGTGTGCGTCGTGCCGCCGAACGCGCGCGGGTCGCGGGAAAGGAACACCAGCTTGCGGGCCGGGTCGACCTCGGTGTCCTCGGTCTCCCACAGCCCGGGCAGGCTGACCTGCCCGACCAGCTTCGGCGCGGCCGGGTTCTTCGTCAGGTCGTAGACCTTCAGCCCGAACTCGCCGGACACGACCATGACGTCGCGGCGGCCGTAGTCGAGGAAGTTGACCGAGATGGCGCCGGCGGCGTCGGGCACGCTGCCGACGGCCTTGACGTTCTTGATCGCCCCCGGATCGCCCAGGGTGCGCGCGGCGGGAACCGCGGGTTTGTCGTCCTCGCCGCAGGCGGCGGCCGGAAGCCCGGTCGCGACCAGCGTGGCGCTGACGGTGACGGCGGCGAAGCACGACCGGAGCCAGGTGCGCACGAAACCTCCCAGAACGCGTGATCCCGGGGAACGGTACGACGGAGATCAACCGGACACAACCGCCTTTGGTTGCCTCCTGACTGGTAGGACTGGCTCATGCGCCTGCTCGCCCTGCTCGCCGTCCTGGCCCTCGCCGTCACGGGCTGTTCCGGTTCCGACGCCGCCCGGCCCGGCGTCCTGTCCGCCGGCCTCCGCGAGCCCGCGACGCTGCTGCCCGCCGACGTCGCCGACTCGGCGGGCCGGCTGGTGACCGGGGCGCTGTGGACCCCGCTCGCCGACTACGACGCGGCGACCGGGAAGCTCACGCCGCGCGCGGCCGAGTCGATCGAGAGCACCGACCGGGTGCACTGGACGGTCAAGCTGCGCCCGGCGGCGTTCCACGACGGCACCCCGGTGACCGCGCAATCCTATGTGGACACGTGGCGCGCGATCGCCGCTTCGCAGTGGGCCGCCGCGCCGGTGTTGACGAAGTTGTTGCGCGCCCGCGAGATCACGGCGTCCACTCCGGACACCATCACCCTTGTCCTGGATCGCCCGTCCGGCCAGGTGCCGGCGTTGCTCTCGGCGCCGGGCCTGGTGCCGCTGCCCGCGTCGGTGCTCGCCTCCCACGACTGGAAGGGCTTCGCCGCGGCACCCGTCGGCAACGGCCCGTACCGGCTCGACGGCGCGTGGCGGCCCGGCTCCGGCGGCACGCTGAAGCGCGTCGGTTCCGGGCAGGCCGAGGAGATCGAGCTGCGCGTCGGCGATCCGACGGCCCAGTACGACGCGGTCAAGGCGGGCACGCTGGACCTCGCCACCGAGGTCCCCGGCGAGAAGCACGACGCCATGCACGGCGACTTCGACGACGGCCACCACGCGACCTGGGCGCTGCCGCGGGCCGGCTACCTGGCGTTCCCGGTGGCGAACCCCCGCTTCGCGGACGCGACGGTCCGCCACGGCTTCGCACTGGGCGTCGACCGCGCGGCCCTCGAAGCCGGGCCGCTCGCCCACCAGGTCGACCCGGCCAAGGCGTTGCTGCCCCCGGCGGACACGCCCGGCGAGCGATCGGGCACGTGCCGCCCGTGCAGCTTCGACGCGGCGGCGGGCAAGGCCCTCCTGCAGCAGGCGGCCTTCCCCGGCGGCGCGACCGTCTACTTCGGACCTTCGACCGAGGCCTGGACGCGGACACTGGTCGTCGGCCTGCACAAGTCGCTGGACGTTTCGGTGACCGCGCAACCTTTGTCCGGCCCGCCGGACGGACCGTCCACACTGGACGTCTCACTGGCCACCGCGAGCCCGTACGAGCTGCTGTCGACGCTGGCCGCGGAGTCGGGGTACACCGACGAGGTGTTCCGCCAGAACCTGGCACTCGCGGACGCGGCGGCGACCCCGGAGGAGGCGGGCGAGCTGTACCGGCTGGCGGAGAACCAGCTGCTGCGCGACCTCCCGGTGGCCCCGCTGTGGTCCGGCCACGGCCACGCAGTCTGGGCACCCCGCGTCCACGACGTCCTGACGACGCCGTTCACCGGCCCGGTACTGGCCGGAATCGGGGTCTCGTGACCTGGGACCCGGCGCCGCTGCCCGAGGTCGTCGAACTGTTCTCGCGCATCCGCGCGCCCTGGTGGATCGCGGGCGGCTACGCGATCGAGCTGGCGGTCGGGCACGCGTTCCGCAACCACGGCGACGTCGACGTCCTGCTCCTCCGGCGCGACCAGCTCGCGGTCCAGGAGGCGCTGGCGACGTGGGAGTGGTGGGCGGCGGACCCGCCCGGCACGCTCCGGCCGTGGCGGCGCGGCGAGCTGCTGCCCCCCGGCGTCGACGACATCTGGTGCCGCCCGTCGGCGTCGGCGCCGTGGCGGATCCAGGTCATGCTCGACGAGACCGAAGGCGACTCGTGGGTCTCTCGCCGGGACCCGGCCGTGCGGCGGGCCGTCACCGAGCTGGGCGCGGTCACGGCGGACGGAATCCCCTACCTGGCAACGGAAGTCCAGCTTTTCGTCAAGGCCCGGCACCCCCGCCCCAAGGACGAGCTGGACTTCTTGGCGGCGCTGCCGGTGCTGGCTCCCGCGCACCGGCAGTGGCTGGCTGATACCCTCCGGCAGACGTTCGGCGAGCACCCCTGGCTGGATCGCCTCTAGACCGTGGCGTGCTCGACCAGGGTGTCGATGAACGCCGTGGTCAGCGGGTCCGGAGCGGCCCGCGTGTAGGCCGCCAACGTCCGGCGCACCGGTGTCGAAGGCCGCAGGACTCCCCCCTCGAACCTCACCGGCAGGACGTTCGCCGGGACCAGCGCCGGGCCGAGGCCCGCCGCCGCGAGGATCGGAGCCGCCGCCGTCTGCTCGGTGCGGACCGCCGCTCGCGGACGGAACCCCGCCGCCGCGCACGCCGCGTCGACCAGCTCCGCCAGGCCGTTGCCCGGCGCGTAGTGCACCCACGCGCAGTCGGCGAGGGTCGCGAGGTCGACGACACCCGTGGGGGAAGCCTCCGAAGCGCCGTCCGCCGGGAGCACCACCACGAACTCCTCCACGCCCAGCTCCCGCACCGGCCCGGTCCAGCCCGGCGGCAGCGGCCCGAGCGCGACATCGGCCTCGCCCGCGGCCATCGCGTCGCGCAGCTCGTCGGCGTGGCGGAACTCGATCAGCCGGACGTCGACGCCGGGCCGGTCGCGCCGCCACACGCGCAGCGCCGGCGGCAGCACGCCGAGACTCATCGAGTAGACCGTCGCGACCTGCAGCTCCCCCGCCGTCGTGCCGGACGCGAGCCGGGCCGCGCAGCGCGCTCGTTCGGCGTCGGCCAGCGCCGCCCGCGCGTGCGGCAGCATCGCCCGGCCCATCGGCGTGAGCCGGACGGTCCGGGGCAGCCGTTCGAGCAGCGGCCCGCCGAGGCCCTGTTCGAGGGCCCGCATCTGGTGCGACAACGCGGGCTGCGTCACGTGCAGCTGCTCGGCCGCGCGCGTGAACGAGCCGGTGTCGACCACCGTGACCAGGTACTCGAGCTGCCGCAGGCTTGTCATGAGCAGAGTTTATCGCCATGGTAAGAACTAAGCCTTGGACTTATCACGAGGACGTGACCAGGCTGGAGGACATGGAACGCAAGACAGCCCTGGTCGCCGGGGCGAACGGGATCATCGGCCGGAACCTCGTCGAGCACCTGCGGGCGGACGGGCGCTGGGACGTCATAGGGCTTTCCCGCCGCGGTGGTCTCGCCGTCGACCTGCTCGACGCCGCCGACACGCGGGCGAAGGTCGGCGCGCTGAGCGGCGTCACGCACCTCTTCTACGCGGCGTACCAGGATCGGCCGACGTGGGCCGAGCTGGTCCCGCCGAACCTGGCGATGCTGACGAACCTCGTCGGCGCCCTGGACCCGGCCGCGCTCGAGCACGTCAGCCTGATGCAGGGGTACAAGGTCTACGGCGCGCACCTCGGCCCGTTCAAGACGCCGGCGCGCGAGACCGACGCCGGGCACATGCCACCGGAGTTCAACGTCGACCAGCAGCAGTTCCTCGAGCGGTGGGGAGGTTCCTGGTCGGCGATCCGGCCGTCGGTGGTCGGCGGCACGGCGCTGGGCAACCCGATGAACCTGGCGCTGGTGATCGCGGTGTACGCGTCGATCTCGAAGGAGCTCGGCCTGCCGCTGCGGTTCCCGGGCAAGCCCGGCGCGTACGACAGCCTGCTGGAGATGACGGACGCGGGCCTGCTGGCTTCGGCCACGGTGTGGGCGACGGGCCAGGAGGGAGCGTTCAACATCGCGAACGGCGACCTGTTCCGGTGGAGCGAGCTGTGGCCGAAGCTGGCGGCGTACTTCGGCCTCGAAGCCGCGCCCCCGCTGCGAATGTCCCTTGTGGACGTGATGACCGACAAGGATCCACTGTGGACTTCACTCGCCGCGGAACACGGCCTAACGGCGTCCTACGCGGACGTCTCGTCGTCCTGGGCCTTCGGCGACTTCGTGTTCGGCTGGGACTACGACATGTTCGCGGACACCTCGAAGTCCCGCCGCGCGGGCTTCCACGAGTACGTCGAGACGGAGCAGATGTTCTACCGGCTGTTCGACGAGTTCCGGAAGGCGCGGGTGATCCCCTAGCCGCGGCCGATGAACGGCATGGTCGTCGCGGTGACGGTGAGGAACTGGACGTTGGCGTCCAGCGGCAGCGAAGCCATGTACCGCACCGCGTCGGCCACGTGGCGGACGTCGAACGTCGGCTCGGCGATCACCCGGCCGTCGGCCTGGGGGATGCCGGCCGCCATCCGCTCGGTCATCTCGGTGGCCGCGTTGCCGATGTCGATCTGGCCGCAGGCGACGTTCCACGCGCGGCCGTCCAGCGAGATCGACCTCGTCAGCCCGGTGACGGCGTGCTTGGTCGCGGTGTAGGCGACGGTCGCGGGGCGCGGGACGTGCGCCGAGATCGAGCCGTTGTTGATGATCCGGCCGCCGCGGGGATCCTGGTCCTTCATCAGCCTGACGGCCTGCTGCGCGCAGAGGAACATCCCGGTGAGGTTGACGTCGACCGTCCGCTTCCAGTCCTCGACGGACAGGTCGGCCACGGTCCCCGCCGCGCCGATCCCGGCGTTGTTGACCAGCAGGTCGAGCCGCCCCCACTGCTCGCGGACGGCGGCGAACAACGTGGCGACGGACTGTTCGCCGGAGACGTCGGTGGGCACGACGAGCGCACCGTCGAAGCCCGCGGCGGTTTCCTCGAGAGCGGAAGCGCGCCGCCCGGCCAGCGCGACGGACCAGCCGTCCGACAGGAGGGCCCGCGCCACCGCCCGCCCGATGCCCGAACCGGCTCCGGTCACCACCGCCGTCTTCGCCATCACGCCTCCTAGACTGTCCGCATGGGACTTCGCGAGCGCTTCCAGGCCGGGCTGGCCCGGCAACTCGGCCACCCTAGCGGCCTGCGCGGACGGCTGGTCGGGTCGGCGCTCAACCGCCGGAACCGGGAGGCGGTCGTGAAGGCGGTGGCGGCACTGGAGCTGTCGGGCCGCGAAACGGCGCTGGACATCGGCTTCGGCGGCGGCCTGGGTCTTTCCCTGCTCCTGGCGAAAGCCGGCAAAGTACACGGCGTCGAGGTGTCGGCGACGATGCTCGAGCGCGCCCGCGCGACGTTCCGCGAGGAGCTCACCACGGGCCGGCTGGTGCTGAGCGAAGGACCGATGACGGCGTTGCCCCTCGACGACGGCTCGGCCGACGCGATCGTCACGACGAACACGGTCTACTTCGTCGACGACCTCGGCGCCGCTTTCGCCGAGGTCGCCCGGGTGCTGGCCCCGGGTGGGCGCTTCGTGCTGGGCATCGGCGACCCGGACCTGATGGGCCGCGCCCGGATGCTGACCGAGAACGGCTTCCGCATCCGCCCGATCCCCGCGCTCGAAGCCGAACTGGCCGGCGCCGGGCTGACGGTGCTCCGGCACGAGAAGTTCGCCCACAGCGGGCTCGGCTTCCACCTGCTGGTCACCGGGAAATGACCCAGCGGGGCCCGACTCACCACCGGACCCCGCTGCGAACCTACTTGGGCTGGACGCCCAGCGCGGCGAGCGCCGGGCCGGCCATGATCACGCCGTTGCCCGTCACCGTGTCGAACCCGGGCGTGCCCAGGTCGATCGCCGACGACACCAGCGCGCCGCGGATCTCGGCGGGGGTCGCCGTCGGCTTGCCCGACAGCAGCAGCGCCGCGATCGCCGCCGCGTGCGGGGCCGCCGCCGAGGTCCCGTAGAACGGCTGGAAGCCCGTCACCGACGTCGCCACGCCGTCGGCCGCCGTAATGTCCGGCTTGCTGCGGGTGGTGCCACCCGTCGAAGACACGTTGCCCGGCGTGATCGCCGTGCCGTCCGCGTTGTAGAACAGGTGACGCTTGCCGTCGGAGGAGAAGCGCTCCCACTTGCTCGACGCGCTGAACAGGCCCGGGTACGGGCCCGCCGGGTTGGCCGGGTCACCGGTCTCCAGCGGCCGCGTGAACGCACCCGCCGCCGGGGCCGCCGCCACGCTGAACGCGCTCGCCGCCGACGAGTGGCCGTTCGTGACACCGTTGGTGCTGAACACCTTCAGCGAACCCGACGCCACGAACCGGCCGCGGATCACGTTGAGCGCGATGAACCGGTCGGCGCCGCTGTACTTGACCACCGCGACCTTGTAGCCGGAGCCGGTGGTGGGCACGCTCGCGATCTCGTACGGGTTCTGCGAGCCGGACTGGCCGTTCTCGCTCGAGGCGACGACGCTGCCCGCCGAGTTCAGGATGAACAGGTCGTAGTCGTTGGCGGACTTGCCCCACGGGTCGGACCAGAACAGCGTCACGGGCTTGCCGAGCGAGCCGGCCGAAAGCGCGTCGAAGTTCTGCGTCGTGGTGCTCGGGTCGAAGTCGTGCGGGGTTCCGGTGACGCCGCTGATCTTCGACGACGACGCACGGAAGTCGCCTTCGTAGTAGCCGCTGGTGCCGTCGGTCGCGTTGCCCGAGTTGCCGGCCGAGGAGAAGTACAGGACGCCGGCCGCGGTGACCTCGTTGACCGCCTGCGCGACCTGCGTGTCCTGGAACGGCGACTCGTCGAAGTAGGCGACGTCGTCGACGATGATCGTGCAGTGGCCGGTGGTGCGCAGCGCGCGGATGTTCGCGGCGAAACTGGCCTCACTGGTGAACGCGGTCGCGAAGCCGAGGGCGGCGTTCGGCGCGAGGTCGTGGACGATCTCGAGCATCGCGGTGCCCTCGTCGCCGCTGCCCTTCTGTCCGGACAGGACGTCAACGGTGGGCAGTTCACCGGCGCTCTGCGACTTCGCGAGCGAGTCGACGCCGTCGGAGAGCACGCAGACCTTCACGCCGGAACCGCTGACGCCGTAAGTGGTGCGGGCGGCGTCGGCACCGTGCGCCTTGTCGCCTTCGGACACCTGGGTCGCGGCGGCTTGTGCGGCCGCGACCCGGAAGTCCCGGTTGCCCTCCTCGCGCCAGGTCGTGGCCTGCGCGGCCGGCTTGACCTCGGCGACATCGGCGCGGCCCGCGATGGCGTCGACGGCGGACAGCGGGAGGTCGGCACGAACGCCGCCGGGCGAGGCGAAGCGGACGGTGCCCCCGGCCGCCTCGACGGCGTTCGCGACGGCCTGGTCACGGGTGGCGGTGATCTCGACCGAGACGGTGCCGGAGGCGCTGACGCCGACGCCCGAGCGGTAGTCGGGCAGCTTCGCGGCGAGGGTCCGATCGCCCCGCAACCGCTTCTCGACGACGAGCTGGCTCGATTGCTTGCGCTCGGCCGGGGTGAGGCTCTTCTTGATGCTCTGGAGCGCGCTGATGCCGGCTTCGGTGCGCGCGGCGGCCGCGTCCACCGTGGACGGCTGCGCCACCGAAACCCCCGTGGTCAGCAGCAACGCACCGACCGTCAGCGGAACCGCGTGCGCGGCGACCCGGCTGAATCTCACCATCGATTTCTCCCTGCGCTACTCGGTCACTCGACCGAATGACACCCAACCGGGTGTAATGGGGAGAATCTAAGGAGTGACCGCACGCCGGACCAGCGACCAAAGTCGGGAACGTAGCGCCGCCCACATGCTGGAACGCCCCTGGGGAACATGAGAAAGATTCGTCCCCAGCAGGACGAGCGGTCTCAGGGCCCACGCCCACACCCCCACCGCCCCGATCCGGCGGCCGTGGTGACAATCAAGCTTCGGGGCGAAGTCGCGGCCGCTAGGGTCGACGGATGATTGACTTCTCCAAGAACACGGTCTTCAAGCTCGCCCCGTGCAATCCCCAGGACATCGCGCCGACGGTGCAGCCGATCATCATCCACGGCGAACAGGTGATGGCCTGTTTCAAAGCCGTTCGCGACTTCGTGGTGTTCACCGACAAGCGCCTGATCGCGGTGAACGTCCAAGGCGTCACGGGCAAGAAGAAGGACTTCACTTCGCTGCCCTACAGCAAGATCCAAGCGTTCTCGATCGAAACGGCGGGCACCTTCGACCTGGACGCCGAGCTCGATCTCTGGTTCAGCGGCCTCGGCAAGGTCCGCTTGGAGTTCAAGGGCAGCGCGGACATCCGCCAACTGGGCCACCTGATCGCATCCCACGTGCTCTGACAACCTGCCCTGACCGGCGAACCCGCCGGCCAGGGCCGATCAATCACATATTGATCATGTGCCCGGCCAGCCCGTGCAGAGCTTCCTTGACCGCCTCGCCCAGCGTCGGATGCGCGTGCACGTTCCGAGCCGCCTCGTGCACGGTCAAATCCCACTGCTGAGCCAAAGTGAGCTCCGGCAGCAACTCGGTGACGTCCGGCCCGATGAGATGCCCGCCGATCAGCTCCCCGTGCGTGCGATCACTGATCAGCTTGACGAACCCCCCGGCATCCCCCAGCCCCTGCGCCTTCCCATTGGCGGTGAACGGGAACTTCGCCACCTGGACGTCGAACCCCTTCTCCCGAGCCTGTTCCTCGGTCCACCCGAAGCTCGCGATCTGGGGCTGGCAGTAAGTAGCCCGCGGGATCATCGGAAAATCGAGCTCCATGGTCTCCGCACCGGCGATCGTCTCCGCCGCGACGACACCCATGGACTCGGAAGCATGAGCCAGCATCAACTTCGCCGTCACGTCACCGATCGCGAAGATGTGCGGAACGTTGGTCCGCCCCCGCCCGTCGATGGCGATGGCCCCACGCTCGGTCAACGCGACACCCGTCTTCTCCAGCCCGTACCCCTCGACCCGGGGCTGGAACCCGATGGCCTGCAACACCTTGTCGGCGGAAAGGACCTGCTGCCCGTTCTTCTCCGAGGACACGGTCACCTGGACGGAAGAACCGGAGTCGTCGATCGACTCGACGCGCGTGGAAGTCAGCACCTTGATGCCCAGCTTGCGGTAGCGCCGGAAGAGCTCGGCCGAAACCTCGGCGTCCTCCAGCGGAACCATCCGGTCGAGGAACTCGACGATCGTGACGTCGACGCCGTAGTTGTGCAGCACGTAAGCGAACTCGACACCGATGGCGCCCGCACCGGCGATCACGATGCTCGACGGCAGCTCGCTCGAGAGGATCTGCTCCTCGTAGGTGACCACCCGGGAACTCCGAGAGGTCCCCGGCAGCAGCCGCGTCGTCGCACCGGTGGCGATGATGCAGTGGTCGAAGGTCACCTGCGAACCGTTCACCTCGAGGGTGTGGTCGTCGACGAACGTGCCGTGCCCCTCGATCTCGGTGATCTTGTTCTTCTTCATCAGGAAGTGCACGCCCTTGACGCGCCCGTCGGCGACCTTCCGGCTCCGCTCGTAGGCGGCCGTGTAGTCGACCCGGATCGGGCTGTCGGACGAAATGCCGAACGCCGCGGCCTCCTGCGTCACGACGTGCGCCAGCTCGGCGTTGCGCAGCAGCGCCTTCGACGGGATGCACCCGACGTTCAGGCAGACCCCGCCCCAGTACTTCTCCTCGACCACCGCGGCGCTCAGCCCCAGCTGGGACGCGCGGATCGCCGCGACGTAACCGCCGACTCCGGCCCCCAGCACGACGACATCAAAGTGTTGTGCACTCATACGCCCGAAACTACCCCTTTCGGCAGGTCCGGGCGGGGTGACGCGGGCCTCAGGCGGCGACCGGCGGCCGCTCCCCGCGAAGCTCGACCAGCAGCTCGGTGATCGCGGCCATGATGCGGGCCGTGGCCTCTTCCAGCACCGCGCGGGTCAGCTCGCGGCCGACCAGGTCCGAGAGGTCGACCGGCGGCCCGGCCAGCAGGTCGACCGTCTTGCGCGGGATCCCGCGGGGGAACCACGCCGTCGACGGCAGCAGGTGGTGGGTCCCCCAGTTGGCCACCGGGATCACCGGCGCGCCGGTCTCCAGGGCGGCGCGCACGATGCCGGTCTTGCCGCGCATCGGCCAGCCCGCCGGGTCCGTCGAGAACGTGCCCTCGGGGAAGACGGCGACGCACTCGCCGTCCCGCACCGAGGCGACCAGGTCGCGGTAGGCCTCCGCCGCCGTCGCCGCACCGCGGTACACCGGGATGTGGCGCCCCGAGCGCATCACGCGGCCGAGGACCGGCAGCTTCCACAGCGAGGCCTTCGCCAGGTACCGCGGCACGCGGCCGGCGGCCAGGCAGAACGCCGTCAGCGTCGCCGGGTCGGCGAAGGACAGGTGGTTGGACGCCACCAGCACGCCCCCGGACTTCGGGATGCGGTGCGAGCCGCGCACCCGGAACCGGGTCGTCTGGACGAGGAACTGCCAGACGACCTCGATCGCGAAGCTGTACCAGGCGCCCCGGCCGGCGCGGGCGAAGCGCCGGCCGTAGGCGATCATCCGGCGTCGGGTGAGCAGCTCACCCTCGGTGTCCAGGGCGGTCCAGCGGTCCATGACTGTCATTCGTAGCCGACGACCGGCCGGATCGGCCCTCGCGCGCGCGGAACGCGGCGCAGATCACAGTCGCTCGAGAACCACCACAGGAATCTCGCGGTCCGTCTTCTTCGCGTAGTTGTCGTAGTCCGGCCAGACGGCGGCGAGCTTTTCCCACAGCTTCGCGCGCTCTTCACCCTCGGCGGTGCGGGCGGTGGCCTTGAACTTGTCCGCCTTCACCTGCACGCCGACCTCGGGGGTCTCGAGGAGGTTGAAGTACCAGCCGGGGTGGTTCGGGGCGCCACCCTTGGAGGCCACGATCACCGGGTTTCCGTCGACTTCCTGGTAGATCAGGGCGAACTTGCGCTCCTGCCCGGTCTTGCGGCCCTTGGTGGTCAGCACCAGCGTCGGGACGCCTTCCTTCCACTCGTGACCGACCTCGCCGTCGGTCTCCTCGTAGCGGCGGACGTGCTCGTCACCGAACAGCATGCGTGGTTCCTTTCGCGATGGGCAAAGCAGTGGCGTACTCACTGCTTGAAGGTTCTCCTTGTTTGCAACGCACACGCCACCGCCGATCTTCCCCGCGTAATTCACTCGAACGGGTCAGGTCCCCCGGCCAGCGGCTTCTCGCGGCCCACCCCCCTCCCAGTAGATTGCACCGACCGAGCACGCGGAGACACCGAAACCGATCTTGGAGGAGCCAGCCATGAAGGCCCGGCCGCACGTGACACTGGAAGACGTGGCACGCAGCGCCAACGTCTCGCTCGCGACCGCGTCGCGGGTGCTCAACGGCACCGCGTCCGTCCGCGCCGACCTGCGGGAGCGGGTTTCCACCGCCGCGGCCGAGCTGGCCTACGCCCCGAACGCGCACGCGCAGGCACTCGCCGGCGGCACGCACCGCACGGTCGGCGTGATCTGCCACGACGTCAGCGACCCGTACTTCGCCGCGATCGCCGGCGGGGTGATGCGGGTGGCCACCGACAACGGGCTGCTCGTGATGCTGGCCGGCACCTTCCGCGACCCGGACCGCGAGGTCGCCTACGTCTCGACGCTGCGCGCGCAACGGGCCGCGGCGATCCTGCTGATCGGCTCGGCGTTCGAAGACCGCGCGTGGGAACGCGCGATGGCGGCCGAGCTGGAGCCGTACCGCCGCGGCGGCGGGCAGGTCGCGGCGGTCAGCCGCCACCGCGGGCTCAAGATCGACACCGTGCAGCCGGACAACAAGGGCGGCGCCGCGGCGCTGGCGAAGGAACTGGTCGGGCTCGGCCACAAGCGGTTCGCCGTGCTCGCCGGGCCGCGCAAGCTGAGCACGGTCGTCGACCGGCTGGCCGGGTTCACCGACGCGCTCGCCGAACACGGCATCAGCCTGCACGAAGACGACGTCGTCGAGGCCGCCTTCACCCGTGATGGCGGCTACGAAGCGACGAAGCGGCTGCTCGCCGGCCGCAAGCGCAAGCTCCCGACCTGCGTCTTCGCCGTCACCGACGTGATGGCGATCGGCGCGCTGACGGCGTTGCGCGAGGAGGGCCTGTCCGTGCCCGGGGACATTTCGGTCGCCGGCTTCGACGACATCCCGGTCGTCCGCGACCTCGCCCCGGCGCTGACCACGGTCCGGCTGCCGCTGGAAGAGCTGGGCGAACGGGCGATGGACCTGGCCATCAAGGGCGCCGGCGGCACCCGGCCGCGGACCGTCCGGCTCTCCGGCGAGGTCGTCCTGCGGGAGAGCACCGCGCGCCCCAAGCGCTGACCCGCGGCGCACCCGGTCGGGCCTTGTCGCACTCCGGCACAGGCCCTACCGTGGATCGGAGAAAGCGCTTTCTGACTTGCGGAGGTCGTGCGATGCTCCTGCTCCCGGTTCCCGGCGGCGGGCTCGTGAACTGGTCACCGTCCGGTCCGGCGCTCCCCGGGCCACCGGGCACGCCGCCGTCGTCGCGGATCGCCTACGCCGCGGTGCACGTCGTCGCGGACGCGCTCGCCGACGAGCCCGGCGCCGTCGACTGGGACACCACCCTGGCCTTCCGCGAGCACCTCTGGGCGTGCGGGCTCGGCGTCGCCGAAGCCATGGACACCGCGCAGCGCGGGATGGGCCTCGACTGGGCCACGACGAAGGAGCTGGTCACCCGCACCGGCGCGATCGCGGCCGGCCGCCGGTGGTGCGCGGGTGTCGGCACCGACCAGCTGCCCGCCGGTCCGGCCACCCCGGCGTCCATTGTGGACGCCTGGCGCGAGCAGCTGGACCTGGTCGGCGGTGCGGGCGCGGTCCCGGTCGTCATGGCGAGCCGGGCGCTGGCCGCGGCGGCGCAGGGCCCGGACGACTACCACGCGGCCTACGGGAAGCTGCTGTCCGAGGCGGGCGGGCCGGTCCTGCTGCACTGGCTCGGCGAGCAGTTCGACCCCGCGCTGGCCGGGTACTGGGGCCACCACGACGTCCGCGCCGCGGCCCGCGAGCTGGCGGCCCTGTGCGCCGAGCACGCGGGCACCATCGCCGGGGTGAAGGTGTCGGTGCTCGACGCCGACGTCGAGACCGAGTTCCGGCGCGCCCTGCCCGCGGGCGTCGCCTGCTACACCGGCGACGACTTCCACTACCCCCAGCTCATCGCGGGCGACGACCACGGCCACAGCGAAGCCCTGCTCGGCATCTTCGACCCGATCGCGCCGGTCGCCGCGGCGGGGCTGCGCCGGCTGGACGACGGCGACCGCGCCGGGTTCCACGCCCTGCTCGACCCGACCGTGCCGCTGGCGCGCGAGATCTTCCGGGCCCCGACCCGGCACTACAAGACCGGCGTCGTCTTCCTGGCCTACTTGAACGGCCATCAAGAGCACTTCCGGATGCTGGCCGGGAACGAGTCCGCGCGCACGATCACCCACCTCGCGACGCTGCTGCGGCTGGCCGACGAAGCCGGCGTGCTCGCCGACCCCGAGCGGGCGGTCGCCCGGATGCGGCCGCTGCTGCAGGTCGCGGGGGTCGCGTGATGGACCCGCGGTTCAGCCTCAACCAGATCACCACCAAGGCGTGGTCGCTGCCCGAGGCGGTGGCGGGGTGCGCCCAGGCCGGCGTCGGCTGGATCGGGCTGTGGCGGGACAAAGTGGCCGAAACCGGCGTCGACGAAGCCGCTCGTCTGCTCAAGGCGCACGGTGTCCGGGTTTCGTCGTTGTGCCGCGGTGGGTTCTTCACCGGCGTGACCCCGGACGGGTCCCCTGTGGACGGTGTGGCGCAGACCCGGGAGGCCGTCGACGAAGCCGCCGCGCTCGGCGCCGGCGTGCTCGTGCTCGTCGTGGGCGGGATCGCGGGCAACGACCTCGCCGCGTCGCGGCAGCGGGTCGCGGACGCCGTGGGCGAGCTGGCGCCGTACGCCGGGGAACGCGGTGTCCGGCTCGGCCTGGAGCCGCTGCACCCGATGCAGTGCGCCGACCGGTCCGTCCTGTCCACTGTGGATCAAACGCTGGCGATCGCGGCCGAGCACCCGGCGGCGCAGGTCGGGGTGATCGTCGACGAGTTCCACGTCTGGTGGGACCCGCGGATCGAGGAGTCGATCGCCGCGGCCGCCGGCCGGATCGCCGGGTTCCACGTGTGCGACGTCCTCGTGCCGCTGCCCGACCCGCTGCTGGGCCGCGCGCTGCCGGGCGACGGCCCGATCGACCACCGCCACCTGCGGTCGGCCGTCGAGGCGGCCGGGTACACCGGCCCGATCGAGGTCGAGGTGTTCAACGCCGGGCTGTGGGCCCGGCCGGGGGCGGAGGTGCTCGCCGAGACCGTCGCGGCGTTCGAGCGTCACGTGGCCTGACCCGCCGGTACGCTGGGGCCGAGGGGACGGGGGTCGCTCGGTGATGGCGGAAGACGACGGAGCGGTCCGGAGCGTGCTGCGCGCCTTCGACCTGCTGGCCCTGTTCACCGAACGCCGCCGGACGTGGGCGGTCAAGGACCTCACCGCCGCGAGCGGCCTCGCGAAGACGACGGTGCTGCGGCTGGTCGCCACCTGCGAACAGCGCGGCCTGCTCTGGACGCGTCCCGACGGCCGGGTCACCGTGGGCCCGGGGATGCTGCGCTGGGCCCAGCTGGCGAACGCCGCGTGGCAGCTGCCCGAGCCGGTCCGCCAGGTCCTGCGCGAGCTCGCCCGGGACTGCGGCGAAACGGTCAACCTGTACGTCCGCAGCACCGAAGTGCTCGTCTGCGTGGCCCAGCAGGAAGGCTCGCGGACCGTCCGGCACGTCGGCCACACCGGCGACGAGCTGCCGCTCGGGTGCGGGGCCGCCGGGCAGGTGCTCGCCGGCGCCGGGGCCATCGCGGTCAGCCACGGCGAGCCGGAGCCGGGCGCGTCGAGCGTCGCCGGCCCGGTGTTCGACGCCGACGGGCGGCTGCTGGCCGCACTGGCGGTCACCGGCCCGACCACGCGCTTCACCACCGAGGCGGTGGCACGGTTCGGGGCGGACGTGACGGACGCCTCACGACGCATTTCGCGGATCGGTTTCGGTGCGCGGCCGGAGTAGAACGTAGGCTCCCCGCATGCCGAACCTGCTGGTGGTGGAAGACGACGCCGCGATCGGCAGCGTGCTCGAATCGACCCTGCGACTGCACGGTTACCAGGTGTGCTGGCGCCGCGACGGCCGCACCGCCCTGGAGGCCGCCGGCACCGGCGACTTCGACCTGGTGCTGCTCGACCTCGGCCTGCCGGACCTGGACGGCGTCGAGGTCTGCCGCCGCCTGCGGTCCGCGCTGCCCGCGGCGGTGCTCGTCATCCTCACCGCCCGGCAGGAGGAGATGGACGTCGTCGTCGGCCTCGACGCCGGCGCCGACGACTACCTCACCAAGCCGATCCGGCTGGGCGAGCTGCTGGCCCGGGTGCGCGCGCACCTGCGCCGCGGCGCGCCGGCCGCGGCCCGGCCCCCGGTGACCGTCGGCGGGCTGACCGTCGACATCGCCGGGCGCCGCGCCACCCTGGACGGGCGTGAGGTCGTGCTGCGGGCCAAGGAGTTCGACCTGCTGGCGCGGCTGGCCGAGCAGCCGGGGGTCGCCGTCAGCCGCGAGACGCTGATGTCCGAGGTCTGGGACGCGCACTGGTACGGCTCGACGAAGACCCTGGACGTGCACATCGCGGCGGTGCGCCGCAAGCTCTCGTCGGCGGCCGGGCCCGACGCCGAGGTACCCCGGATCGCCACCCTGCGCGGCCACGGGTACCGGCTGGAGGACCCCGCCCGGACCGTCGCCGAAGGCTGACCGTGCGCCGCCGGATCATCTCGCTGACGGTGCTGGCCGCCCTGGTCGCGACCGTGCTCTTCGCGCTGCCGCTGGGCATCGCGGTGCTGAAGTACTACCACGACGACGCCACCGCCGACCTGGAGCGGGCCGCCGACGCCGCCGCGCTCGCGGTGTCGGACGCGCTCGCCACCGGGCGGCCGCCGATCGTGCCGCCGCCCGAAGACGACGACGAAGCCGAGGGCGTGGTCGGGGTCTACACCCCGGACGGGCGGCTGCTCGCGGGGCACGGGCCCGCGACCGGCGGCGCGCTCGAGCGGCAGGCGGCGAGCGCCACGCTGGACGTCGTCACCGGGCACGAAGGCGACGACCGGGTGCTGGCCGTCCCGGTGATCAGCGGGTCCCGCGTGACCGGGGTCGTCCGCGCCGCGTTGCCGGAGTCCGCACTGACCCTGCGGATCGCGCTCACCTGGCACGGCATGGCCGGGCTGGCGATCGTGGCGATCGGCGCGAGCTGGCTGATGGCCCGGCGGTTCACGACGCGGCTGGTCCGGCCCCTGGAGGAGCTGGCCACGGCGGCGGGGCGGCTCGGCGACGGCGACTTCACCGTCCGCGGCCCGCGCGCCGGGATCGCCGAGATCGACCGGGTCGGCGAGGCGCTGGACACCACCGCGGCCCGGATCGGCTCGACGCTGGAACGCGAGCGCGCGTTCTCCGCGGAGGCGTCCCACCAGCTGCGGACCCCGCTGACCGGGCTGCGCCTGCAGCTGGAGGCCGCGCTGGAGACCCCCGAAGCGGACCCCCTGGCGGCGATCCGCGCCGGGATCGCGTCCGCCGACCGGCTGGAACGCACCATCGAGGACCTCCTGGCGCTGGGCCGCGAACGCCGGGCGCCGCGGGCCGAGCTGGATCTCGACGCCCTCCTCGAGGAGGTCCGGGAGGCCGGCGAGGCGCTGCTTTCGCCGCACGGGCGCACGCTGCGGATCATCCGCCAGGAGCCGCCGCCGGCGCGGGTGGCGGCCGCGGCGGTCCGCCAGGTGCTCGGGGTGCTGCTGGACAACGCGGCCACGCACGGGCGCGGCACGGTGACGCTGGTCGCCCGCGACGCCGGCGACACGCTGGCCATCGACGTCGCCGACGAGGGCCCGGACCTGGGCGAAACGGACCCGTTCGCGACGGCGGCGGCCGGGCACGGCATCGGCCTGCGGCTGGCCCGCAGCCTCGCCGAGGCCGAAGGCGGCCGGCTCCGCCTGAGCCGTCCCGACCCGCCGACGTTCACGCTCCTGCTCCCGGCCACCGAGGTGTGACGAACCGGGCATCACGCGTGCCCGGAGAGGCATCACGCGTGTCTGGAGGGGCATCGCGGCTGATGCCCCTCTGATCACGCGTGATGCCCCGCTGGACACGCGTGATGCCCCTCACCGCACACGGAACGATTCGCCAGGATTCGTGCGGCTTGTGCAATGAATCACCTGTGATTCATCTGTACGCGCAATGTTCTCCTGTTTTGTCCGCCGGAGACGGCCGATACCGTCGTCGGCATGACTTTGCGGGCCGCGACGGTGCGGCGGAAACCGGTCGCCGATCTGGTCGCCGAAAGTGATCATGGCACGTTGAAGCGATCGCTCGGGCTCGGGCAGCTGACGATGCTGAGCATCGGCGCGACGCTGGGCAGCGGGATCTTCGTCGTCCTCGGCGAAGCCGTCCCGGTGGCCGGGCCGGCCGTGGTCCTGTCGTTCGTGCTGGCCGGGGTCACCGCGCTCTTCTCCGCCCTCTCCTACGCCGAGCTGGCCGGCATGATCCCGCTGTCCGGTTCGTCGTACTCCTACGCCTACGCGACGCTCGGCGAACTGGTCGCCTGGGTCTGCGGCTGGTGCCTGGTCCTCGAATACGGCGTCTCGGTGGCATCGGTCGCCGTCGGCTGGGGGCAGTACCTCAACGAACTGCTGCGGCTCGCGTTCGGCTTCGCCATCCCGGACGCGCTCAGCCAGCCGCCCGGGTCCGGCGGGATCGTCAACGTTCCCGCGATCGTCGTCGTGGTCCTCGCGATGCTCCTGCTGCTTTCCGGCGCGAAGGAGAGCGCGCGGGCCAATGCCGTCATGGTCGCGGTGAAGATCGTGACCCTGGTGCTGTTCTGCGCGATCGCCTTCACCGCGGTCAAGGCGCGGAACTTCACGCCGTTCCTGCCGCTCGGGCTGGCCGGGATGAGTGCCGGCGCCGCGAAGCTGTTCTTCTCCTACATCGGGTTCGACGCCGCGTCGACCGCCGGCGAGGAGGCGAAGAACCCGCAGCGCGACCTGCCGCGCGCGATCCTGCTCTCGCTCGGGATCGTCACCGTGCTGTACTGCCTGGTCGCCGTGGCCGCCGTCGGCGCGCTGCCGTGGCAGGAGTTCGACGGCCAAGAGGCGGCGCTGTCGCACGTGCTGAGCGTCGTGTCGGGCAACCCGTTCTGGGCCGGCCTGCTCGCCGTCGGCGCGATCGTGGCCATCTCCAGCGTCGTGCTGACCGTCCTCTACGGACAGACGCGCATCCTGTTCGCGATGTCCCGCGACGGCCTGGTGCCTCCCGCGTTGTCCAAAGTGGATGAGAAGTCGGGCTCGCCGCGGATCAACACGCTGGTGGTCTCGGGCTTCGTCGCCGTGCTGGCCGCGTTCATCCCGCTCGGCAAGCTCGCCGACGCCACCAGCATCGGGACACTGTTCGCGTTCCTGCTGGTCAACATCGCCGTCCTGCTGCTGCGGCGGCGCCAGCCCGAGCGGCCACGCACGTTCCGCGTCCCGCTCTCACCGGTGACGCCGCTCCTGGGCGTGCTGTGCTGCGGCTACATGATGTTCAGCCTCGACGGCGCGACCTGGGTCGTCTTCGGCGCCTGGATGGCGCTGGGCCTGCTGATCTACTTCGGGTACGGGATCCGGCGGTCGAGGCTCGCATGAGGGTCGCGATCCACCAAGGTCCGTTCGACGCGCTGCCGGACGCGGTCCGGGCGTCCGGCGCCGACCTCGTCGTCACGGCGGAGATGAGCACGACCGGCTACCACATCGGCGCCCGGACGCACGAACTCGCCGAACCGGCCGACGGCCCGACCGCGGCACGGATGTCCGCGCTGGCCAGGGAAACCGGCGTCGCGCTGGCGTACGGCTACCCGGAGGCGGACGCTGGGACCGTCCACAACAGCGTCCAGCTCGTCGACGCGGCCGGGCGGCGCCGGGCGAACTACCGCAAGACGCACCTGTTCGGCGACCTCGACAAGGCGTGGTTCACCCCGGGTGACGAGCCGGTCGTGCAGGCCGACGTCGCCGGGATCCGGGTCGGGCTGCTGATCTGCTACGACGTCGAGTTCCCCGAGCTGGTCCGGGCGCACGCGCTGGCCGGCACGGAACTGCTGGTCGTGCCGACGGCCTTGATGAGCCCGTACGAGCTGGTCGCCGACACGCTGGTGCCGGCGCGGGCCTACGAGAGCCAGCTGTTCGTTGCCTACGCCAACCGTTGTGACGTCGAACAGGAGCTGACCTACTGCGGACGCTCCTGCGTGGTCGCCCCGACCGGCGAGGTACTGGCCCGCGCCGGAGCGGGACCCGCGCTGATCACCGCTGAAGTCACCCGGGACGCGCTCGCCGCGTCCCGGCTGGAGAACACCCACCTGGCCGACCGGCGGCCCGAACTGTACCGAGGAACCACCGCATGACCTCCGCTGTCCCGACCGCGATCCATCACGACGAACCCGCGGGCCGCCCGATCACGATGTTCGGCCCCGACTTCCCGTTCGCCTACGACGACTACCTCGCCCACCCCGCCGGGCTGGGCTCGGTGCCCGCTCACCGGCACGGCACCGAGGTGGCGGTGATCGGCGGCGGCCCCTCCGGCATCGTCACCGCGTACGAGCTGATGAAGCTCGGCTTGCGGCCGGTGGTGTACGAGATCGCCGAAATCGGCGGACGGCTGCGCACCGTGCGGTTCCCCGGCTGCCCGGACGACGTCGTCGCCGAGATGGGCGCGATGCGCTTCCCGCCCGCGTCGACCGCGTTGTTCCACTACATCGACAAGGTCGGGCTCGACACGGCGCCGTTCCCGAACCCGCTGGCCCCGGAGACGCCGAGCACGGTCGTCGACCTCAAGGGACAGAGCCACTACGCGCGGACGCCGGCCGAGCTGCCCGCGGTGTTCGCCGACGTCGCCGCCGCGTGGGACCGGACCCTGGCCGAGCACGCGTCGTTCGCCGAGATGCAGACGGCGATCCGCGACCGCGACGCGAAGACGATCAAGCGGCTGTGGAACGAGCTCGTCCCGAAGCTGGACAACCAGACGTTCTACGGGTTCCTGTGCGACTCCCCCGCGTTCGCCTCCTTCCGCCACCGCGAGATCTTCGGGCAGGTCGGCTTCGGCACCGGTGGCTGGGACACCGACTTCCCCAACTCCATCCTCGAAATCCTGCGCGTGGTCTACACCGGAGCCGACGACGAGCACCGCAGCATCGTCGGCGGCAGCCGCCAGCTCCCGCTGCGGCTGTGGGAGCACGCGCCGTCGGACGTCGCTTTCTGGCCCGCCGGAACGTCGCTGGCTTCGCTGCACGAGGGCGGACCGCGTCCGGGCGTCACGCGGCTGCACCGCACGGCGCCGAACAACATCACGGTGACCGACGCGTCCGGGCACATCCGGACCTACCCGGCGGCGGTGTTCACCGCGCAGAGCTGGATGCTGCTGTCCAAGATCGAATGCGACGAAGCGCTGTTCCCGATCGACCACTGGACGGCGATCGAGCGCACGCACTACATGGAGTCGTCGAAGGTGTTCGTCCCCGTCGACCGCCCGTTCTGGCTCGACCCCGACCCGGCGACCGGCCGCGACACGATGAGCATGACGCTGACCGACCGGATGCCGCGCGGCACGTACCTGCTGGGGTCCACTCCCGACTCGCCCGCGGTGATCTGCCTGTCGTACACGTGGGCCGACGACTCGCTGAAGTGGCTGCCGCTGTCGGTGACCGAGCGCGTCGAAGTGATGCTGCAATCGTTGCGCGAGATCTACCCGGGCGTCGACGTCCGGCGGCACATCATCGGCGACCCGGTGACGGTCTCGTGGGAGGCGGAGCCGCACTTCATGGGCGCGTTCAAGGCGAACCTGCCCGGGCACTACCGCTACCAGCACCGGCTGTTCACGCATTTCATGCAGGACGTCTTGGCGGAGCGTCACCGAGGCTTGTTCCTGGCGGGTGACGACGTCTCGTGGACGGCGGGCTGGGCGGAGGGCGCGGTGCAGACGGCGCTGAACGCGGTTTGGGGCGTGCTGCACCACTTCGGTGGCGAGACGGACCCCGCGAACCCGGGTCCTGGGGACTGTTTCGAGGACCTCGCGCCGATCACGCTCCCGGACTGAGCGTGACCCGATCGTGGTACCCGGCAGACTGAGCTGCCCTGCTCAGCGGGCCATGCGACGATGGGACCATGAACACCGAGCCGGCGCCGAGATGGCGAAGACTGGAACCGGACGAACGGAAGGAACAGATCTTCGCTTGCGCGGCGCGGCTGTTCGGTGAACGTCCCTACTCCGAAGTGTCCACTTCGGACATCGCCGCGGCGGCCGGTGTCGCGCGGGGGTTGATCAACCACTACTTCGGCACCAAACGCGAGCTGTACCTGGAAATCATCCGCCGCGCGTTGACCGTGCCGCGCCTCGCTGTCGAAATCCTGCCGGAGGGGCCGCTCGATCTGCGGGCCGACGTCGCCATCGAGTGGTTCCTCGACATGGTCACCAGCCAGGAACGGATGTGGCTGGCCGCGATCGCGCCGGAGGGCATCGGGCGCGATCTCGAGGTCGAGCGCATTCTCGAAGAGGCCGACCGCGAGTCCGCCGATCGCGTGCTCGAAGCCGTCGGGCTGTCCAGCGAAAGCGAACACGGCCCCGAACTGAACGCGCTCGTGCGCGCGTTCGGCGGGATGGTGAAGTCCGCCGGCCGGGAATGGCTCGTGCGCGGGTCGCTGACCCGCGCCCAGGTGCACCTGCTGCTGTCCAAGTCGCTCGTCACGCTGGTCGGCGAGATCTTCCCGGCGATCCAGGCGGAACCGGGCGATCCCGCGTAGACCGAAGCCCCCGGCGCCACGAGGGGGAGGAGGGCGCCAGGGGCTCCGGGTCAGCGGACGAACCGCCGACGCACGCTCACGGTACGCCGGAGCGCTGTCAAGTCGCTGTCAACCCTTCGCCGCCCGATTCGCGAAGTTCTTCCAGCCGGTGGGCGAGCCCGTCGAGACAGCGCCGGACCGCGTAGTCGTACACCTGGGCGTAGTACCCGGCGGCGAGGTCGGGATCGCCCATCAGGTCGTGCATCGCGGCACCCAGCTCGGCCATCCCCGGCAGGTCCGCCCGCTCGCGGTAGGTGGCGTACTCCTCGGTGTTGTCGATCCGGATCGCGAGCGCGCCGTCGCGGTCGTCCTCCATCGCGACGAACTGGCACGCGGTCATCAGCAGCAGGTTGTAGGCCATCGGGCTCTCGCGGCCGAAGCCGGCCTTCAGCAAAACCCCGATGCCGGCGTCGATGCTGCGCGTGGCCGCCTTGACGGACGGGCCGAACAGCGCGAGCCGTCTCGCACAGCCCGGGTAGGACCGCAGGACCGCGCGCAGGCTCGCCAGCAGCTCGGTGAACCAGTCCTGCCACGGCAGTTCCGGGTCGGGCAGCTCCAGCAGGCCGACCACCCGGTCGACGACGGCGTTCACCACCGCGTCCCGGTCACCGACGTGGTGGTAGATCACCGCCGGATAGGCCTCGACCGCGCGGGCGAGCTCCCGCAGCGTCCAGTTGTCGAGGCCGCGTTCGCCGGTCAGCGTCGTCGCCGCGGTGATGATCCGGTCGGCCGTGAGCGCCGGCAGTCCCGCCGCGGCTCGCGACCGGGGGCGCTGTCCGGTACCCGAGGATGAGGTCGGCATGGGGCGTAACGGTAACCGCACGGGTGGGACCGGTGCCAGCGCCGCACGGGTACGGCAGGATCGGGACATGGCACGCGCACAGGCCGGCGATATCGAGCTCGAGTACGACACCTTCGGCGATCCGGACGGTCCGCCGCTGGTCCTGGTGATGGGCCTCGGTGCCCAGATGATCACCTGGGAGGACGGGTTCTGCGAGCTGCTCGCCGGCCGCGGGTTCTTCGTCGTGCGCTACGACAACCGGGACGTCGGGCTCTCCACCTGGCTCGACGAGCTGCCCGCGCCGGACCTCGCCGCGCTGGCCGCCGGCGACCTGACGACGGCGCCGTACCGCCTTTCGGACCTGGCCGACGACGCGATCGGGCTGTTCGACGCGCTCGGCATCGCACGCGCGCACGTCGTCGGCGCGTCGATGGGCGGGATGATCGTGCAGCAGCTGGCCATCGACCACCCGGACCGGCTGCTGTCGGTCACGTCGATCATGTCGACCACCGGGGACCCGTCGGTCGGGCGGGCCGAGCCGTGGGCGCTGGCGCTGCTGGCCCGGCCACCGGCGTCGACCCGCGAGCAGGCGCTGGCCGACAGCGTCGACGGCTACCGGCGGCTCGGCTCCCCCGGCTACCCGGACGACGAGGCGTTCCTGCTGGCCAAGGCGACGCTGCACTACGACCGTGCCCGCCACCCGGTGGGCACGCTGCGCCACGCGGCGGCGGTGCTGGCGTCCGGCGATCGGACGTCGGGTCTGCGGTCCGTGCGGCTGCCGGCCCTGGTCGTGCACGGCGACGCCGACCCGCTGATCGACGTCAGCGGCGGCAAGGCGACGGCGGAGGCGATCCCGGGCGCGGAACTGCTGGTGATCCCGGGCATGGGCCACAACCTGCCGCGCGCGGTGTGGCCGGTGGTCGTCGACGCGATCGGCCGCGTGACGGGTCAATAACGCGTCAAGATCCCGGGGCCGGGGCGTAGGGAATGTGTCCTGGCTCATGCTCCTGGCGCTCTCGCGGCGTTTCCTGGACGGCATGAGTGGTGGCTTCGGGTTCCCGTTCGGCTGTGTGTCCGCGGTGGGCGCGGTGCTGGTGGCGGAGCTGTGCGGGGCGACGGGTCATCCGTGGTACGCGCTGGTCACGCTGGGCGCGGTGGTGCTGCTGACCGCGTTCTGGAGTTCGGTTGCCGCCGCGATCGGGGTCGCGGCGGTGGCGTGGGCGCTGGACTCGGGGTTCGTGCTCGGCCGGGCCGGCGAACTCACCTTCACCCCGGCTGCCGCGGTGGCCGCCCTGGCCTTCGCCGCGCTCGTCGCCTCCGGCTCCCTCGCGCGGCTCATCTCCCGCACTCCGATGCCGGTCCGCATCCCGGCCCCGCGCCGTCCGGCCGAGGTCCCGGCTTCCCAGGCGACAACCGCGGCGAGCTGACCCGGGTCCGGGAGGCCCGCCGTCCGTGTCGTCCATCCAGGTACGCGAGTTCGCCGTTCCGGTACACGGACTCGCGTGCTCGGAAGGGCATCTCGCATGCTCGAACGGACGACACGCGTACCCCGGCGGACGACACGCGTACCTGGGTGGACGACACGTCAAACCGTGCGCGGGAGCGAAGCTCGGCGGGCCGCCAGGGCCGCGATGATGCGCGGGAGGCCGGCCGGGTGGAGCGGGTCGATGTCCGTCAGGTCGCGGACGCGGCGCAGGCGGTAGTCGACCGTGTTGGGGTGGACGTGCAGGCGGGCCGCCGTGCGGCGGCGGTTCGTGTCCAGCTCCAGGTACGTCGAGAGCGTCTCGACCAGCTCCGGGTGCGCGTCCAGCGGCGCGAGCACCGCCGCGAGCCGGTCTCGGGCCTCGCCCGGACGGGTCAGCTGGTACTCCACCAGGACGTCGTCGAGGCGGTACAGCCCCGGCGGGCGGCCGAACCACCGCAGCACGTCCAGCACCTCGCCGGTCCGCCCGGCCACCTCGCGAACCTCCGACGGCGCCGCCGTGTCGGCCGCGGCCAGGACGTCCACGCCCGCCGCGCGCCCGGCCGTGCCCAGCAGGGAACCCCACTCCCGGACCGCCGACAGCCGCCCGGCCAGCGGCAGCAGCACCAGCCCGCCCGGGCCGTCCAAGGAGGCGAGCACGCCATCGCCGCAGGAGTGTTCGAACGCCGCCAGGAACCGCCGCAGCTTCCGGCGGATCGCGATGTCGGCGTCGATGCCCGGGGTGGCCTCGTCGGCGTGCGGGCCGAGCTCGACGCTCAGCACCAGATATCGCGCCGGCAGTGCGATGCCGGCGCTGCGGGCGACGGCGTCGACGGGACCGCCGTCGGCCAGCACCGAAAGCAGCGTCCGGCGGGCGGTGTGCTCCTGCCCGATCTTCGTGCGCAGCTCCTCCAGATAGCCGCGCGTGACGGCGCCGGTGACGGTGCCGACGAACGCGAGCGTCCGGTCCGCGACCTCCAGCAGATCGGCGACGTCCGCACTGCCCGCGTCGGCCGAGCCGACGGCGAAGATCTCCCGCGTGCCGACGTGGTAGGCGGCCAGCACCGCCTCCAGCGGGAAGCCCTCTTCGGCCCGGCGCACCGCCGACGCGCCGATCTGCCGCAGCTCGGCGGCGTTGAGGTCGCGGTCCTCGCGCAGGCACCGGGCGAAGGCCCGCACGGTCTGCTGGGTGATCCGCGCGATGTCACCGGCCAGCTCCTCGACGGGGAGCCGCCGGTAGTCCGCGACCTCGGCCTGGATCCGCGCCAGCACCCGGGCGACCAGGTCGGGTTCCTCCCGCGTGAGCCGCTCGTGGACGCGCTGCCCGCCGAGGGTCAGGTCGCCACCCGGCTTGTGCTCCGTCACAACCGATCCCCTCGTTCTCTGCCCGGATTCCCAATCAATCCGGGCACCCTCGGTGCCGATGGTGTCACGGAGACCAACCATCGGCACAACGTCAAGGAGGACGGCGTGCGAGTGAGGACAACGGCGTTCATCACGATCTTGGTCGCGGCTCTGGCGACGACCGCGGGCACGGCCGAAGCGAGCGTCGCCGGCGAGTACGTGGCGCTCGGCGACTCGGCCGCGGCCGGCCCGCTGATCCTGCCCCCGGACCTCTCGTCCCCGGGCTGCCTCCGGTCGCTCGCGGACTACCCGCACGTCGCCGCGAAGCAGCTCGGCGTCCCGCTCGTGGACGTCACGTGCTCCGGGGCGACGACCGCGGACATGTACGCACCGCAGTCGACGGAGACCGGCGCGGTCCCGCCGCAGCTGGACGCGCTCGGCGCCTCCACGAAGACGGTCACGCTGACCATCGGCGGCAATGACGTCGGCCTGGTCGGCGCGGCGACCAGCTGCATCAACCTCCTGCCCGGCATCAACCCGGACTGCGTCGACCGCTACACCGCCGGTGGCCACGACCAGCTGGCCGAGAAGATCGCCGCGTTCGAGCCGACGTGGGGCGCGCTGCTGGACGCGATCCACGCGAAGGCGCCGAACGCGGCCGTGTTCGTGGCCGGTTACGGCACTTACCTGCCGCGCAAAGGGTGCTGGCCGATCGCGCCACTGACTCCCCGCGACGCGAACTACATCCAGGGCAGCGTCGACAAGACGAACGCCGCCCTGGCCCGGCAGGCCGCGGCGCACCACGCGCGGTACGTGGACGTCCGGACGGCCTCGATCGGGCACGACGTCTGCAAGCTGCCGGGAGTCAAGTGGTTCGAGAGCGTGATCCCGACCTCGGTCGCGGCGCCGCTGCACCCGAACGCCACCGGCATGCGCCACATCGGGGCGCTGGTGGCCGCGGCGATCAGCGGCTGAAGTCCCAGCGGCTCGCGCCGTACGGCTCGGCACCGGCGACGCCGATCGCCCGGGTGAGCAGGAGCCGGTACAGGAACCACGGCGCGGGTCCGGCGCTCGGCGCCATGAACGGCGCGGTGAACCCGCCGCTTTCCACCGTCGCGGGCCAGCCGCCCTCGCGGTAGACGGCGGCGACCCGGTCGAGGGTGGCGGGATCGGCGACCTGCTCGGCCTCGCCCTCCAAGGTGAGGTCGAGTCCGTTCAGGCGTACCGAGACGCTGCACGCCGGGTTCGCCGCGAGGTTGCGGGCCCGGCGCGTGCCGGGCCCGCTCACGAAGTACAGGGTGTCGTCGACCCAGATCGCGCCGACCCCGGCGGCGTGCGGCCGGCCGTCGGGACGGACGGTCCCGACGAAGAAGGTCAGGTTCTCCTTCGGGGTCTGGGTCGCGAGGAGGTCGCGCGCCCGGCTCCACGGCAGTGCCGGAAGCCCGTTCCGGTCGAGGTTCTTGGTCTTCGTCGGCTCGTTCATGCCTACGCGTCGAACGGGACGACCGCGGATCGACACGCGGCGAGAGTTTTCGCGCCGCCGGGGTCGTCGTCGCTGGTGGCGGGCACGATCGCCAGCTCGTCGATCCCGGCTTCCGCGTACTCCCGCGCCTTCGCGGCGACGTCCTCGCGCGAACCCAGCAGACCCACCGTCGCGATCGCCTCGACCGGCACCGCGGCCAGCAGCTCACGCGGGTGCGGACGGGTGCGCGCGAAGTCCACCAGGCCTCCGAACCCGGCCTCGCGGAACATTTCGCCGTATCCGGGCGCCGCCAGGTACCCGACGACACCGCGGCGCAGCTGCTCGATCTCCGCCGGACCCGGATCCACCGCGCCGACCACCCACGCAGCGACCGGCGGCGGCGCGACCTCCGCCCGCGCGGCCGCGTCCCGCAGCCCCCGCACCAGCGAAGCCGCGGCAGCGGGACTGACCAGGTTGACCACCATCCGGTCGGCGTGGCGCGCGGCGACGTCGAGGGCGCGCGGCCCGAACGCGGCGATCGTCACCGGCGACTTCGGGGCGGCCAACCGCAACCGGTAGCCCCGGGAGCCCACCACCGCGCCGTCCACAGTGGACTTCTCGCCGCAGATCAGCTGCCGCACGGCGATCGCCGACTCCTCCAGCGCCGTGGCGGCGCGGGCCCGGGACCGCCCGTGCCAGCCGCGCACCACGACGTCGCTGGACGTGCCGAGCGCGACCCCGGTCGGACGTCCGGTCAGCGCGGCGACCGACGCGACGCCCATCGCGATCGTCGCCGGGTCCCGGACCGTCACGGCCAGCGGTCCGAACGTCAGCGACAGCGAAGACGTCGCCGCGCCGATCGCGGTCCCCAAGGCGAACGCGTCCCACGTCGCCATCTCGCCGATCCACAGCTCCCGGTAACCCGCGGCCTCGGCGGCGCGCGCGGTTTCCAGCGCCTCCTCCGGCGGGCGGTCCTGCCAGAGCCCCAGCGACACCGAAAGCCTCATGCGGTGACCACCATCGTGACGACCGTGGTGAAGGAGCCGCCGACGTTGAGCGTCAACGCCGTGCGCGCGCCCTCCACCTGCGTCTCGCCCGCCGTCCCGGTCACCTGCCGGGCGACGTCGTGCAGCATCCGGACGCCGGTCGCGCCGACCGGGTGGCCGAGCCCGAGGAGGCCGCCGCCGGGGTTGATCCCGGCTGTGTCGAGGCCGCCGTCGGCGATGAACTCGCCGCCGTCGCCGGGCGGTGCGGCGCCGAGGTGCTCCAGTGCGACCAGCCCGGTGATCGTGAAGCAGTCGTGCAGCTCGACGACGTCGAGTGCGTCCGGCCCGGCCACGCCCGCGCGCTCGTAGGCGTCGACCACCGCGCCGCGCAGGTGCGGGAAGAGGTACTCGCCGCCGGACGCGAGCTTCTCCGCGAGGCCGATGTGGGAGGTGCGGTGCCCGAAGCCCGCGATGCGCGGGAAGCCGCCGCCGAGCCGCTGCGCGAACGCGGGCGAAGCCAGCAGGACCGCCGCGGCGCCGTCGGTGATCCGGCCGCAGTCCTGCTTGCGCAGGCGGCCTTCGATCACCGGGTTCAGCTCGTCGTCGGGCCCGAAAGCCCCGGCCGGGAACCGCCAGTCGCGGGCCTGGGCGAGGGGATTCCTTGCCGCGCGGTCGAAAGCGTGCGACGCGAACTGCCCGAGGTGCTCAGGGTCGAGTCCGTACCGCTCGTCATACGCGGAAGCGACGTCGGCGAAGAGCGCGGGCCACGGGAACTTCGCGGCGACGGCTTCGTGCCCGGCCCACGCGGCGGAGCCGAGGTGCTCGGCGGCCCGCTGCCCGTCGACGTTGCGCATCAGCTCGACCCCGACGACCAGCGCCAGGTCGTAGCGGCCCGCTTCGATGTCCGCGCACGCGGCGAGGACCGCGGTGCTGCCGGACGCGCAGGCGGCTTCGTGCCGGGTCGACGGCACCCCGTCCAGCTCCGGCACCGCCGCGACGAGCAGCCCGCCGAGCTGGGCCTGGCCGGTGAACAGCTCCGCGGCGAGGTTGCCGACGTGCGCGACCTCGACGTCGTCGGCCGAAACCCCGGCGTCCGCGAGGGCGGCGGGCACGACCTCGGCGAACAGCTCGAGGATCCCGCGCCCCTCCTTCGCGTAGTTGCGCGCGAAGTCGGTCTGCGCCCCGCCCAGCACGAACACGGTCATGGCCTCACTCCAGACTTTCCCGCAGCTGCCGCTTCAGGATCTTCCCCACCGGGTTCCGGGGCAAGGCGTCGGCGTACTCGAGCCGTTCCGGCAGCTTGAACGCGGCCACCTTCTTCTCGCGCAGGTACGCGACCAGCTCGTCGAGCGACGGCTTGCGCGCGCCCGGCACGACGACCGCGCACACCCGCTCGCCCATGACGTCGTCGGGCACGCCGACCACGCCGACGTCGGCGACGTCCGGGTGCCCGGCCAGCAGGCCCTCGACCTCGGCGGGCGAGATGTTCATGCCGCCGCGGATGACCAGGTCCTTCATCCGGTCGACGTACTTGAGGAACTCCCCGCGTTCGCCGGCGATCTCGAAGACGTCACCGGTGCGGAAGTGCCCGTCCTCGTCGAACGACGAAGTGTCCAGGGGTTCCCCCATCGACGTCAGGTAGCCGGCGAACACCGTCGGCCCGGCGATGTGCAGCTCGCCGGGGCGCCCGGGTTCGGTCACGTGCTCGCCGGTGACCGGGTCGTGCAGCCGCACCGACGTCCAGCCGGCGACGGGCGTCGACCACGTGACCTCGGAGGCGTAGTTCGGGAAGTAGCTCGCGCGCTGGTCCGGGTCCGGGATGTCGGCCGGGCCGGACAGCAGCGCGGTGCCTTCGTTGGAGCCGAAGAAGTTGATGATGTCGATGCCGTACCGCTCGGCCCAGGTGCGCACGAGCCACGGCGAGAGCGGCGCCGATCCGGACCCGATCTTGCGCACACTCGCGATGTCCACTCCGGACAGGATCTTTTCGTTGTGCAGCAGCATGGTCAGCAACGCCGGTGGCGCGAGCGTGTACGTCACGCGCTCGGCCGCGAGCTGCCCCAGGAACACCGGCAGGTCGAACGGGTGGTGCGGGACGAACACGGCGCCGGTCAGCAGCCACGGCAGGAACATCCCGCCGATGCCGGCCATGTTCGTCATCGGGAACGGCGACAGCAGGACGTCTTCGGGCGTCAGGCCGGCCGCCTGGGCGCACCCCGCGGCCGTCGCGAGCCAGTCGCCGTGGCAGCGCGGGACCGCCTTCGGCTCGGCTTCGGTGCCGGACGTCCAGCAGATCGTCACGCAGTCGTCGACGTCGGTGTCGAGTTCGGACAGATAGGCGTCCAGAGTGGATCGCTCCGCAGTGGACAGTGGATCTTCGGGCCAGGCCAGGGCGCCGGCCGGTTCGTCGTCCCCCCGGGCGACGACGAACCGGACCGACGGCGCCGCAGCGCCGATTAGCCCAAGGGCCGCCCCGGCGAGCTCGTGCTCGCCGTATCTGGATGCGGTCACCACCGCGACAGCCCCGGTGCGCCGGCACATCGGACCCATCTCGTGCTCCCGGTAGGACACCGGGAACGGGGTGACCACGGCACCGATCCGGACGATCGTGAGGAACGCCTGCACCAGGGCCGAGCAGTTCGGCAGCTGCACGGCCACGACGTCACCTGCTCGCACCCCTCTGGCGAGCAGGAACGCGGCCAGGACGTCGACGCGTTCGTCGAGCCGGTTCCAGGTCCACCGCACCGGGTCGCGTCCGACCAGTGCGGTGGTGTTCGGTGGATCGACCAGCGCGAGACCCTCCGGGTCGGCACTGACCCGCTCCTTCACGAGCCGGTCGATCGTCTCCGCACTCCACCATCCCCGCGCCCGGAAGTCCCGGGCGCGACCCTCTCGATGGCATCTCATGAACGGAGGTTTTCCAGCTGGTCCGCCCGGACCCAGGTCGCGTGAAAACCGAGCGGGACCCGCTGGGGCAACAGGACCCTGGCCACGGGTCCGGCAGCGAGATCGGCGGCGTCGAAGATGTCCAGTTCCGAGCGTCCCTCACGCTCGTCCTGCACGAACGTCACCAGGTAACCGTCCGCCGAATCGACGGATGCGCCATCGCGGGGTGCGAAGGGCGCCTCACTGCCCCACCGACCGGGACCGAACCGGTATTCGGTCTTGGAGCCGGCAAGATTGTCGTAGCGCACGAGCCCGTCGAACTTCAGCGTCGACTCGGGCGAGATGTGCACCGCGTAGGAGAACCGGTTCGCACGACCGACGCCTCGGGAGTCGACGGTCGGGAACTCGGTGTTGGCGTCGTCGAGCGGCGCCTCGTGGCACGCGCCGGTCCGCAGGTTGAAGCGGTAGCGGTGCAGCTGGGCGTCGAGCCGCAGGTAGGAGAGCATCTTCGCGAGCGGCGTGTGCGCATCCGGCCGAGGGGCCGGCTTCTGCACGCGGCAGACGTCGAGGATGACTTCGTCGCCTTCTTCCCAGGCGTTGACGACGTGGTAGATGTAGCACGGGCTCGCTTCGAACCACCTGATCTGGCTACCGTCTCCGTAGCGTGGCATCACGCCGAAGCGGCTCGGCATCGAGCGGTCGAAGTGCAGCTTGTGGCGGCCCTGCTTCGCCGCCTGCAGGTCCTGGACCAGCGGCAGGTCCATCAGCACCGCGTAGCGATCGGTGATGGCCATGTCGTGCGGCAGGCGCGGGCCCGGCAGCTCGATCTCGGTGGTGGTGACGACCCGGCCGTCCGCGCTGATGACGCCGTAGCGCAGGTAGGGCGGGCGCGGGCCGTAGTCGAACCAGAACAGCTCGCCCGTGGCCTCGTCGACCTTGGGGTGGGCCATCATGTCGCCGACCAGCGTGCCGAGGAAGTCTTCGGCGCCGAGCGTCTCCAGCGAGAGCGGGTCGACGCTGTACGGCGAGCCGCACAGGTACCAGGTCGCGAGGACGCGGCCGCGGTGGAAGATGACGTCGGTGTTGGCGTTGTCCTTGAGCCCGAGGCCGTGGTGGTTGCCGAACGGGTTGTCCGCCGGGTTCTCCATGACGCCGGTCCAGAGGCCCTTGCCGGCCGCGGACTCGGCCTCGAAGGCCTTCGTGCGGACCCAGCGGTTGCGGTAGCGCGCCTTGCCGTTCTCCAGGTGGACGGCGTGGATCATGCCGTCGCCGTCGAACCAGTGGTAGCGGCCTTCCGGGGCGAACCGCGGGTTGGGGCCGTTGCGCAGGTAGACGCCGTTGAGGTCCGTCGGGATTTCGCCGATGACCTGCAGGTCTTCCGCGTCGATCTCTTCTCCGACGGGGGCGTACACGCCGAGCAGGTAGGGGTTGGCCTCGCCGGTGTCCGCCGTCCGGGCCACCATCAGCGGCTGTTCGGAGGTGCTGGTCATCGGGCTTCTCCCTGGCTGTCGGGCTCACCGCGCTGGCTGATGGGGATGAGACTATGATTTGTGTAGTCAGGTGTCAATAGGCTTCTTTAGGTGTAGTCAGGTGTACGCTGAGGCCGTTACTTAGCAAGGGGGAAGTCCGGTGACCGAGGCGACGGCACAGTCATCTTTCGGGGGTTCCGGGTGGCAGAGCCCCCGGCCCGGGGCGGAGCCCCGGATGACAGAGCGCATCCGACCGGCGGGGGATCCGCTCCGGAGAGCGCTCGAGCTGGTCGGTGACCAGTGGACCCTGCTGATCCTGCAGGGCCTCTTCCTGCGCTTCCGGCGGTACGAAGAGCTGCGGCTGCGGCTGGGCATCTCGCCGACCGCGTTGTCCGGGCGCCTGCGGGACATGGTGGAGGCGGGCATGCTCACGCGCGTGCCCTACCGCGACGCGCGCCGCACGCGGCACGAGTACCGGCTCACCGAGCGCGGCCTGGAGCTGTGGCCGCTGCTGATCTCGATCTGGGCCTGGGAGCGCGAGTGGGTCGACGGCCGCCGCGAGGTGCTGCCGACGCTGATCCACCTCGACTGCGAGCTGGCTACATCAGCGCCGCTGGGCTGCGGGGCGTGCGGCCGCCGCGTCGACGCGCGCGACGTCCGGGCCACCCGGCTCGACACCACGGGCGTGGCGGCCGCGACGGCGTCCAAGCGGTTCCGCCGCAAGGACGCGGAGTCCCTGGCCAACGACCCGATGATGTTCTTCCCCGACACGATGGAGTTGCTGGGCGACCGCTGGTCGACCGGGCTCCTGGTGTCGGCGCTGCTCGGCTGCCGGCACTTCTCGGAGTTCGAGCGCGAGCTGGGGATCGGGCCGAGCGTGCTGTCGGCCCGGCTGAGCAAGCTGGTGGAGGTCGGCGTCCTGCGCACGGGCACGGCGGCCACGCGCACGGACGCGCGCGACTACCGGATGACGGCGAAGGGGCTGGCGTTCTTCCCGGCGCTGGCGTTCATCGCGGAGTGGTCGCGCGGCTTCGAGGTGGCGGGCCAGGAGCCGGACATCACGCTCCACCACGTCGAATGCGGCAACCGGCTGCAGCCGATCCTGCTGTGCGACCACTGCGGCCGCCCGCTGACCCGCAAGTCCGTGCAGTTCGGCGGGGTGCCGTCCCCCAAACGCTGATGACGTGACGTAATCGACTCGCCAAGTGGTTTGTCTGATGCCAGGCTGGAGCGGTCACACGTCGTCAGTTCCGGAGGTAAGCATGAGTGAACCGAATCCGTCGCCCAGCGGCGAGGAGGACGACGTCAAGCGCAAGTTCCGGGAAGCGCTGGAGCGCAAGCAGGCCCACGCCCGCTCGGGCGCGTCCCACGAGAACGGCGGCGGCAAGAACCAGCACGCCCACGGCCCCGCGGCCAACAAGCGGACTTTCCGCCGCAAGAGCGGCTGAGATCTGTTGTCGGCGAAGGCCCCCACTGCTCGCGGTGGGGGCATTCGGCGTTCCGGGGGCCGGACAGCTCCCCCGCCCTTCCCTTGGGGGGCGTCCCCGGTCCCAGTCTATCGGCGGTCAACGACGAAACCGCCCGGCGAGCCGCCGGGCGGTTTCGTTGTCCACAACGCAGTGGGGCTGTGGACAAGCCGCTATGGCACAAATGAACCCAGGTGGTCCAGCACCACGAACTCGCTCGCCGGCGAAGCCGCCGCCACCGCCTTCCGCAGTACCTCCAACCCCCCGTTGGGGTCGTGGGCCTGGCCCAGCGGCAGATCGAAGTCGTCCCAGTGGGTCGCTGCCACCATCCGCGGGTTGCCCAGCGTGCGCAGCAGCCTCGGCACGTACTGAGTCACCTTCGCTCCCCCCACCGGCAGGAGCACCACGTCCGGGCGCAACCCCGCCAGCTCGGACTCGACGTAGTTCGAGCCGCCGAAGTTCACCACGCTCGCTCCGCCGCCGGTGACGCAGTACGCCAGCGTGCCGCCTTCGAGCAGGTCCGAGATCACCCGGGGACGGTCCCGGCGGGACAGCGGCCGCGAACCCGGGAACGGCACCTGGGCTCGCGCGCCCACCGCCGAGTGCAAGGACCGCAAGATCCGGATCGAGTACCCGTCGAACGTCAGGTCCTCACCGCCGGACGCGATCGCCAGCTGGTCCTCCGGTGCGCCCAGCGCCGCCATGAGACTCAAATGGGTCTCGGTCCCGTAGACCGTCGCTCCCGTGCGTTGGGCCAGGTAGGGGACGTCGGTGAGGTGGTCGTAGTGGCCGTGGGTCACCAAGATGTGGTCGGCGTGGAGGAAGCCGCGGTCCAGGTAACCGTCGATCAGCTCCTTGTTCACCGACAGCGGCGTGCGCGGGTCGGCGCCCGCCGGGGTGTACGTGCCCGTCTTGAACCTCGTCAACCACGGGTCGATGAGGATCGTCTTGGTCCCGACGCGGATCTCCCACCCGTTGTTCCCCCACCACCGCAGCGTCATCTGCGACGTCCCCCGTGGCGCCGCCGACGCCGAAGCCGCCGGCACCCCGGCGAGGATCGTGGCCGCCGCCGCGCCCGCGCCGAACAGCCCGCGTCTGCTGAATCCTTCGCTCATGACGGGCACTCGACCACGAGCCCGGCCGCGCTGTCCAAGATCGAGACGTCGGCATGTCGATATGCGGACGGGTATCGTCGCAGCGTGGATCACCTCCGCTCGCTGCGCTACTTCCTCGTCGTCGCCGAGGAACTGCACTTCGGCCACGCCGCCGACCGGCTCGGCATCGCCCAGCCGCCGTTGAGCCAGCGCGTGAAACGGCTCGAAGCCGAGCTGGGCGCGAAGCTGTTCGACCGCGGCCGCCGCGTCACACTCACCGAAGCCGGCGAAGTGCTCCGCACCGAAGCCCGTGACCTCCTGAGCCGCTGGGACCGCATGACGGCGCTCGTCGCGAAGGCCGACCGCGGCGAGACGGACGCCCTGCGCGCGGGTGTGCCGCCGGAGCTGCCGGGACGGGTCCTCGCGGCGATCCTGACGAGGTTCGCCGGCGAGTGCCCCGCCGTCCGGCTCGACCTGCAGGAGCTGACCACCGCCGAGCAGACCCGGCTGCTCGCCGACCGGTCGCTGGACGCCGGGCTCCTCCAGCTGCCGGTCGACGTCATCGGGCTCGACCTCGGGCCCGCGATCGACACGCCGCTCGGCGTGCTCCTCCCCCGCGACTCGCCGCTGGCCCGCCACGCCGTCCTGACCTTGGCCGACCTCGCGGGCGAAGGCCTGGTGCACGCCCCGCGCGCGGCGGCCCCCGGCAGCTACGACGCCCTGCTGCGCACCTGCTGGGAGCACGGCTTCCGCCCGGCGGCCGTCCGGCACGCGCGCAACCCGGAGTTCGCGCTCGGCCTGGTCCTGGCCGGCCACGGCGTCGCGTTCGAGCCCGCAGCCCGCAAGGAACCGCGGGTGGTCTGGCGGCCAATCGACGGCGAGGTCCTGCACGCGCGGATGGCGTTCGCCTGGCCGTCGTCGAGTCCGCACCCGCAGGCGGCGAAGCTGGCGGAGATCGCGGCGGGTGTGCTGCGGGACGACGGCGTCTCGCGGCTGGTGCCGCCGGACCCGGGCGGCGCGCGGCCGTGGGACGTGTTCTACGAGCGCAGCTGAGGTGGTGGGGGCATCACGCGTGATGGGACAGGCATCAAGCGTGATCAGAGGGGCATCACGCGTGATCGGACGGGCATCACGAGCGGAGCTGATCGACCGCCGCGCGGGCCGCGTCGCCGATCGCGCGGTCGATGTCCGGGCGGCGCAACGTCTCCGCGCCGCCCACCGTGAACACCGCCACCGCGTACGCCGTCCCGTCCGGGTACGTCACGACGCCGATCTCGTTGCGGATGCCCGGCATCGTCCCCGTCTTGGCCGCCACCGCCACCTCCGGGGGAAACCCCGCGGTCAGCCGGTGCCAGCTGACCTGGGCCGACATCCACGCCAAGACCTGCGCACCCGGCCCGGGATCGCTCCACAGAGCCGAAAGCAGAGCCGTCATCTCCCGCGGCGTCGAAGCCGAGGTCCGCAAGGGATCCAAGGCACGCAACGGAAGTCCGGCGGCGGTGTCGTCGATGATCGTGCGCAGCAGATCCCGGGGCGCGCCGATGACGGAAGTCCGCGTCAGCCCCAGCTCCGCCAGCAGAGACCGGACGTTCGCCACGCCCACGCGGTCGAACAGCAGGTCCGCGGCCGTGTTGTCCGACACCGACAACGCCAGCAGCGCCGCGTCCCGCAGGCTGTACGAAACGTCGTCCGCGAAGCCCGCCGAGCCGCTGCCGCCCAGCCGGTCGGCCGCCGTCGCGTGCACCCGGTCCGTCGGGTCGAGCTGGCCCGCCGCCACCTGACGGGCGAACTCGTACGCCAGCGCCACCTTCACCACGGACGCCAGCACGACCGGCGAGTCCGCGTCGACATCGACGGATGCCGGAGAACCGAGACGGCGGGCGTGCAGGAACCCCCGCACGCCCGCCGCTTCGAAGATGTCCGAAAGGGTCACCCGGTCATGATGGACCGCAGCCGCCCGACCTCCGCCATCCGGCGCTCCGCGAGCCGGTCGGCCGCCGTCGCCGGGGGGACGCCGTCGGCGTCGGCCAGCGCGAACACGGCCTTCGTCGTGTCGTAGATCGCCGTCGTCTTGCGCTTGGCGCGCTCGAAGTTGAAGCCGTGCCTCTCGTCGTCCACCTGGATCACACCACCGGCGTTGACCAGGTAATCCGGCGCGTACAGGACGCCGCGGTCGGCCAACTGCTTGTCGATGCCGGCGTGCGCGAGCTGGTTGTTCGCCGCTCCGCACACGATGCGAGCGCCCAGCACCGGAACCGACGCGTCGTTCAACACGCCACCCAGTGCACACGGGGCGAAGACGTCCAGCTCGGCCCGCAGCAGGGTGTCCACATCGGACACGACCTGCACGCTCGGGTAGATCTCGAGCGTGCGCGAAATCGCCGGCGCGTAGACGTCGGTGATGGTCACCTGCGCGCCGGCGTCCACGAGGTGCCCGACGAGGATGTGCCCGACCTTGCCGACGCCCGCCACGCCGACGCGCTTGCCGGCCAGGTCCGGGCTGCCCCAGAGGTGCTCGGCCGAGGCGCGCATGCCCTGGAACACGCCGAACGCCGTCAGCACGGACGAGTCGCCGGCGCCGCCGTCCTCGGGCGAGCGGCCGGTGACGAAGTCGGATTCGCGGGCGACGATGTCCATGTCCTGCACGTACGTGCCGACGTCGCACGCCGTGATGTAGCGGCCGCCCAGGGACTGCACGAAGCGCCCGAACGCGCGCAGCAGCGCTTCGGACTTGAGCGTCTTCGGGTCGCCGAGGATGACGGCCTTGCCGCCGCCGAGGTCGAGCCCGGCCAGCGCGTTCTTGTACGCCATGCCCTTGGACAGCGCGAGCACGTCGTCGAGCGCGTCCGCTTCGGTGGCGTAGGGGTGGAAGCGCGTCCCGCCCAAAGCGGGTCCGAGCGCCGTGGAGTAGATGCCGATGATGGCCTTGAGGCCACTGGCCTGGTCGTGGCAGTACACGACCTGTTCGTGCCCGGTGCCCCGGGCGAACACTCCTTCGGTCACGGTGGTGACTCCTTTGTCTCCCGCGCCCGGTTCGTGGCCGGGACGCGCTTCACGTGGTCGGTGGGAGCCCGGCGCGCGGAGGTCGTCCGCCCGCGGGGTGCCCGGCACCAACCTAGATCCCCCTTGATCGCCGGACCAGTGGCGGTCCTGCGATACGGACCGGTAATCAGCCGCGGGCCACCTTGCCGAGAGCGTTCATCGCCGTCTCGAGCTGGGTGTCGGAGAGGTACGGCGCCGGGCCGAAGCGCAGGTACGGTCCCCGGCTGTCGGTGCGGACGCCCTGGGCGGCCAGTGCCGCCTGGAGCCCGGCCGCGTCGGCGCAGCGCAGCGAGAGGAACCCGCCGAGCCGGTCGAGCGGCGTCTCGCGATCCCGCGTCACGACGTCGCCGGGCAAGCCGAGCGAGTCGAACACCGACGCGAGCAGGCCCACCTGGTGCTGCGACACCTCGCGCAGGAACTCCGGCGTCAGGCCCTGCTCGGCGAAGAACCGCTGGACCCGGGCGCCGCGGTAGTGGCTGGCCGGGTCGTAGGTGGCGCCGGCGAACCGGTCGCCGCCGGTGGCGTAGGCGACCTTGCCCGGGTCGCGCTCGTCGGCGAGCGCCCCGAACTCGGCGTACCAGCCGGTGATCACCGGCCGCAGCTCCTGGGCGTGCGCGGGCAGCCGCAGGAAGCAGTTCCCCTCGCCGAGCTGCAGGTACTTGTAGCCGCCGCCGAGCACCCAGGCGTTGGTGAGCCCGAGGTCGTGCAGCGGGAACGGGACGACGCCGAGCGCGTGGTAGGCGTCGACGACCAGCTCGATCGACCGGTCACGGCACGAGTCGGCCAGGTGCGCGAGCCCCGGGACCAGCCGCGACGTCTCGAACAGCACGGCCGAGACGAGCACCGCGGCGGTGTTGTCGTCCACTTCGGCGGCGACGCGCTCGGCGAGCGTCGTCACCGGCTCCAGCGGCACCCGGATGACTTCGACGCCCTCCTCCTCGAGGCGGGCGAGCTGGCGGCGCAGGGTGTGGAACTCGCCGTCCGTGGTGACCAGGCGCGGTCTTCGCGGCAGCTCCATCGCCGAGAGGAACCGCAGCACCAGGTCGTGCGTGCTCGCGCCGAGCGCGTACTCGCCGTGCGGGTCGCCGAGCAGCAGGCGGAACCCCGCGCGCAGCTCGTCGGCCTTCGCGAACGCGCGCCCCCACTTCTCGTCGACGTCGCGGGCGGCGTCCGCGAAGGACTCCCGCAGGCCCTCCTCCGCGACGTCCGGCCACGCCTGGTGCGAGTGCCCGGACAGCAGCAGGCGCTCGGCGACGCCGAAGCGGGAGTAGTGCGGGGCGAGCGCGTTGTCGTCCGCGCGCAGGTCGTCCAAAGTGGTCACAGTCGGCTCCGTACGGCCCAGAGATCCGGGAACATCGGCTGGAAGAGCGTGGTACGCAGGTAGGTCGCGCCGGAAGATCCCCCCGTCCCGGTCTTGTCGCCGATGGTGCGTTCGACCATCTTCACGTGCCGGTAGCGCCACTCCTGCATCCCTTCATCGAGATCCACCAGACATTCCGCGACGACCGACGGTCCGCCGTCGTCGCTGTACACGTCCAGCAATATCGCCTGCAGGGCCGGGGACGGCTCCACCGGTCGAGTGACGTCTCGGTCACACTCGACCGCATAGCCAGAAACCTTGAGATACGTGAGAAAAGAGTCGAACAACGACGGCCGCGCCATCGCCTCGGCGATGCCTTTCCGCTGCTCGCCGCCTTCGGGGTAGTGGGCGAACACGCGCTCGTCGCGCCGCCCGAGCACGGCTTCCAGCTCCCGGAACTGGGCCGACTGGAAGCCGCTCGAAGCGTCCAAACGGGCGCGGAAGCTCGTGAACTGGCTGGGGGTCATGGTTTCCAGGACGTCGATCTGCGCGACGGCGACCTTGAGGATCGTCAGGATCCGGCGCAGGACCCGGATCGAGTGCGCGGTGTTCCCCTTTTCGAGGTTGCGCTGGAGGAACTCCGCCTCGTGGAGGATCTGCTTGAACCACAGCTCGTACACCTGGTGGATCACGATGAACAGCAGCTCGTCGTGCTCGTCGGACCGCGGGCGCTGGGCGTTCAGCACGTCGTCCAACGCCAGGTACGAGGTGTAGCTCAGGGCTTCCTGGGTCGCTTGGCTGGTTTCGGTCATCCCTTGGTCACCTCGTCGAAATGGCGCTGAGCGGCCGGAGCCAGCGCGGTGTACAGATCGTGGAACAACTCGACCGCCGCCGCTCGCCGATCCGGTGCGGGCACCAGGTCGGCGGGCAGTTCGGGGTCGAGCGACGGGAACGCCCGGAACGTGTGCACCAGGCGCGTGTGGACGGCGAAGGCTTCGACGTCCGGGGGGTCGGCCCCGGCGTAGCCGCCGAACTGCTCGACGAACGCCGTGTAGCGGGCGGTGAGGTCGTCGAGGTCCCAGGCCCGGCCGGCGAAGCGGCGGACGTCGAGCGCGGCCGACGGCCGCCCGAGCAGCAGCCCGGCGTGCTCGGTGACGTCCAGCTCGCCGAGCAGGGCGACGACCTCGGCCTCGCGGTCGTGCGGGGCGATCCAGGTGCCGTCCTGGTAGGGGCCGAACCCGAGGAACCGCAGCCGCCGCACCAGGCGTTCGCGGGCCTGGCGGCGGCTCTCCGGGATGCTCTGCCAGAGCACGGTCCACTCGCCGGCGGCGCGCTCGCGGCGGCCGAGGGAGAAGATCCGGTGGTCGCCGTCGGCGAGCAGGGCGATGGTGCGGCGGGTCAGCGAGTAGTGCACGGTGCGTCCCTCGCGGTGGCGCTGGAGGAGGCCGCGGCGCACCACGCGGGTGAGCGCGATCCGGGCCGCGCCGTCGGAGAAGCCCAGCTCGGCGAGCGCCGCGACCAGGCCGCCCGACCACACCCGCCGGGTTTCGCGCGGGTGCACGTAGCTGCCCAGCAACGTCACGACCAGCTCCTGCGGGCTGGCGTCGAAGGCATCTCCGGGCATGCGGCAACTCTATACACCTCAGGCCGCTGCGGTGTAGCTTGATTTGCGTGACGTACTTCGCGGACCTCAGCTCGCGGCAGGTCGCCTCGTTGCCGGACGACGGCCGCGTGCCGGTGCTGCTGCTCCCGCTGGGCGCGATCGAGCCGCACGGGCCGCACGCGCCGCTGGGCACCGACCCGCTGATCTCGCGCGGGATGTGCGAGCGCGCGGCTTCGCGCCTGGCCGCCGACGAGGACGTCCACGTGCTGGTGCTGCCCGAGGTGCCCTACGGCGTGACGCGGTTCGCGGCCGGGTTCGCCGGCGGCGTCCACATCGGCGAGGAAACGCTGCACTCGCTGCTCGTCGACATCGGGTCCGCGCTGATCGGGCAGCGGTTCAAGCGGATCTTGCTGGTCAACAACCACTTCGAGCCCGCGCACCTGGTCACGCTGCGGCGCGCGGTGGAGACGTTGAACTTCGCCTACGAAGGCCGCGTCGCGCTGCTCGACCTGGTCCGGCGGCGGCACGCGCAGCGGCTGACCGACGAGTTCCGCTCCGGCGAGTGCCACGCGGGCCGCTACGAGACGTCGCTCGTGCTGGCCGACCGGCCCGAACTGGTCGACCAGCCGCTGATGCGGACGTTGCCGCACGTGCCCGTGAGCCTGGCCGCCGCGCCGGAAGACGGCGGCTTCGCCGAGATGGGGATGACCGAGGCGTACTGCGGTTCGCCGGCCGAGGCGACCGCCTCCGAAGGCGAAGAGACCTTCTCGACGTTGACCGACCTGCTGGTGGAAGCGATCCGGGAGCTGGCCCGTGAGTGAGCCGTTCAACCTCGCCACGCACTTCCTCGACCGGCACGTCGCCGCGGGCCGGGGCTCGCGGACCGCGCTGGTCGTCGGCGACCGGTCGGTGAGCTACGACGAGCTGGCGCGGCTGGCCAACCGCATCGGGAACGTGCTGCTCGACGCCGGTGTCCGAAGAGGACAGCGGGTGCTGCTCGCGCTGAGCGACGGCGACGAGTTCGTCGCGACCTGGTACGGCGCGCAGAAGATCGGCGCGGTGACCGCCGAGGTCTACCCGTTCCTGCAGCCCAAGGACTACGCGTACTACCTCGGCTACACCGAGGCCGTCGCGGTGATCGCCGACGCCGTCACGCTGCCCGCCCTGCGCGAAGCGGGCGCCACCGGGCTTCTGGTCACCGGGGTGCCCGAAGACGAGCTGCTGCCGGGCGAACGTCCGTTCCGGTCCCTGGTGGATGCGGCGCCGGATGCCCTGGAAGCCGCACCGACCACTGTGGACGACATCGGGATCTGGAAGTTCACCACCGGCAGCACCGGCGCGCCCAAGGCGTGCGTGCATCCCTTGCGCAGTGCGAAAGAGAGCTTCGAGCGGTACGCCGTGCAGGTGCTGGGACTGCGGGAGGACGACCGCGTGCTCGCCGTGCCCAAGCTGTTCTTCGGCTACGCGCGCGACCTGGTGGCACTGTTCCCGTTCGGCGTCGGAGCGGCCGGGATCGCGTTCCCCGAGCGCAGCACGGCGGACCTGGTGTTCGAGCTGATCGCGCGGCACCGCCCGACGGTGCTCGTCAACGTCCCGACGATGATGAGCGCGATGGTCGCGCACCCGGACGCGGCGTCGCAGGACCTGAGCTGCCTGCGGATGACGACGTCGGCCGGCGAGGCACTGCCGCCGGAGCTGCACCGCAAGTGGGACGCGATGTTCGGGGTGCCGGTGGTGGACGGGATCGGCTCGTCCGAGGCCTACCACATCTACCTGTCGAACCGGCCGGGCTCGGCCCGGCTCGGCACCCTCGGGACGCCCGTTCCCGGGTACACGGCCGAAGTCGTCGACGAACTCGGGAACCCTTTGCCCGACGGGGAAATCGGGCCGCTGCGGGTCACCGGGCCGACGATCGCGCTGGAGTACTTCGGCGATGCCGAGAAGTCCGCGAAGACGTTCGACGGCGACACCTTGACCTCCGGTGATCTGTTCAGCCGGGTGGACGGGTACTTCCGTCACCACGGGCGCGCCGACGCGCTACTCAAGGTCGGCGGGGTGTTCGTCGCACCCGGCGAGATCGAAGACTGCTTGCTCGGGCACCCTTCGGTGGTGGACTGCGCGGTGGTCGGCCAGGAGGTCGACGGCCTGGTTTTACCGCGCGCCTACGTCGTGACGCGGGCCTCGGTGACCGCCGACGAGCTGAAGGACCACGTGAAAGCCCGGCTGGCCAAGCACAAGTACCCCCGTGAAGTGGTGTTCATGACCGAACTTCCCCGCACGGCCAACGGAAAACTCGACCGGCGCGCACTGGCGGGCCGCTCGTGAGCCGCCTGGTCGTGGTCACCGGCGGCACCCGCGGCATCGGCGCCGCGATCGCCGCGCGGTTCTCTTCCCTGGGTGACACCGTGCTCGCGCCGGGGCGCGCCGAATGCGACGTCACGGACGAGGACGCCGTCGCCGCCTACTTCGCGGCGGCCGGGCCGGTGGACGTGCTGGTGAACAACGCCGGGATCTCCGCCAGCGCGCCCCTGGCGAAGACTTCGCTCGACGACTGGCGGTCGCAGCTCGAGGTCAACGCGACCGGCGCGTTCCTGTGCACGCGCGAGGTGCTGCCGGGGATGCGCTCCCGGGACAGCGGCCGGATCGTGACGGTGGCGTCGACCGCGTCGCACGTCGGCTACCGCTACACGGCCGCGTACACGGCGTCGAAGCACGCGGCGGCCGGCCTGATGCGGGCGGTCGCGGCGGAGCTGGCCGGCACCGGCGTCACGGCGAACGCGGTCTGCCCGGCGTTCGTCCGCACCGACATGACGGCGACCTCGGTGGCCCGGATCCAGGAGCGCACGGGACGTTCCGTGGATGACGCCGAGTCCGCGCTGGCGGCGGCGTCCCCGCTCGGCCGGCTGCTGGAACCTTCGGAGGTGGCGTTCGCCGTCGCCTTCCTGGCGGCCCCCGAAGCCGCCGCGATCAACGGCCAGACCCTCGTACTCGACGGCGGAGGAATCCAGTCATGAGCCCGTTCCGCGCGACCGCACCGCTGACGAAGGAGTGGGAGCACTTCGAGTTCACGGTGGACGACGGCGTCGCGACCGTGACGTTCACCCGGCCGGAGAAGCTGAACGCGCTGACGTTCGACGTCTACGCCGACCTGCGGGACCTGGTCGTCGAGCTGCCGCAGCACGACGACGTGAGGGTACTGGTGATCACCGGGCAGGGCCGCGGGTTCTGCTCCGGCGGCGACGTCGAGGAGATCATCGGCGAGCTGCAGAAGTTCGAGACGGCGGAGCTGCTGGAGTTCACGCGCATGACGGGCGCGGTGGTCAAGGCGCTGCGCGAGTGCCCGCTCCCGGTGATCGCGGCGGTCAACGGCGTGGCGGCGGGCGCGGGTTCGGTGATCGCACTGGCGAGTGACTTCCGGCTGCTGGCGGAGTCGGCGAAGTTCGCGTTCCTGTTCACGAAGGTGGGCTTGGCGGGGGCGGACATGGGTTCGGCGTATCTGCTGCCGAGGCTGGTGGGCCTGGGCCGCGCGACCGAGCTGCTGATCCTGGGCGACAAGGTGTCCGCGTCCCGGGCTTCGGAGATCGGGCTGGCCACTCAGGTGGTCCCGGATGCCGACTTGCCTTCTGTCGCTACGGCCTTGGCCCGTCGGTTGGCGGACGGGCCGGCGCTGGCGTACGCGACGACGAAGGTGCTGCTGACCCGCGAGCTGGACATGGACCTGGGGAGCGCGATCGAGCTGGAGGCGATGACCCAGGCGCTGCTGATGACGGCGAAGGACCACAAGGAGTTCTACGCGGCGTGGACCGCGGGACGCGAACCCCGGTGGACCGGCCGCTAGGGCCTGTCCTCACAGCTGGTGCGGGTGATCTGCTTTGACCTTGGGCTGTGGTGCGCAGGCATGAGTTGACTGATGAGCAGTGGCAGGTGATCGAACCGTTGCTGCCAGAGTCGGGCGCGAAGGGTCGCCCGCGGGTGGATGACCGGCGGGTGATCAACGGGAAGCTGTTCAAGGCCAAGACCGGCGTCGCGTGGCGTGACCTGCCTGACGGTATGGACCGTGGAAGACGATCTACAACCGTTCTGGCGCTGGTCACGCACCGGCACCCTGTCCGCGCCATCGGCCGCTCCCGCGGCGGACCCACCACCAAGATCCATCTCGCCTGCGACGGCCACGGACGGCCGCTGCCGATCATGTCGACCGGTGCCAATGTCAACGACTGCACCATGTCACGCAGGTCATGGCAAGAAACGAGTTTCGCCGGTCCAGCCCAGGTCGTCCGCCGACCCGGCCGAGCAGGGTTCTGGCGGACAACTTCCGTGCCATCGCCACCCGCTTTGACAAGACCGCGACGTCCTACCGAAGCACGATCGACCTGGCCACCCTGCTCCTCTGGCTTCGAGGACAGGCCCTAGGGCACGATCTGGCCGAGCCCGATCAGGTTGCCTTCGCTGTCGCGGAACCACGCCGCGCGCTCGCCGCTGCCCTTGCTCGGGTAGTTCCCGCGGACCTCGACGATGCCGTCGTCCCCGTAGTCCTCGAAGACCACCCCGCGCTCGCGCAGGCCGGCGACGGTCGCTTCGAGGTCGTCGACGTAGAACCCGGCTTGGGTGAAGGACCCGTCGGACACCCCGGCCGAGGCGTACAGGCAGAAGACTCCCGACGGGCTTTCGTAGCGAAGCCCGCCTTCGCGCTCTTCCGACGGTTCGAGACCCAGCTTTTCCCGGTACCAGCGCCGGGCGCGGTCGAGGTCCTGGGTCGGGAGACGCGCTTCGAACCGGAGGTTGGTCAGCATCACCCGAGGGTAGCCGCCGTCACCGCGATCGCGTCCTCCTCCAGCGACCCGAAGTACAGCTTCCCCCGCCACTCGCGCACGCCCACCAGCATGTGGAACCCCGGGATCTCGCCGCGGAACTCCCGTTCCACCTTGCCGTCCGCCGCGACGCCGATGACCCCGACCTCGCGACCGGGGCTGGGCTGCAGCGACGTCGGCAACGCCCGGACCCCCGCCCGCAGGAACGACGGCAGGCGGCGGACCACGTCCAGCGCCGGCACGCGCGGGGACGCCTGGGTGATCCAGATCAGCCCGTCCGAGCCCGTCGAGATGTTGTCCGGGAAGCCCCACAGGTCCTCGATCAGCGCGTCCCGGTGACCGTCCGACAGCCGGACGCGGGACACGCTGAACGCGCCCGTCTCCGCCACCGCCACGAACGACTCGTCCGGGGCCAGTGCCACGCCGTTCGCGAACTGCAAGCCGTCGAGCAGCAGGTCGATCGAACCGTCCGGGGACCTGCGCAGCAGCCGGCCGCCGGCCGTCTGCTCGATCAGGTCGTCGCGCCAGTTGTCGATGCCGAAGCGACGCGACGAGTCCGTGAAGTAGATCGTCCCGTCGGCCGCCACCGCCGCGTTGTTGCAGAACACGAAGTCCAAGCCCAACGCCGAAGTGGCCAAGGTCGACACCGCGCCGCCGGCCAGCGGCACCACCAGCAGACCCGCCCGCGCGTCGCAGATCAGCAGCTCGTCGTCGCCGTACAGCTCCAGCCCCAGCGGCCGCCCGCCCGTGTCGGCGATGACGTCGATGCGCCGGCCGTCCGGGGACACGCGCAGGATGCGCCCGTCGTCGACGCCGGCGTAGATCCGGCCTTCGCCGTCCACCACGACGTCCTCCGGGCCGTGCCCGTTCACCGGGATGACCGTGACCTCGCCGAACCGCATCGAACGTCTCCTACCGGTAGGTGAGCAGCGAAGCCGCGTCGGCCTCGAAGTGCGGGTGTTCGTTGAACGACAGCATCGTGACGCCGCCGCGGCCGGACACCAGCTTCGTGATGCCGCCGTTGACCGTGACGCGGTTGAGCTTGAGCAGTCCCACCTCGGGCGTCCCGAGCAGCAGCCCGCAGATCGTCGCGATCACGCCGCCGGAGGTGAACACGACCGCGTGCTCGCCCTTGCCGAGCGCCGCCACCAGGTCCGCCAGCGCGCCGCGGCAGCGTTCGAGGAACGCCGGCCACGTCTCGGCGCACGGCCCGTCGGCGCCGGCCGTGGTCCACGCCCTCAGCGCCGCGTCCAGGACCCCTTGGTACGCACGGGAATCCTCCTGCGGCGCGCCTCCGGCGTGGTGCCGCGCGATGTCGACGTGGTCGTACTCGTTCCAGCGCGGGTCCTCGACGACCGGGACGTCGGAGCCGAGCACCTTCAGCGCCGTCGCCGCCGTGTCCCGCTGCCGCGCGAGCGTTCCCGACCGAACCTGGTCGAAGGAGACGTTGCGCCGCAGCAGTTCCGCACCGACCACAGTGGACTGCTCGAACCCGCGCGGCGACAGCGCGTCGTAGTCCTCGGCGCCGAACGACGCCTGTCCGTGCCGGACCAGGTAGATCGCGCCCACTCAGACCCTCCCCTTCGCGATGATCTCGCGGCAGCGCCAGTCGAGGTACCCGACGAACTGCCAGAAGTCCTTGAACGCCGGGTTGCGGGTGGCGCCGTCGTGGTAGCGCCGGTACAGCTGCTGCAGCACCGCGGCGAGCCGGAACAGGCCGTAGACTTCGTAGAACCGCCAGTCGCCGATGGCCAGCCCGGTCTTCTCCGCGTACCGCGCGACGAACTCCTCGCGCGTGAACGTCCCGGGCAGGTGCGTCGGCTGGCGGCGGCTGGCCTGCATGACGTCGTCGTCGCCGGCCTGCACCCAGTAGGCGAGCATGCTGCCCAGCTCCATCAGCGGGTCGCCGAGCGTGGCCATCTCCCAGTCGAGGACACCGGTGATGTTCAGCGTCGACGGGCCGTCGAGGACCAGGTTGTCGAGCCGGTAGTCGTTGTGGATCAGGCAGATCTTGACCTCGGCGGGCTGGTTCGAAGCCAGCCACTCGCGCACCTCCGCGAAGTCGCCGACGTTGTCCGTGCGCGCCGCGGTGTAGCGGTCCGACCAGCCGCGGATCTGCCGCTCGACGTACCCGGCGCCCTTGCCGAGGTCGGCCAGCCCGGCCTTCTCGACGTCGACGGCGTGCAGGTCCACCAGCCGGTCGACGACCTTGCCGGACAGCTCGCGCGCCTGCTCCGGCGTCAGCGTCATGCCCTCGGGCAGGTCGCCGCGCAGGATCAGGCCGTCCAGCTTCTCCATGACGTAGAAGTCGCCGCCGAGCACGGCCGGGTCGTCGCCGAACGCCAGCATCCGCGGCACGTACGGGAACACCGGCCGCAGCGCGTGCTGCACGCGGTATTCGCGCCGCATGTCGTGCGCCGACGCCGCCTTGTGCCCGGCGGGCGGGCGGCGCAGGATCAGCTCGCGGTCCGGGTAGGTCAGCAGGTACGTCAGGTTCGACGCGCCGCCGGGGAACTGCCGGACGCCCGGCGGCTCGTCGCCGAGGCCCTCGACCCGCGCGGCCAGCCAGGCGTGCACCGCGGCCGCGTCGAAGGCGTCTTCCTCGCGCACCTCGACGGTGGTCACGCGAACCTCCGCAGGACCGCGGCCGGCGCCACGCGCATCACGAGGCTCATCGGCACCCACGGCCACGCCGGGACGTAGGCCCGCGCCCGCTCGGCCTCGACCGCCTTGACCATCGCCCGCGCGCCGCTCTCGGCCCTGGTCAGCAACGGGTTCCGGCCGATCCGGTCGTTCATCTCCGACTCGATGTAGCCCGGCCGGATGTCGGTGACCTTGATGCCCTTCGGCTTGAGCTCCAGGCGCGTGCCGTCGACGAACGCCGAGATCCCCGCCTTCGAAGCGGCGTACGCGGTGAGGTTGCGCGGCAGGCCGCGGATCGCGCTGAACGACGAGACGACGGCGAGGTGCCCGGCGCCCTGCTCGCAGAAGATCCCGGCGGCGGCCTCGATCTGGGCGGCGGCCGCGACGAAGTTGACCTCGAGGGTCTGCCGGTTGGCGTCGAACCGCCCCTTCCCGACCGGCTGCCCCTTCCCGAGCCCGGCGTTCACGATCACCCGGTCGAGGGACCCCAGCTCGGCGCGGAACTCCTCGAAGACGGTGAAGACGCTGTCGTGGTCGGTGACGTCGAGCTTGCGCGTGACGACCTTGATCCCGGGGTGGGCCGCGGTCAGCTCGGCGGCCAGTTTTTCGAGCCGGTCGGTGCGTCGCGCGCAGAGGGCGAGATTGCGGCCTTTGGCCGCGAACTGCCGGGCCATGCCTTCGCCCAAACCGCTGCTCGCGCCGGTGATCAGGATGTTCTTCCGGATCGTCATGAACGGGATGCTACCCGGAAGTAATAAGACCGGTGGCCCGGCGCTGGGGGCGTCGCCGGGCCACCGGTCATCGCGCGGCCACCCCGGCCGGTCGCACAACGCGGCCGGGTGAGCCGGAGCCGTTGTCCACGGCCGGCGCCCGCATCCGGATGGGCCGTGAGGGGGAGGCGGAGCCACCGGCGCGGGCAAGTCATACAAGCGCGTCCGCCCAGGCCGGGGCAATGGTTCACAGTTGCCAGTACTAGCCCGTTCGCCTGAGCGGACGTCGTGGGCCACCCCGCCGAGGGGGTGGCGGCTCCGGTCGCGGCGCCGTCCGGCAGCAGCGACGGCGTAAACCGGCGCCCGGGGCAAATCGGTCGCGGACCGTGTCCGCTCACCTCCGGTCGGATTGGTAACGTGCACCGTGTCGGGGATCGTCGGGGGACGTTACGGGGCGGGTCGGCACATGGCGGGCAGCACGGCGGGCGGTCAGCAGGGTGAGCGCACCGCGTTCGCCACCCACCTGCGCGCGGCCATCGCCACCAGCGGGCTCTCCCTCGACCGGATCCAGGCGCGGCTGCGTGCCCGCGGCGTCGTCGTCAGCGTCACCGCCCTCAGCTATTGGCAGTCCGGCAAGCGCCAGCCGGAGCGGCAGAGCTCGCTCTCCGCGGTGCGCACGCTGGAAGAGATCCTCGACGTCCCCGCCGGCTCGCTGCTCGGGCTGCTGCCGCCGCCGAGGCCCCGTGGCGGCGCCGGGAAGCGCCATGTGGGCGGCGAGCCCATGACGTTCCCCCGCGAGACGCTCCAGCCGTTGCTGGACAAGGTCGGCGCGCCGGACGCGCTCGAGCGCCAGCACCCGCTGAAGCTGGTCGGGCTGCACGACCTGTGCGAGATCGCCGCGGACGGCGGCCAGCGCGCGGTCACCGCGCGGGCGGTGTTCCAGGCGGGCGCGGACGGGCAGGACCGCTGGCTGCTCGTCTACACCCAGGACGACCCGGCCGCCGGCGCGCCGGAGCTGCACGCCGTGCGCAACTGCCGGGTCGGGCGCGCCGAGACCGACGAGGCCCACGGCCTGATCGTCGCCGAGCTGATCTTCGACCAGCCGATCGACCGCGGCGAGACGCACCTCATCGAGTACACGCTGACCAACGGCGGGCCGCCGTACCCGGAGTGCCGCAACACCTACTACCGCGAGTTCCGGCGCCCGGTGCGCGAGTACCTGCTGGAGGTCCGGTTCGCCTTGGGCACGGCACCCGAGCGTTGCTGGCAGTACGCCCGCAACGGCGCGGGCGGCGCGGGCACCCGGCGCCCGCTCAAGCTCGACGGCGGCGACGGCGTCCACGCGGTGGCCCTGGACTTCGGCCCGGGAGTGTTCGGCATCGACTGGGACTGACGTACCCGTACTCCGAAGGTACGTCACTCGCGGTGGGCGGCCGCCGCGGTGGCCAGCTCCGTGCGGTTCGCGATGCCCAGCTTGGCGTAGACGTGGGCGAGGTGCGTCTTCACCGTGCCGCGGCTCATGAACAGCCGGGCGCCGATCTCCGGGTTCGTGCAGCCCTCGGCCGCGAGCTTCACCACCTCCCGCTCGGTCGGCGTCAGGCTCCCCCAGCCACTCGACGGGCGGCCGCGCGCACCCCGCGTCCGGCGGACGAACGCGACGACGTCGTCGAGGCTCATCGGCGGTTCGTCCGTCGCCAGTCCGAGCGCGTCCAGCGACTCCTGCTCCGCCGGGCGACGCGGAAAGCCCAGGTCGGCGCGGACGCGGGAAGCCGAGACGAGCACCCGGGCGGCGTCGGCGTCGCGTCCGGTGCGGGCGAGGAGCGTCGTCAGCGCGTCCAGGCTGCCCAGGACGCCCAGGCGGAGGCCGTGGTCGAGGCGCAGCGCCAGCGCCTCGTGGTGCAGCTCGGCGGCCTGCTCCGGCCCGGCGAGGTACCCCTGCCGGTCCAGTGCGTCGGCCAGCGCCGACCGCAGGCCCCAGCGCCGGGTCAGCTCGACGGCGGTGGCCAGCACCTCCGCCGCCTCGTCGGTCCGGCCGAGCGCGCGCAGCACGGCGCCGCGTTCGGCGAGCCCCTGCGACGCCATGTACGTCCCGGGAACGGCTTCGCGCTCGAACCAGCGCGCCGCCTCCTCGAACTCGCCGCGACGCCGGTGCAGCTCGCCCATCACCCCGGCCATGCCGGGCACGAAGACGTCCCCCGCGGTTTCGAGGAGCCGCAAGAACGGTTCCATCACACGGAACCCGGCGTCGACGTCACCGGCCAGGCAGTGCACCATCGCCAGCCGGCACAGCGTCGTGTTGACGCGGTGGAAGTCCGCGAGCGGCGCGGCGACCTCGACCGCGCGCTCGGCGAGTTCACGCGCCCGCGGCAGGTCCGCCGACGCGAGCGCGATCGCCGACCGCGCACTGAGGACGGTCGACGCGAGTCCGCGGTCGCCTCGGCGAAGGAGTCCTTCGGCCGCTTCGGCGAGCAGAGGGTCGGCTTCGTCGTGACGGTCGCGGGCGTGCGCCACGATTCCGCGCAGCATCAACGCACTGTCGCGCGCGAAGCCGTCGGTTCCCGCGGCCTTCTCGGCTTCGAGCGCGACGTCCCAGGCGGCGTCGAAGTCCGTGTAGAGGTGCCCGAGGGCGGTCAGCGAGAGGCACCGCGCGCGCAGTCCCGCTTCGCCGGCTTCGGTGGCGATTTCGAGGCCCAGGCGGGCGGCTTCGACGTCGAACGGCGCCGTCGTGTCCGCGACGAGGCCCATCCCGGTGAGCAGCCGGGCCTGCAGCGGCGAGCGCTCGTCCGGGCAGCGGGCCACCGCGCGCTTCAGGTACGCCAGGCCCTCGTGGCCGCGGCCGCGCAGGTTCCACAGCCACGCGACGGCGGCCGCGAGCCGACGGCCCCGGGTGGGATCTTCCCGCGCCAGCCCCCATTCCAGGGCCGCGCGGAAGTTGTCGCACTCCGGTTCGACCCGCGCGCGCCAGGCGTCCTTGTCCCGGTCGAGGTCCGGTTCGGCGGCTTCGGCGAGGGCGAGGAAGTGGTCGAGGTGGCGGTCGCGGACGGCGTCGGTCTCGCCCGCCTCGGCCAGCCGGGCCGCCGCGTACTCGCGCAGGGTCTCCAAAAGCCGGTAGCGGCCGTTTTCGGCCAGCACCAAGGACTTGTCGACCAGCCGGCCCAGCGCGGCCGGGCCGCCCGCCGCGTCGAGCGTGAACCCACCGGCGAACACCGAAAGCCGCCGGAAGACCACGCGGTCTTCGTCGTCGAGCTGGTCGTGGCTCCACGCGATCGACGCGGCCAGGGTCCGCTGCCGCGCCGGCACGCCGCGCGGGCCGCGGGTGAGCAGGGCGAACCGGTCGTCGAGGCCGGCGTCGATCTGGTGCGGGGTAAGGGTTCCGAGCCACGCGGCGGCGAGCTCGACGGCCAGCGGGATGCCGTCGAGCCGGGTGCAGACCGCTCGGACGGCGGCCGCGCTCGAAGTGTCCAAAGTGAACAGTGGCCGGACCGCGCCCGCGCGTTCGACGAACAGCGCGACAGCCTCCTCGACGGCCAGCGGCGGCACCCGCCACACCGTCTCCCCCGGCACGCCGAGGGGTTCCCGGCTGGTCGTCAGCAGCGCGACCTCGGGGCAGGACCGCAGCAGTTCGACGGCGAGGTCCGCGACGCCGTCGAGGACCTGTTCGCAGTTGTCGAGGCAGAGCAGGACGCGGCGGTCGCGCAGGTCCGTCGCGACCGAGCGCGCGGCGCCCGCGTGGGGCTCCACCGGCACACCGAGCACCGCGGCGACCAGCTCGCCGACCTCGGCGCGGCCGGTGACGGCGTCGAGTTCGACCCACCACACGCCATCGGGCCACCGCCCGGCCGCGGCGGCCGCGACCTGGGCGGCCAGCCGGGTCTTGCCGCTGCCGCCGGGCCCGGCGAGCGTGACGAGCCTGCCGCCGGCAAGCCGTCCTCCGACCGCGGCGGCCTCGGTCTCGCGGCCGACGAACCCGGTGAGCTGCACCGGGAGATTGTTCGGGACGGCGTCGAGCGAGCGGAGCGGAGCGGGGGTCCCGCCGAGCTGGAAGACCCGCTCCGGCGCGGTGAGGTCGGGCAACCGGTGGACGCCGAGGTCGTGCAGCGAGACCAACGCATCCCCCGCACCCAGCGCTGCGGCGGCGGACGCCGAGATGAGGGTCCGGCCGTCGGTGGCCAGCTCTCGCAGCCACCTGCAGCGCCGGACGGCGGGTCCGGTGGGCGTGCCGTCGTCGCGGACCAGCGCTTCGCCGGTGTGGAGGGCGGCCGGACCGCCGGTCAGGGTCGCCAGCGCGTCTTCCGGCGTCGCGAAGACGGCTGGGGGCGCGTCCCCGGCGCAGAGGATCGTGACCGTGCCGGCGGGGCGGAGGTTCGTCTCGGTCATGGCCCGGCCAGTCTGCCAGCGATCTCGGCCAGGTGGCAGATGTCCCGGCGCGCGGCGGCTGCGACCTTTGACGGTGTGGAGACGTTCGAGGAGCTGCTGACCCGCTGGCGGGACGCCGAGTCCCGCGGCGCCGGCACCGCGGCCTTCCTGGCCGGTGACTTCCGCGGCGACGGCCCGGACGGGCGCGTGCTCGACCGGGACGCCTGGCCCGGCCGGGCCCCCGCGGGCGCGTTCCGGTGGACCGACCTGCGGGTGACGCCGTCGGTCGGCGTCGCCACGGGTCACCGCGACGGGGCCGGCTGCACGGTGGTGGCCGCGCGGCGCGGCGGACGCTGGCAGATCGTCAACGTCCAGCGCGGCTCATAACTCGCTTTTCGGGGGGTCCGGGTGGCGAAGCCTCGGTTGTCACTGCAACTTGGTCCGGAGCACCTTCCCGGTCGCGTTGCGAGGCAGCTCGTCCAGGAACTCGACATCGCGGGGCACCTTGTAGCGCGCCAGGTTCGCCTTCACGTAGTCGCGGACGCCCTCGACGTCGAGCTTCGCGCCGTCGGCCAGCACGACGAACGCCTTGAGGCGCTGGCCGAACTCCGGGTCCTCGACGCCGATCACCGCCGCTTCCAGCACGTCTTCCCGCTCGACCAGGAGGTTCTCCACCTCGATCGGGAACACGTTCTCGCCGCCGGAGACGATCATCTCGTCGTCGCGGCCGTCGATGAAGAGCAAGCCGTCTTCGTCGAAGTGGCCGACGTCGCCGCTGGAGAGGAGGCCGTCGATGATCTCCTTGTGGCGGCCGTCGGTGTAGCCGCCGAAGCTGAGGCCGCTGCCGACGAACACCCGGCCGGTCACGTGCGGCTCGGTGATGCGACCGCCGTTCGCGTCGTAGAGCGCCACCTTGCAGCCGACCGGCGCGCGGCCGACCGTGCCCGGCGCCTTCGCCCAGTCTTCCGGCGTCGCGACCGTCGCCACGGCGACCTCGGTCGAGCCGTAGAGGTTGTGCACGACCGGGCCGAACGCCTCGTTCGCGCGGTTGCCGAGGTCCGGCGACAGCGCCGAGCCGGCGACGAAGATGATCCGCAGCGCCGACGTGTCGTACTTCTCGCGGACGTCCTTCGGCAGGTCGACGATGCGCTGCAGCATGGTCGGCACCAGCACGAGCGCGGTGCACTTGTGCTCGGCGACGCCGCGCAGCGCTTCCTCAGGCGTGAACTTGCGGCGCATCACGACCTTCGAGCCGAGCGCGAAGGAGAGGATGAACTGCGAGAGGCCGGTGCCGTGAAACAGCGGCGCGCCCATGTAGGTGGCTTCGTTGGACCGCAACGGGATCCGGTCGAGGAACTGCGCCGACGCCAGCGCCGAGGTGTGCGGCCGCGGCGCGCCCTTCGGCGTTCCGGTGGTGCCGCTGGTCAGCAGAACGAACCCGCCCGGCTTGGCGGGCGCGGGCCACGGCCGGTCGTCGGTGCTGGCGATGATCTCGGCCAGCACCGGCACGTCCCGGTCGCTCAGGTCGCTGTCCGGGTCGACCCAGGCCAGGTAGCGCTCGACGCCGTCGGGGATCGCGTCGAGCAGGCCGGTGAACTCCTGGTCGTACACGATCGCGGTGACGCCCTCGCGCTTGGCGACGTCGGCCAGCTGCGGCTTGGCGAAGCCGGTGTTCATGAGCAGCAGGCGGACGCCGAGCTTGCCGGCCGCGGCCATCGTGATGACCAGGCCGCGGTGGTCGCGGCACAGCGCGGCGACGACCTGGCCCGGCTTGATCCCCCGCTCGGACCAGGCCCTGGCCAGCGCGTTCGACTGGTCGTCCAGCTGCTTGTAGGTCAGCGGCCCGAGCTCGTCGACGATGCCGACGGCGGTCGGGTCGCGGCGCGCGGAGATGTGGTTCGCGCCGGCGAACGGGCCGAACTTGCGCAGCGCGACCAGCGACCGGACCCCTTCGTCGAGCCGGGGGAAGGGGACGAGACCGGCCCGGCGCATCACGTCCACGCTGCGCGCTGTCTCCGCCACCTTGTCCGCCACCTGCGTGGCGAGCTCGACCAGGCTCATCCGGGCACCTCCGTTGCTGCGGGGAAGAGAGTCCACGCCGACGGCGGGCGTACCGGCGGTATGGGAGCTACTGGAGAGTAAACCAACCGTACGCCGAGTGCACCAGCCCGCGACCGCGCGAAAACTGTCGGTGGTGGGCGTCATGATGTCTTCGTGCAGGTGATCGCCGGGCGGGAGGAGGACGGGAGCTTCACCGTGCAGTCACCGTCGTCGACGGCGAACGGCCTGGACGACGCGGGTTTCGCGGCGCTGGCCCGGGAGCTGGAGGCGTCGCTGCGGCCGCGCTGGGTGTTCCCGTCGGTGGAGCTGCTGTACCCGGTGCTCGTCGCGGCCGGGGTGCGGGTCGAACGCTGCTACGACCTCGCGCTGGCCGAGGGGCTGCTGCTGGCGCACGAGGGTCAGGAGGGGCAGTCGCGGAGCCTGCGCGCGGCCTGGGCCAGGGCGAACGGCGAGGAAGCGCCACCCGACTCCGCGGACGTCGAGCTGGCGCAGCCGACGCTGTTCGAGACCAGGGTGCCGACGCTGCCCGAGGGCGTGACGGTCGTCACGGCGGTCCGGCGCGTGCTCGCGGAGCAGGAGCGGCGGGTGGCCGCGGCCGAGTACCCGGACCGGATGCGGCTGCTGCTCGCGGCGGAGTCGGCGAGCGCGCTGGCCGCCGCGGAGATGTCGGCCGACGGCCTGCCGTGGCGCGCCGACCTGCACGAGGAGCTGCTGGTGTCCCGGCTCGGCCCGCGGGTGCGCGCCGGGGAGCGGCCGAAGGTGCTGGTGGAGCTGGCGGCGAAGATCAGCGAGGCGTTCGGCGGGCGGCCGGTCAACCCGGACTCGCCGCCGAGCGTGGTCAAGGCGCTGGCCTGGGCCGGGATCGAGGTGCCGGCCGCGCGGAAGTACCTGCTGAAGGGGATCGACCATCCCGCCGTCGGGCCGTTGCTGGAGTACAAGGAGCTGTCCCGGCTCTACGCGGCGAACGGCTGGGCGTGGCTCGAGGAGTGGGTCGCCGACGGCCGGTTCCGGCCGCACTACGTCGTCGGCGGGGTGGTGTCCGGGCGCTGGGCCAGCCGCGGCGGCGGGGCGCTGCAGATCCCGAAGGTGCTGCGCACGTGCGTGCGCGCGGACCCGGGCTGGAAGCTGGTGGTGGCCGACGCGGCCCAGCTCGAACCACGGGTGCTGACGGCGTTGTCGGGCGACCGCCGGCTGGCCGACGTCGCGGCGGCGACGGACCTGTACGCGCGGCTGGGCGAGGCGCTGTTTTCGGGCGCCCGCTGGGTCCCGGCCGCGGGCGACGACCGCGACGACCGGGCGCGCGCGAAGATCGCGATGCTCTCGGCGATGTACGGCGGCACGTCCGGCGAAGCGGGACCGCTGCTAGCCTTGCTGCGCCAGCGTTTCCCGGACGCGGTGTCCTATGTGGAGCACGCCGCGCAGGCGGGCGAGCGCGGTGAGCGCGTCCGCTCCCGGCTGGGCCGGACGTCTCCCGCGCCGTCGGCGGCTTGGCGGGCGCTGACCGGCGGTCTGGCTTCGGACGAGGCCGGGGAGCTGAAGGCCCGCCGGGCTTCACGCGGCTGGGGCCGGTTCACGCGCAACTTCGTCGTCCAGGCCAGCGCGGCCGACATGACGGCGGTGATGCTGGCAACGCTCCGCCAGCGCCTCCCGGCCCCGGCCCACCTGGTGTTCTTCCAGCACGACGAAGTCATCGTCCACACCCCGGCCAAGCTGGCAGAGGAGGTGTCTTCCGCGATCACGGACTCGATCGCGGAGGCGGCCCGCATGCTGTTCGGCCCGGCCTGCCCGGTCCGCTTCCCGATGCAGGTCGCGGTGGTCGACACCTACGCCGACGCGAAGTAGCCGTACCCGGACGGACGACACGCGCACGCAGATGGACGACACGCGTACCCAGCTGGACGACACGGCCGGTCGGTCGTGTCGTCCGTCCAGGTACGCGAGTCGTCCGGCCGGGTACGTGTGTCGTCCGGCCGGGTACGCGTGTCGTCCGGCTGGGTACGCGTCAGCCGAACATCGAGAGCGTCTGCGTGCCGACGTCCTGGTTCGGCAGGGTCTTGCCCGGGTTGCCGCGGAAGTCGGTCCAGACCGGGTGCAGGCGGAAGTCGGTGCCGACCGCCGCCGCGGTGTAGTCGCCGATGAACACGCCCTGCAGCTCCTTGCCGGTCACCGCGCCCGTCGAGACGAACTGGACCTGCGGGTTCGCCGTCTGCGTCGTGATCCGGCGGATCGGGGACGAACGGTCGCCCCAGCCGGTGGCGTAGGCGTAGTCGAGGCCGATGCCGTGCGGGTCGTACGCCCGGGTGTAGAACGTGACCGCGACCCGTCCGGCCAGCGCCGCGACCGCCGGGAACACCTCGTCGGCGCCCGTGCCGATCTTCACGGGCTTCGACCAGCCGTGGCGGCCGTCGGACCCGCTCAGGAACGCGTCGCCGTTCGTCTTGACCGACTCTCCGTCGCGGTAGACGCCGTTGCGGTCGTCGGCCCAGGTCACCCACAGGTGATCGGTCACGCGGTCGTAGGTCAGCTGCGGGAAGCTGTTGACGCGGAAGTTCTCCCCGGTCAGCGCGTTGTTGGCGACGTCTTCGTCGACCGGGAAGTCGAAGTCGAGCGCCACCTCCGTGTTCCGGAACGTGCGTCCGCCGTCCCGCGAGGTCGCCACGACGACGGCGTCGTGATCGGCCGGCTGGTCGCACGCCGCGGTCGCGCACACCGACGTCTCGTAGGCGATCTGGAGCGTCTTGTCACGGGTGACGACCGGGTTCGAGCCGCTGCCGTAGGGCGTGATTCCCCCGTGGAAACCGGACAGTGACGGCGAAACCCGGCGCATCGGCGACCACGTCCGGCCGAAGTCGGCCGACTTCGACAGCACGATCGGCGACTCGGTGAACCCGCCGTCGGCGTCGTAGGTGAACTGCGTCCAGGTCACGTAGACGTCGCCGGACACGGGGTCGGCGGCGATCCACTCCTTGTCGTTGAAGATGTTCGTGGGGGTCGGCGTGCCGGCCGGCGTGAGGCCGTCGAGGTGCAGGATCGCCGGGTCGCCGAAGCTGCGCCCGCCGTCGTGGGACACCGACACGGCGATGCCGCTGGCGAGCTGCTGGTCGTCGGGAACCGCCGCCCGGCTGAACAGGAGCGTGGCGTAGTAGACGGTGTTGTGCGGCCCGAACGCGACCGCCGGGTCACCCGCGGCGTCCATGTAGGACAGTGGAGCCGGCGCGCCGGTCGGGAAGTTCAGGTGCGGCAGCTGGACGTTCGCCCAGGTCCGGCCGCCGTCGAACGACGTGTAGGCGAAGCCGCCGGAGTCGTTGCGCGCCTCGCGGGTGTTGTAGAGCCGGTAGTCGTTCGAACCGGCGACGATGTTGCGCGGGTTCTCGGGGTTGACGGCGACGGTCGTCTCGTTCTGGGCGGTGCTGCAGCCGGTCTGGCTGCCGGTGGGCACGATCGTGTCGCCCGCGATGACGTCGTTGTTGGGGGCGAGCGGCCGGTAGGGGTTCGGCTTGCCGATGTAGGTCTGGCAGAGCGCGGACAGCGCCGGATCGTCGCCGTCCTCTTCTTCCTCCTCGGCGAACTGCTCCTTCAGCAGCGGATTCGGCACGTCGTGCCGAGCCTCCGCCGCGATCTTGTGCTTGCTGTGCAGCGGATCCACCGGCAGCGGCGAACCCCCGCCCTCGGCGGCGTGCGCGGCCGGCGCGAGGACGACGGCGAGCGGCAGGACGAGCGCGGTGAGCGTGGCGAAGATTCTGCGCTTGGCGGACGAAACACCTGAGGACATCGGAAGATCCTTTCCCAGGAGGTCTTCAGCCGTCCCAGGCTTGACGCCCGTCCGCGCGCGGTCAACCGACGGAAGTTCGGAACCACCCGAGCCGGGACATACCCGGCGAGCCTCACGCCAGCGCGTCGTCGATGGCCTTCGTGATCCGTTTCAGCGACACCGGATGGGCCGTCCCCAACGTCTGCGCGAAGAACGAAACCCGCAGCTCCTCGATCATCCACCGCACCTCGTCCAGCGCCGGTGACGAAGTCCCCGGTGGCAGTGAAGCCAGCGCGTCGCGGTACTCCGCGGTGATCCAAGCGATGTCGGCCGTGCGCTGCAGGTCGCGGGTCGGCTCCGAAGCCAGCTTCTCCAGCCGGCGCAGGATTCCCTGCAGGTAGCGGACCACGTTGCGCAGCCGCGAAGCGCCCGTCGCCGTCACGAAACCCGGGTACACCAGGCCCGACAGCTGGGCCCGGATGTCGGCCAGCGACTCCGCCGGACCTCGCGCCGACGGCAACGCCACCTCGACGTCGTTCGCCGCGCGGAGGATCTTCTCCACGTCGGTCAGCACGTCCAGCACCACCGGGTGCAGGCCCGCGCGGACCTTCTCCAGCAGCACCTTGAAGCCGGTCTCGTCGAACACCGGGCCGCCGCCCGCCGTCATCAGCGCGTCCACCGCGCAGTCGACGCAGTCCTCCAGCAGTGCCGCCACGCTTCCGTGCGGGTTCCGGTTCAGCACCAGCTTCGACGAGTTCGACAGCGACCTCGTGATGAACTTCATCGGCGAGTTCAGGTTCAGCCGCAGCATCCGCCGCGTGCCCGCCCACATCGCGTGCCGCTGCTCGGCCGGCGTGTCCAGCAGCCGCACCGCCACCGACGCGCCCTCGTCCACCAACGCCGGGTACGCCTTGACGTCGTGGCCGCGCTGCGTCGACTCGAACACCTCCGGCAGCGAGCCGAACGCCGGCTTGGTCAGCCCGGCCTTTTCGAGCGTGTTGGCCGCCTTCGAGATCGTCTCCCGGACCTTCGGCGCCAGCTTCCGTTGCAGCGCCTCGATGTCCTTGCCTTCGGCGACGCGCTTGCCGCGCTCGTCGACCACCCGGAACGTCATCTTCAGGTGCTCCGGCACCGACGAAAGGTCCCAGTCCGCGTAGGGTACCAGCACCCCGCGCAACGCACGCAGCTCGCGGCCGAGCACCTCCAGTAGCGGACCGTCCGAAGGGGACACTCGCGAAAGGACGTCCCGGGCCGTGTCCGGCGCCGGGACGAAGTTGCGCCGCAACGCCTTCGGCAAGGACTTGATCAGCTGGGTGACCAGCTCCGAACGGAGGCCCAGCACCTGCCAGTCGAACCCGTCCGGCGTCACCTGGTTCAGCACCGGCAGCGGGATGTGCACGGTGACGCCGTCCGCGTCCGCGCCCGGCTCGAACTGGTAGGTCAGCGCGAAGACCTGCGTGCCCTGCGTCCACGAGTCCGGGTAGTCACCCTCGCGGACGCCGCCCGCGGTCTCGTTGATGAGCATGGACTTCTCGAACGAGAGCAGGTCCGGCTGCTCGTGGCGCGTCTTCTTCCACCAGCTGTCGAAGTGGCGCACCGAGACGACGTCCGCCGGGACGCGGGCGTCGTAGAACTCGTACAACGTCTGGTCGTCGACCAGGATGTCGCGCCGGCGGGCCCGGTTCTCGAGGTCCTCGACCTCGTCCAGCAGCGCCCGGTTCTCGGCGAAGAAGTGGTGGCGCGTCTGCCAGTCGCCCTCGACGAGCGCGTGCCGGATGAACAGCGCCCGCGACATCTCCGGGTCGATCCGGCCGTAGTTGACGCGGCGGTCGGCGACCAGCGGGACGCCGTACAGCGTCACCCGTTCCGTCGCCATCACCGCGCCCTGCTTGCGTTCCCAGTGCGGCTCGGAGTAGGTGCGCTTGACGACGTGCCCGGCCAGCGGCTCGACCCACTCGGGCTCGATCCGGGCGTTCACCCGCGCCCACAGGCGCGACGTCTCGACCAGCTCGGCCGACATCACGAGCCGCGGCTGCTTCTTGAACAGCGCCGACCCCGGGAAGATGCCGAAGCGGGCACCGCGCGCGCCCAGGTAGTCGCCCTTGGCCGGGTCCTTCAGCCCGATGTGCGAGAGCAGCCCGGCGATCAGCGACGTGTGCACGCGCTGCGGGTCGACCGGGGTCGTGTTCGTGTTCAGCGAGATGCCGAGCGGCTTCGCCAGCTGCCGCAGCTGGCTGAAGATGTCCTGCCACTCGCGCAGGCGCAGGTAGTTCAGGTACTCGGTGCGGCACATGCGGCGGAACTGGTTGCCGGACAACGCCTTCTGCTGCTCGGCGACGTACTCCCACAGGTTGAGGTAGGCGAGGAAGTCCGACGTCGGGTCGGCGAACCGCGCGTGCTGCTGGTCGGCCGCCTGCTGCTTCTCCGCCGGCCGCTCCCGCGGGTCCTGGATGGACAGTGCCGCGGCGATGATCATGACCTCGCGGACGCAGCCGTTCTTCGCCGCCTCCAGCACCATCCGGCCCATCCGCGGGTCGACCGGCAGCTGCGCGAGCTTGCGGCCGATGTCGGTGAGCCGCCGGTCGCTGTTCCCGGCGGCCGCGCTGTCGAACGCGCCCAGCTCCTGCAGCAGCCCGACACCGTCGGTGACCTGGCGGCGGTCCGGCGGCTCGACGAACGGGAACGCGGCGATGTCGCCCAGCCCGAGCGACGTCATCTGCAGGATGACCGACGCGAGGTTCGTCCGCAGGATCTCCGGATCGGTGAACTCGGGCCGCGCCTCGAAGTCCTCTTCGGAGTAGAGGCGGATGCAGATGCCGTCGGACGTCCGGCCGCAGCGGCCCTTGCGCTGGTTCGCCGACGCCTGCGAGATCGGTTCGATCGGCAGCCGCTGCACCTTCGTGCGGTGGCTGTAGCGGGAGATGCGCGCGGTGCCCGGGTCGACGACGTACTTGATGCCCGGCACGGTCAGCGACGTCTCGGCGACGTTCGTCGCGAGCACCACCCGGCGCCCGGTGTGCTGCTGGAAGACGCGGTGCTGGTCGGCCGCCGAGAGGCGCGCGTAGAGCGGCAGGACCTCGGTGTTGCGGAGGTTCGCCCGGTTGAGCACGTCCGCGGTGTCGCGGATCTCGCGCTCGCCGGAGAGGAACACCAGGACGTCGCCCGGGCCCTCGGCGCACAGCTCTTCGACGGCGTCGAGGATGCCCTGGGTCTGGTCGCGGTCCGGATTGCCGTCGGGGTCTTCGGGGTCGACCAGCGGCCGGTAGCGCGTCTCGACCGGGTACGTCCGGCCGGAGACCTCGACGATCGGGGCGTCGTCGAAGTGCTTCGAGAACCGCTCCGGGTCGATCGTCGCCGAGGTGATGATGACCTTGAGGTCGGGGCGGCGCGGCAGCAGCTGCTTGAGGTAGCCGAGGATGAAGTCGATGTTGAGGCTGCGTTCGTGAGCCTCGTCGATGATCAGCGTGTCGTACTGGCGCAGCGAGCGGTCGGTCTGGATCTCGGCCAGCAGGATGCCGTCGGTCATCAGCTTGACCAGCGTGTCCTGCCCGGACTGGTCGGTGAACCGCACCTTGTAGCCGACGGTGTCGCCGAGCTCGGTCTTCAGCTCGCTCGCGATCCGGTCGGCGACCGTGCGGGCGGCGAGGCGCCGCGGCTGGGTGTGGCCGATCTGGCCGCGGATGCCGCGGCCGAGCTCGAGGCAGATCTTCGGCAGCTGGGTGGTCTTGCCCGAGCCGGTCTCCCCCGCGACGATCACGACCTGGTGCTTCGCGATCGCCGCGCCGATCTCGTCCTTGAGCTTGCTGACCGGCAGCTCTTCGGGGTACTCGATCTTGGGCACGTTCTCGCGGCGCGACGCGATGCGCAGCTCGGCCTTGTCGATGTCGGCGGAGATCTGCGCGAGGGCGGCGTCGCGGTCACGGGCTTTGCGGGCACCGTCGAGCCGCCGGCGCAGCCGCTGCTCGTCGCGCGGCATCAGCTCGGGCAGGCGCGCACGCAGCGCTTCGAAGGGGGATGACGTGGACATGCTTGCACCGAGGATAGCCGTGCGTGACGAGACCGGCCTCCCAATATCCCCGCCGCGTGACCGGGCGCACGCGAAAGGCCTCCGCACCGGGAGGTGCGGAGGCCTTCGGAGCCGGACTCAGCCCTGCTGGCCGGGCTGCTGCGGGTACTGCTGCTGGGGCTGCGGCTGGCCCTGGAACTGCTGGGGCTGACCCTGGTACGGCTGCTGCTGACCCGGGAACTGGCCCGGCGCCGGCGGCTGCTGGGCGAACTGCTGCTGCGGCTGCGGCGCGGACTTGGCGCGGTTCATCGCCACCGAACCGCCGATCAGCGCGACGCCGACCAGGCCGAGCACGATGCCGAAGCCGGGCTGCATGTCGGTGGCCCAGGACAGCAGCCGGAACTCGTAGTCGAACTGCTCCAGCACGAGCGAGCCGAAGCCGAGGACGGCGAACAGGATGCCGATCCGCATCATGATCGAAGACATGGAAAACCCCCAACAGGAAAGGAAAACTCGAGCCGGCCGCCCCGACGGCCCGCAATGGGACTCGAACAGTAGCCGCCGCTTCCCGAGCTGTCCCCGGTTTTCCCGTTTTGTTATCTCACGTCCGCCGGAGCGAGTCCGGGCCCAGGTCGGCGAGGGTGCGGTGGCCGGAAAGTCCCATGGTCAGGTCGAAGTCGGCCAGCAGGCTCCGCAGCACGTGGCGGACGCCGTCCTCGCCCGCGTGCGCCAGCCCGTACACCCACGGCCGGCCCACCAGCACCGCCCGCGCGCCCAGCGCGATCGCCTTCAGCACGTCCGCGCCGGTGCGGACGCCCGAGTCGAAGAGCACCTCCATGCGGTCGCCGACCGCCGCGACGATCCCGGGCAGCGCTTCCAGCGCCCCGATCGCGCCGTCGACCTGGCGGCCCCCGTGGTTCGAGACGACGATGCCGTCCATCCCGGCCTCGGCCGCGCGGCGCGCGTCGGCGACGTGCTGGATGCCCTTGAGCACGATCGGGCCGTCCCAGTGCTCGCGCAGGAACGGCAGCTGGTCCCACGTCCGGTCGGTGCCGGTGATCATGCCGATCCAGGTCAGGATGGCCGTGCCGCGGTCCTCCTCCGGCGTCTTCTCCAGCCGGGACAGGAACACGGGGTCGGTGAACGGGACCGCGAGCCCCTCGCCCTGCAGGAACGGCAGGTACGACTGGTCCAGGTCGGACGGCCGCCAGGCCAGCGTCCACGTGTCGAGCGTGACGACCAGCGCCGTGTAGCCGGCCGCCTTCGCCCGGGCCAGCAGGCTCGCGCAGACGTCCGGGTCGCCGGGCCAGTACAGCTGGAACCAGCGCGGGCCGTCACCGTTGGCCTCGGCGACGTCCTCGATGCCGGTCGACGACGCCGTGGACAGGATGAACGGGAGGCCGGTCGAGGCGGCGGCGCGAGCGGTCGCGGACTCGGCGTCCGGGTGGACGATCGACTGGACGCCGACGGGCGCGACGGCCACCGGCGCGGCCAGCCGGGTGCCGAGCACCGTGGTCGAGAGGTCGCGGTCGGTGGCGCCGGTCAGCATCCGCGGCACGACGCGCCAGCGGTCGAACGCCTCACGGTTGGCGCGCGCGGTCGCGCCGGAGCCGGCCGAACCCGCGACGTAGGAGAACGGGCCGGGCGCCATGACCTCACGGGCCGACGCTTCGAGCTTCGTCGCGTCGGTCGAGCACGGCGGCAGCACCCCACCGAGTCCCTGCAGGTAGAGCTCGTTCTGGTAGCTGCCGAAGCGTTCGGTCACGGCTTCCTCCTCGCGTTCGAACGCGCACTGTACTCGTCGGTAACGGCTCAGGCCGGAGGACGCCGCATCGGCTGCATCGGCGGTCCGCCGGGTGGCCGGAACGCGGGCCCGTGGTCGCGGAAGCCGAGCCGCCGGTAGAGCCGCGTGCTGTCCGGCGAGCTGGCCTCCAGGTAGGTGGGCACGCCCTCGGCGTCCGCGCGGTCGAGGCCGTGGCGCAGCAGCCGCCCGCCGATGCCCCGGCCCTGGTGTCCGGGCCGGACGCCGACGAACTGCGCGTGCCAGAGCGGTCCGGCCGGCTCGACGGCCGCCATCAGCCCGAGCAGGACGCCGAGCCGATCCGCTTCGGCCGCGTCGAGCCCCTCGATCGGCTCGTCGTCCCCGCCCGCGGGCAGCCAGATCACCGCGGCCGTGTGGTCGCCGGTCACGTCGACGTGCCCGGCCGCGAACCCGGCTTCGACGAGCGCGCCGAAGAACGCCGGGTGCGAGACGGCGCGGCGGCGTCCGGCGTCCGGGAACACCCAGCGGCTCACCGGGTCGTCCTGGAACGCCTCGACGAGGAGCTCGACCACGATGTCCACTTCGGACGGATCCGCGGCGCGGACGTCGCTCACCGCGTCTCCGCGAGTTCGTCTTCGCGCAGCGGACCGCCGATCCCCGCGTAGACGTCCGGACGCCGGGTGCGCAGCGCCTCGGCCCGCAGGAAGCCGGCCAGGCCGGCCAGCGCCAGCAGCCCCGGCAGGCCCCAGCGCAGCGACGGGATCGAGCCCGCCGGACCGAGCAGGACGTCGAAATGGACGATGATGAGCACGAGGATCGCGGTCAGCGTCACCGCCGCGATCGCGGGCGCGCCCGCGCGCCGCCACCACGTCTCGCTGCCCGGGCGGCGGCGGAAGAACCCGATGACCGACAGCGAAACCGCGATCATGATGATCGTGACACCCGTCGAGGCGGTGACGCCGGTCCAGGTGAACAGGTCGGTGAACGGGTCGCGCCCGGCCAGCGCGAAGACCGAGACGACGACGATCCCGATCGAGGTCTGGACCAGCGAGCCGCCGATCGGCGCGCCGGTGCGTTTGCTGGTGCGGCTGAAGCCCTCCGGCAGGAGCCCTTCCCGGCCCAGCGCGAAGAAGTAGCGCGCCACGGCGTTGTGGAGGCTCAGCAGCGCGGCGCACTGGCTGGTCAGGAAGAGCAGGTACGCGGTGTCGGCGAAGGCCGGGCCGACGTACTGCCCGCCGAGCCCGAACAGCAGGCCCGGCCCCTCCGCGGTGGCGCGCTCGACGATGTGGTCCGGCCCGGTCGCGACCGCCATCCCGAGCGAAGTGACGATGTAGAGGACCGCGGTCAGGCCGATCGCGATGAAGGTCGCGCGGCCCACCGTCCGGCGCGGATCGCGGCACTCCTCGCCGTAGGTGGCGGCCCCTTCGAAACCGACGAAAACCGCGATGGAGAAAGCGAAAACCGCGCCGACGCCCGCCGTGAAGAGACTCGACGGCTCCAGGGGGACGACCGAAACGGACCCACCGGCCGGGTGGCCGAACATGGCGACGTTCAGCACGACGAGCACCGCGACCTCGAGGGCCAGCGCCACGCCGAGCACCTTCGCGTTGAGGTCGATCCGCAGCACGCCGGCGGCGCCGACGGCGAGCACCGCCAGCAGCGCGATCGGCCACCACGGCAGGTTCCAGCCGAACGTCGTGTTCAGCCAGGTGGAGACGGAAAGGCCGAACAGGCCGAAGACGCCGGTCTGGATGGAGCTGTAGGCGAGCACCGTCACGTAGGCGACGGCGGTGCCCGCGGAGCGCCCGATCCCGTGCGCCACATAGGGGTAGAACGCGCCGGCGTTCGTGATGTACCGGCTCATCGCGGCGTACCCGACGCCGAACAGCGCGAGGACCGGGGCGAGCAGGACGAACGACAGCGGCACGCCGACGCTGCCGGTCACCGCGTAGGTCGCCGAGACCCCGCCGGCGATCGCGTACAGCGGGCCGGCCGCCGCGACGACGAAGAAGACGATCTGGGCGGCGCCGAGCCGCCTCCGTCCGAGGCCGGGCCCCGGTGATTGGGTACGCATGAACCTTCCCCCGCGCCGTAGGTGATCTTGGGCGCGGCGCCCCAGAGTAGGGGGTCCGCACGGGAGGGCGGTACGTCCGTTCGGGGTAAACCGTGACGGCGCCGAAACCGCGCGAAGCCGGACCGCTATCTTCGGCATCCTCACCGCGACCGCCCAGGGGGCCTTTTTCCGTCATGCGCCGGCTCACCTTGGTCGATTCCTTCTTCTTCCTCGGACACGACGAGTTCACCGGCCGCCCGACGCTCAGCCGGACGTCGCTGGGCATCGGCCTCGCCGGCGCGGCGTTGTGCGACCTGCTCTTCACCGACCGGATCACGGTCGAGAACCGGAAGGTCCGCGCGATCGCGGGACGGCCGCCGGGTATTCCGACGGCCGATCACGTGTTTTCCGAAATCGTTTCGGAAACGGGAACGCACAGCGTGCGCGAGTGGGTGGACCACCTGCGCGGGGAACTGCCGTCGATCGCGGCGGACAACCTGGTCGCGCTCGGCCTCGTCCGGCGGACACCCGAGCGGGTGTTCCTCCGCCGCCACCGCTACCCACCGGCGGACTTGCTGGTGTCGACGGCGGCCCGCAGCAAGGCCCGGGCGGCGGTGTTCGGCGTCGACCGGCCCGACCCGCACGCGGCGTGCCTGGCGCTGCTGGCGTGGACGGCGGGGGTGGACGACCTGTGCGAGCCGGAACTCGGGCGGGCGCAGGTGCGGGGGTGGATGGAGGACACGCACCAGGGGCTGCCGCGGCGAATCGCGGATGTGGTCGCCGGGGTGGCCGCGGTCGCGGCGGCGGTGGTTTACACCGGGGATCGGAAGTGACCGGCGGGGGTGCGACCGGCCGCTGGATCAGCGACCCGAAGTGACCCGCGGGTAACCTGAGCGCGTCCGCCGTCGACGTCCCCTGGAGGAGACATGCGCGCGTACGACGTGGTCCTGTTCGGCGCCACCGGGTTCACCGGGGGTCTCACCGCCGAATACCTGGCGCGCCACGCGCCCGCGGATCTGCGGTGGGCTCTTGCCGGGCGCAACCTCGGGAAGCTCGAAGCCGTCCGGGCGCGGCTCGCCGGGATCGACGACCGCTTCGGTTCGCTCGACCTGCTCGTCGCCGACTCCGGCGATCCCGCGTCGCTCGCGGCCGTCGCCAGGGCCACCAAGGTCGTCATCACCACCGTCGGCCCCTACCTCACCCAGGGCGAGCCGCTGGTGGCCGCGTGCGCCGCGGCCGGGACCGACTACGTCGACCTGACCGGTGAGCCCGAGTTCGTCGACCGGATGTACCTGGCGCACGACCGCCGGGCCCGCGAGACCGGCGCGCGGCTGGTGCACGCCTGCGGCTTCGACTCGATTCCGCACGACCTCGGCGCGTACTTCACCGTCAAGCAGCTGCCCGAAGGCGTGCCGCTGAAGATCGACGGTTACGTCCGGGCCAGCGGGATGCCCTCGGGCGGCACGTTCCTCAGCGCGCTGACCATCATGTCCCGGCTGCCGGCCGGGGCGCGGATCGCGAAGGAACGCGCGGCCGCCGAGCCGCGGCCGGCCGGGCGGTTCACCCACGCGCCGCTCGGACGGCCGCACCGCGTCACCGATCCCGGCTGGTGGGCCGTGCCGCTGCCGACGATCGATCCCGAGGTCGTCCGCCGGTCGGCCGCCGCGTCCGAGCGCTACGGGCCGGACTTCACCTACCGGCACTTCGCCGCGGTCAAGCACCTGCCGGTGCTGGCGGGCGGCGCGCTCGGGATCGGCGCGCTGTTCGCCGCCGCCCAGGTGCCGCCCGCCCGGCGCGGACTCTCGCGCCTGCTGGCCCCCGGAAACGGCCCGAGCCCCGAACGCCGGGCCCGGTCGTGGTTTTCCGTGCGGTTCATCGGCGAAGGCGGCGGCGAGCGCGTCGTCACCGAGGTGTCCGGCGGCGATCCCGGTTACGACGAAACGGCGAAGATGCTCGCGGAATCGGCGTTGTGCCTCGCGACCGACGACCTCCCGGAAACGGCGGGCCAGGTGACCACGGCGACCGCGATGGGCGACGCGCTGATCGACCGGCTCACCAAGGCGGGGATGCGATTCGCGACGCTGTGACGCTTTCCCGGCGCCGAGCGTGAAGCGCCCCGGACCTCACTCGCCGGATACCGCGTGGACCCGCCCGATCTCGTAGTCCGCCTCGTCGAACGAGCCCACCGCCGACCGCAGCCGGCCCGTCGAAAACGGCCAGCTGAAACTGTTGCGCCCGTTGACATCCGTGTAGTAACTCGAACAACCGCCCGACTGGTACACCGTTCCCGGCAGCGCCGCCTGGACCTCCGCGTTGAACGCGTCCTGGACCGACGGCCGCACCGACAGCGACGTCCAGCCCGAGCTCAGCGTCCGGGTCACCGCCGCCACCGTGTGGCGCAGCTGGGCCTCCATGATCATGAACGCCGACGAATGCCCGGTCCCCAGGCTCGGCCCCAGCAGCAGGTACAGGTTCGGGAACCCGGCCACCGTCGTCCCCGCGTACGCCTGGGGGCTGCCCTTCCAGTGGTCGTCGAGACTGCGGCCGCCGGCGTCGAAGAGCCGCGACGAAACCGGCATGTCGAGGATGTGGAAGCCCGTGCCGAAGATGATCGCGTCGACCTCGGCCGACGATCCGTCCGCGCCCAGGACGCGGTCTCCGACGACCGAACGCACCGCCGTCGGATGAACGTCCACATGGGACAGCGTCAGCGCCCGATAGTACGTGTTCGACATCAGGAGCCGCTTGCAGCCGAGCGTGTAGTCCGGCGTCAACGCCTTGCGCAGCAACGGATCCCGCACCGACAGCCGCAGGTGGGCGAGCCCGATCTTCTGCACCTGCCGCAGCAGCCACGGGTGCCGGAACCCGAAGCCGAGCGTCTCCATCGCCGCGTACTCGGCGCTGCGCAACGCCCGCTGCAGCGCCGGGAACCGCCGCAGCAGGAACCGCTCGACGCCCGGGACGTGGTGGTCCGGCTTCGGCAGCACCCACTGCGCCGTGCGCTGGAACAGGTGCAGCCGGCCGACCTCCCCCGCGATGCGCGGGACGAACTGGACCGCCGACGCTCCGGTGCCGATCACCGCGACCCGCTTGCCCGCCAGGTCGTAGCCGTGGTTCCAGCGCGCGGAGTGGAAGACCTCGCCCGGGAAGTCCGCGAGCCCCGGCAGGTCCGGGATCAGCGGCTCGTGCCACGGCCCGGTGCCCGCCACCAGGACCCGCGCGGTGTACGGGCCCCGGGACGTCTCCAGCTCCCAGAGGGAGCCGGTCCACTGCGCCCGCGTCACCTCGACGCCGTAGCGGATCTTGTCCGTGACCCCGAACCGCGACGCGGTGTCCGCCAGGTACGCCCGGATCTCGGCCTGCCCGGCGAACGCCCGCGTCCACCCCGGGTTGGGCGCGAACGAGTAGGAGTACAGCGCGGACGGGACGTCGCAGGCGCAGCCGGGATAGGTGTTGTCGCGCCAGGTCCCGCCGAGCGAACCGGCCTTCTCCAGCACGGCGAGGTCGTCGACGCCGGCCTGGCCGAGCCGGATGGCCGCCCCCAGCCCGGACGCCCCGGCACCGACGACGAGGACAGCGAAGTGGCGTTGGTCCATTTTCGGAGACTAGCAGTATTCGAATACTAGTGGTACCCCGATTCCCGGGCTGGCTAGAGTGGACGCATGGCCCGACTCACCCGCGCGGAAAGCCAGGCGCGCACCCGCGAGCAGCTGATCGAGACCGCCAAGCTGCTCTTCCTGCGCGACGGCTACTCCGTGACGTCGCTGGAAAAGGTCGCGGACGAGGCCGGGTACTCGAAGGGCGCGGTGTACTCGAACTTCCGCAACAAGGACGAGCTCTGCCTCGCGGTGCTCGACCGGATCCACGACGAGCAGGTCACCCTGGTCGCCGAGGCACTGGTCGGCGCCGACGGCGTGGACGGGCTGCTCGCCGCGTTCCAGACCTGGGCCGAGCGCAGCATCGGCGACGAGGCGTGGACCGCCCTGGAGGTCGAGTTCGCCACGAACGCCCGGCGCAACCCGCACGTGCGCGCCGAGCTGGCCGCGCGGGACAAGGCCATCCGCGACACCATCGCGGACCTGCTCGCCGGCTACGCCGAGCGGTTCGGGATCACGCTCCCGATGCCGGCCGCCGACGCCGCGACGGCGTTGCTCAGCCTCGGCATCGGCCTCGGCGTCCAGCGGGCGATCGACCCGACGATCCCGGTGAACGTGCTGCCGGACGTCATCCGCCTCTTCGCCGGCGCGCGCTGATCCCGCCGAAATAGCCTCTTTTCCGTTCGCGGATTTACCTATTTGCCGAATCCGAGTCCACTGAGGACGGAAACGCGCTGTTCAGGAACGTGAACATCTTCCGCCTCTTGTGAAGCCGTTCACCCTTCGCTACCGTGGCGCTACGCCGCAGCACCACCCGATGCCCCGAAGGCGACGGCTACGCAGGCCGCCGAATTCCGGGCTTCGTCCGCCATGCCCGAAAAGCCGTGCTCCCCCACGGCAAGTTCCGCGGAAAGGGTTTTCCCCATGAGCAAGAAGTTGCGGCCGGTCTTCATCGGCGCGCTCGGCGCGGCCTCCGTCGCCGCCCTCGTGATCACCACTCCCGCCCTCTCCACGGCGGCCCCCGCCCCACTGGCCGCGACCAGCGCGACCGCCCTCGCCACCGGCGACCTCTCCGCGCCGGCGAAGAAGGAGATCGCGATGAAGCTGGTCTCCAGCGCGGAAAACTCCTCGCTGGACTGGAAGGCGCAGTACAAGTACATCGAGGACATCGGTGACGGCCGCGGCTACACCGCGGGCATCATCGGGTTCTGCTCCGGCACCGGCGACATGCTCGAGCTCGTCGAGGCCTACACGGACGCCGTCCCGAACAACCCGCTCGCCAAGTACCTCCCCGCGCTGCGGAAGGTGAACGGCACCGACTCGCACAGCGGGCTCGGCTCGGCGTTCGAGAGCGCGTGGAAGCAGGCCGCGGCCACCACCGCGTTCCAGGACGCGCAGAACAGCGAACGCGACCGCGTGTACTTCAACCCGGCGGTGAGCCAGGGCAAGTCGGACGGCCTCAGCAACCTCGGCCAGTTCGCCTACTACGACGCCATCGTCATGCACGGCCCCGGCGACAGCTCCGACAGCTTCGGCGGCATCCGCAAGACGGCGATGAAGAAGGCGAAGACGCCGGCCCAGGGCGGCAACGAGACGACCTACCTCAAGGCCTTCTTCGACGCCCGCAAGGTCATCATGAAGCAGGAAGAGGCGCACGCCGACACCTCCCGCGTCGACACCGAGCAGCTGGTGTTCCTCAACGCGGGCAACTTCGACCTGCACACCCCGCTGAAGTGGAAGGTCTACGGGGACAGCTACACCATCAACTGACACCCGGCGCGGCCGGCGTGGCACCGGTACCCTCTCCCGCATGCGCAGGAGATCCCTCGGTGCCACGCTGGCCGCGGCCGCGCTGCTGACCGGTGCCGCCACACCCGCGACCGCCGCCGCGCCGCCCGCGGACCCGGGCCAGCTCATCACCGTCCGCGCCCGCTCGGCGGGCGACGCCACCGCCGTCCTCACGGCGTGGCAGCGCACCGGCGGCGAGTGGACGAAGGCGTACGGCCCGATCCCCGCCCACGTCGGGAAGAACGGCGTCGGGCAGGCGAGCGAGTCGACCTCCCACACCCCCGCCGGCGTCTGGCCGCTCACCGAAGCGTTCGGCATCGAGCCGGCCCGGACCCGGCTGCCCTACCGCGAGGTCACCACCTCGGACTGGTGGGTTTCCGACGTGGCTTCCCCTTACTACAACACGCATTTCACGTGCGCCCCCGGCAGCTGCCCCTTCGACGAGGCCGCCGGCGAGAACCTCGGCGAGGCCGGCTCGGTCTACGCCCAGGCCGTCGTCATCGACTACAACCGAGCGCCGGTCGTACCCGGCGCGGGCTCGGCTTTCTTCCTGCACGTCACCGACGGGAAGCCGACCGCGGGCTGCGTCGCGATCCCCAAGCCCGACCTCGAAGCCCTCCTGCGCTGGCTCGATCCGGCGAAGCACCCCGTCATCGAGATCAGCTGAGCAGGTCCGCCGCCGTCCGGGTGTTGATGATCCGTTCCGGTCCGATGCCCGCCTGGATCGCACGCTCGCAGCCGTAGCCCAGCCAGTCGAGCTGGCCCGGCGCGTGCGCGTCGCTGTCGATGGCGAACTCGCAGCCGATCTCGGCGGCCAGGCGCAGCAGCTTCATCGGCGGGTCGAGGCGTTCCGGGCGCGAGTTGATCTCCACCGCGACGCCGTTCTCGCGGCACGCGGTGAACACCGCCTTCGCGTCGAACTCCGACTCCGGACGTCCGCGGCCGGCGACCAGCCGCCCGGTGCAGTGCCCCAGCACCCGGGTGTGCGGGTTCCGGACCGCGGCGAGCATCCGCCGCGTCATGTCCTTCGCCGGCATCCGCAGCTTCGAGTGCACGCTCGCGACGACGAAGTCCAGCTGCCCCAGCAGGTCCTCTTCCTGGTCGAGGGCGCCGTCGTCGAGGATGTCGACCTCGATGCCGTGCAGCAGCCGGAACGGCGCCATCAGCTCGTTGGCGCGTCCGACGATCTGCATCTGCGTCCGCAGCCGGTCCGGCGAGAGCCCGTTCGCGACGGTCAGCCGCGGCGAGTGGTCGGTCAGCACCATCCACTCGTGGCCCAGGTCCCGGCCCGCGACGGCCATCTCGCCGATCGAGCTGCCGCCGTCCGACCAGTCGGAGTGGGTGTGGCAGTCGCCGCGCAACGCCGAGCGCAGCGGCTCGCCGTCCGGCAGCTTCTTCTCGACGATCTTCTCGCGGTAGGCCGGGTCGCGGCCGGCCAGCGCGTCCTCGATGACGCCGGCGGTGGCCTTGCCGATGCCGGGCAGCGAGGTGAGCGTGCCGTTCTCGGCCATCTGCGCCAGCTGCTCGGCGCCGACCTTGTCGGCGGTCGCGGCCGCGCTCCGGAACGCGCGGACGCGGTAGGTCGGTTCTCCCGCGCGTTCGAGCTGGAACGCGATCTCCCGCAACGCCCATGCCGGATCCATGGGACCTGTCTACCCTTTCCGGGGCAGTTCGTGCAGCTCGACGTCCGTCAGGGTGCCGCGCTCGATGCGGCAGGTCTGGTAGGTGCAGAACGGCTGACGGCGGCGATCCGTCGGTGAACCGGGGTTGAGCAGCCGCAGGCCCGCCGGGGTCGTCGTGTCCCAGGGGATGTGGCTGTGCCCGAAGACCAGCACGTCGGTGTCCGGGAACTGCGCGTCGCACCGCTGCTCGCGGCCCTGCTTCGCGCCGGTCTCGTGGATCACGGCCAACCGCACGCCGCCGAGGTCCGCCCGCGCGATCTCCGGGAGCCGCGCCCGCAGGCCGGCGCCGTCGTTGTTGCCGTAGACGCCGATCAGGCGCTTGCTGCGGGCTTCCAGCTCGTCCAGCAGGTCCGCCTCGACCCAGTCGCCGGCGTGCACGACGACGTCGGCCGCCGTCACCTCGGCCCACACCTGCTCCGGCAGCGGGCGGGCGTGGGTGTCCGAGATGAGCAGCAGCTTCATCCGATGGCCTTGAGGACCCGTTCGAGGAAGCCGCCGATGTGGTCCTTGAGGAGCGCCGCGGCCCCTTCGGCGTCGCCCTTCTTGGCCGCGGCGAGGACCGCCTTGTGCTCGGTCCACTCCTTCTTCCAGCTGGGGTTGGCTTCCCAGCCGACGACGCTGATCAGGGCCGCGCGGTCCTTGAGGTCGTCGAGGATCGAGACCAGCAGCGGGTTGCCGCAGCCGCGGTAGAGGGCGCGGTGGAAGCGGCGGTTGAGCAGGCTCAGCGCGGCCTGGTCCTTGTCGGCGATGGCCGTCGAGGCTTCCTTCAGCGCCTCCGCCGCGTCGTCGAGCAACGCGGCGTCACGCTGTTCGACGGTCCGGCGGACGGCTTCCGGTTCCAGCACCATCCGCACGTCGTAGACGGACTTCGCGAGCTCGGCGTCGACCGTGACCACCGACGCGCCCTTGTACGGGCTGAACGTCACCAGGCCCGAGTTGGAGAGCACCTTGAGCGCCTCGCGCACGGGCGTCTTCGACACGCCGAGCCGCGCGGCCAGCTCCGCTTCGACGAGCGGCTGGCCGGGCACCAGCTCGCGGGTGAGGATGCCGCGGCGGATCTCCTCCAGGACCACTTCGGTCCGGGAGGCGGGCAGGCTGAACGTCCCGGTCATGGCGCTCCCTCGGTCGTGTCGAAGCCCATTCAACCAGGCCCCCGGGATCATATATCAGATGCCATACTGGATCGCATGAAAGCACCCGAGGAGCTCCGCAGCCACCGGTGGTTCGGCGGCGACGAGCTGCGCAACTTCAGCCACCGCGCCCGCGGCCGTCAGCTCGGCTACAACCCGGAAGAGCACCTCGGCAAGCCGGTCATCGGCATCCTCAACACGTGGTCGGACATCAACCCCTGCCACATGCACCTGCGCGAACGCGCCGAGCAGGTCAAGCGCGGCGTCTGGCAGGCGGGCGGCTTCCCGCTGGAGTTCCCGGTGGCCACGCTCTCGGAGACCTACCAGAAGCCGACACCGATGCTCTACCGCAACCTCCTGGCGATGGAGACCGAGGAGATCCTGCGGTCCTACCCGATCGACGGCGCGGTCCTGATGGGCGGCTGCGACAAGACCACACCGGCACTGCTGATGGGCGCGGCGAGCGCCGGGCTGCCCGCGATCTTCGTGCCGGCCGGGCCGATGCTGCGGGGACACTGGCGCAACGAGGTCCTCGGCAGCGGCACCGACATGTGGAAGTACTGGGACGACAAGCGCGCCGGGCTGATCGGCGACGCCGAGATGTCCGAACTGGAGCGCGGGCTCGCGCGGTCGCCGGGGCACTGCATGACGATGGGGACGGCGTCCACGATGACGTCGGCCGCCGAGGTGCTCGGCATGACCCTGCCGGGCGCGGCGTCGATCCCCGCGGTCGACTCGGCGCACCACCGGATGGCCGCGGCGAGCGGCGCGCGGATCGTCGGCATGGTGTGGGAGGACCTGACGATCACGCGGATCCTGGACAAGCGGGCCTACGCCGACGCGATCACCACCGTGCTCGCGCTCGGCGGGTCGACCAACGCCGTGATCCACCTGATCGCGATGGCCGGGCGCAGCGGGATCCCGCTGTCGCTGGCCGACTTCGACGCCATCGCGCGGCGCGTGCCGGTGCTGGCGAACGTCCGGCCGGGCGGCGACTGGCTGATGGAGGACTTCTACTACGCGGGCGGCCTGCCCGGGCTGCTTTCGCGGCTGACCGACCTGCTGCACACCGACCGGGTGACGGTCACCGGCCGCACGCTCGAAGCCGACCTGGCGGCCGCGCGGGTGCACAACGACGACGTCATCCGCCCGCGGGACAACCCGGTGGCGGCCGAGGGCGGGGTGGCCGTGCTGCACGGCAACCTGGCGCCGTCGGGTGCGGTGATCAAGCACATCGCCGCCGAACCGCACCTGCTCACCCACACCGGGCCCGCCGTGGTCTTCGAGAACTACACCGACCTCAAGAAGCGCATCGAGGATCCGTCGATCACCGCGGACTCGGTGCTGGTGCTGCGCGGCTCCGGCCCGCTCGGCGGTCCGGGCATGCCCGAGTACGGGATGCTGCCGATCCCCGCGCACCTGCTCGCCGCCGGGGTGCGCGACATGGTCCGGCTCTCCGACGCGCGGATGAGCGGCACGAGCTACGGCGCGTGCGTCCTGCACGTGGCACCCGAATCCCACGTCGGCGGCCCGCTGGCGCTGGTCCGCGACGGCGACCTGATCAGCCTGGACGTCCCCGCGCGGACGTTGCACCTGGACGTGTCCGATGAGGAGCTGGAGCGCCGGCGTGCCGAGTGGACCGCGCCCGCGCCCCGGTTCGAGCGCGGTTACGGCGCGCTCTACAGCGAACACATCACGCAGGCCGACGAAGGCTGCGACTTCGACTTCCTGGCGCGAGCGGGCCGCAATCCGGAGCCCGACGCCGGCTGAGGGCGCGCCGATTGACCGTTCCGTGACCGGTTCATCCCCCGTTAGGGCGAGTCGTACGGCTTGTCCGGGTGCCCCGTACGCTGATCCCGTCACCGGCGCGATCCGGTGCCGCGTTGAAGGGGTGGAGAGTTGCCGTACGAACCGCGCTGGCCCGAGTCACACGGTGAGCAGACGGACGTCCTGCCGGTCGTCCGGCCCGAACCGGACCCGGCACCCTCTCCGGTGCAGAAGCTCGCCCAGCGGATCAACCTGCGCAAGACCGGCCTGATCGCCGGCGGCGCCTTCGCCGTGCTCGTCGCGATCTACGGCATCGACCTGCTGGTCAGCCAGGGCAGCGTCCCGCGCGGGGTGACCGTGGCCGGCGTCGACGTCGGCGGCATGGACCGCCAGGCCGCCGAGCAGGAGCTGCGCGGGCAGATCGAGCCGCGGCTGACGCGTCCCCTCGCCGTGACCGCGGGCGACGTCAAGGGCGAGCTGTCGCCGACGCTCGCCGGGCTGAAGCTCGACTGGCCGCAGACCCTCGACCAGGCCGGCGAGCAGCCGCTGAACCCGTTCACGCGCCTGGCGTCGCTGTTCTCCAGCCGCGAGGTCGGCGTCGTCAGCCACGCCGACGAGACCAAGCTCGCCGCCGCCCTCGACAGCCTCCGCAGCCAGGTCGACCGCGAGCCGGCCGAAGGCACCGTGAAGTTCGAGGGCACGAACCCGGTCGCCGTCGCGCCGAAGCCCGGGCAGAAGCTCGACGTCGAGGCCGCGAAGGCCGCCGTCGTCGAGAAGTGGGCGCGCGGGGAGACCCTGGCGCTGCCGGTCACCGGCACGCCGGTGCGCACCACGCCCGAAGGCGTCCAGGCCGCGCTGGAGCAGTTCGCGCGCCCCGCCGTCTCGGGCCCGCTGGTGGTCAAGGGCGACGGCAAGAACGCCACCGTGAAGCCGGACGCGATCGCCGCGGCGCTGAGCTTCGAGCCCGCCGAAGGCGGCGGGCTGAACCCCAGGATCGACAACGCCAAGATCGCCGAAGCCGCCGGGCCGCAGCTGAAGTCCACCGAGAAGGAGGGCAAGGAGGCGACCATCGTCTTCGAGGGCGGCAAGCCCACGGTCGACCCGTCGACCGACGGCCGGACCATCGACTGGGACCCGAGCCTCAAGCCGCTGCCCGACGTCCTCAAGAAGACCGACGGCCGCGAGGTCGCCGCGGTCTACAAGGACAGCCCGGCGAAGGTGACGACCGAGCAGGCGAACCAGCTGGGCGTCAAGGAGGTCGTCGGCGAATTCACCACCGGCGGCTTCGCGGCCGACTCCGGCACGAACATCCGCGTCGTCGCGCAGAAGGTCAACGGCGCGATCGTCAAGCCGGGGGAAACCTTCAGCCTCAACGGGTTCACCGGCCCGCGCGGCAAGCCGCAGGGTTACGTCGAGGCCGGCGTCATCGAGAACGGCGCCCCGGCGCGCGAAGTCGGCGGCGGCATCTCGCAGTTCGCGACGACGCTGTACAACGCGTCGTACTTCGCGGGCATGAAGGACGCGGGGCACAAGGAGCACAGCTACTACATCAGCCGCTACCCCGCCGCGCGCGAGGCGACGGTGTTCCAGAACCCCAACGGTGCCAGCGTCATCGACATCAAGTTCACGAACGACTCGGCCACCGGCATCGCGATCCAGACGATCTGGACGCCGTCGTCGATCACCGTGAAGCTGTGGGGCACCAAGCGCTACACCGTCGAGTCGATCCAGGGCGGCCGGTCCAACCCGACCGACCCGCCGACCAAGCCGGGGCCGGCGGAGAACTGCCACGCCTCCAACGGCGCGCCGGGCTTCACCACGAGCGACACCCGCGTGCTCAAGGACGCGGCGTCCGGTCGTGAGGTCAGCCGCTCGACCCGCAACGTCCGCTACAACCCGCAGCCGAAAATCACGTGCGGCGAGGGGCAGTGACCTCCTAACGGCCGTTCACGCACCGCGTCCGCGGCGGTACCGTGGGTGTCCATGGCGACGCGTGCGGTGGGATTCCGGGACGTCCTCGCGGTGGCCGAGTTCCGGGCGTTGTTCTCGGCGCAGCTGGTCTCGGTCACCGGTGACCAGCTCGCGCGGGTCGCGTTGTCGATCCTGGTCTACGGCCGGACGAAGTCGCCCGGCTGGGCGGCACTGGCGTACGCGCTGACGTTCCTGCCGGACCTCGTCGGCGGGCCGCTGCTGTCCGGGCTGGCCGACCGCCACCCGCCGCGCGCGGTGATGGTGCTGTCCGACGTGGTGCGCGCGCTGGCGGTCGCGGTGATGGCGTGGCCGGGGCTCCCGCTGCCGGCCGTCGCGGCCCTGCTGATCGGCGTCCAGCTGGTCAACCCGGTCTGGAACTCCGCGCGCGCCGCGCTGCTGCCGCAGGTGCTGCCCGGCGAGCGGTTCGTGCCCGGGATGGGCCTGCTGATGATGCTCGTGCAGGCGGGCCAGGTCGCCGGGTTCGCCCTCGGCGGGCTCCTGGTCGCGGCCGTCGGCACCGGCGGCGCACTCTTGGCGGACGCGGTGAGCTTCGCGGCGTCGGCACTGTTCCTGGTCACCGGCGTCCGGTCCCGGCCGCCGCGGGAGTCGTCCGGGGTCCGCTGGTGGCGGCACGTGCGCGCGGGCTGGACGGTGGTGGTCGGCGACCGGCGGCGGCTCGCGCTGGTCGCGCTCGGGTGCGTGTCGGGCATCTACATCGCGGGCGAGGCGATCGCGGCGCCGTACGCGGCCGAACTCGGCGGTGGCGCGGTGGTGGTCGGGCTGCTGCTCGGGGCGTACGCGCTGGGCAACGTCATCGGGATGGCCGCGTTGTCGCGGATCCCGGCTTCCCGGCGGAGCCGCTTGCTGGGGCCGTTGGCCGTCCTGGCGTGCGCGGCGTTGCTGGGGTGCGCGCTGCGGCCGGACCTCGAGGCGACGCTGGCGCTGCTGACGCTGTCCGGAGTGGCCAGTTCCTACAACCTCATCGCGAACACGACGTTCGTCCAGCTGACCCCGGACACCCAGCGCGCGCAGGCGTTCGGCTTCGCGCTGACGGCGTTGCGGGTGTCGCAGGGCCTCGGCGTGGTGCTGGCCGGGCTGGCGGCCGAGCGCGCGGCACCGCACGGGGTCGTCGCCGGAGCCGGGGCGATCGGTGTGGTGGCCGCCTGCGGGGCGGCGTCGCTGTGGCGGCGCGCGCAACCGGAACCCCGGTGACCGGCGGGGCCCGCCGGTCACCGGGCAGGGGTCAGGACCGGGTCCAGTCGGTCGGGCACTGCGGCAGCGGTGACGAGACGCCGGGGCGGGTCCAGTCCGTCGGCAGCTCGCGGACGGTCCAGTCGGTGGGCAGTTCGCGCGCGGTCCAGTCGGTCGGGATCTGCCGCGGAGTCCAGTCCGTCGGGATCGAACGGGTCCAGTCGGTGGGGAGCTGCCGCGTCCAGTCGGTGGGCCGCTGCGCGCGCCGGCGGGACGGGACGATGTTGGCGTTGGGCAGGAAGTGCGACATGATTTCTCCTGTTCGGATCGGATATTGCACAGTGCGTGACCGGACGGTAGCCCGACCAGCCTAGTGACACACCGCGTTCATTCGATTACAGTGACGATTTCCGCGACGAAGTTCCGTCCTGAATAGAAGGGCGTTTCGTGGGATTGTCCGGGTCCCCAGGGCGAAAGCCCAGCTCAGAACGTCCACGATCAGGTATCCGTACGTGGGCGATGTGGAAGCTGGCCACTCCGGTGTTCGGCTATGTCCTCGTCGTCGACGCGCTGGCGCTGGTCGCGGTCCTCGCCACGGCCGCGCTCGTGCCGATCACCACCCAATCCCTGCTCTGGTGCGGCCTGATCCTGGCCGGCGAAATCGTGCACCTCGAAGCGGCGCAACGCATCGAGCGCATCCGCGAGCTCGCCGCCGACGGACGGCCGCACATGCACCTGCAGTCGATCTGGATCTTCGCCGGGCTGCTCCTGCTGCCGCCGCCGCTGGCCACGCTCGTCATCGTGGTCAGCTACGCCCATTCCTGGGTCCGCGTTTACCAACGCCGTGGCGTAATTCACCGGAAAGTGTTTTCCGGGGCGACCGTCATCCTCGCTTGTTTCGCCGCGGGCGCCGTTCTGTCGGCCGGCACCGGGCACCTGGCGCCGTACGTGCCGTACCTGGACGGGTTCGGCGGGATGACCGCGCTGCTGCTGTCCGGGATCGTCTACTTCGGGCTCAACTACGTGCTGGTGATCCTCGCGATTCTGATGAGCAACCCGGGCAAGCCGCCGCGGCAGGCGTTCGGCAACCCGTCGGACGTGCTGATCGTGCTGGCCGCCGTCGGCGTCGGCTGCGGGATCGCGCTGGTGATGACGGTCCGGCCGTGGCTGCTGCCGGTGCTGATGGTGACGCCGGTGGCGCTGCACATCGGCCTGCTGCTGCCGCAGTTCCAGGCCGCCGCGCGCACGGACTCCAAGACCGCGCTGCTGGCGCCGGAGTTCTGGGTCCAGCTGGCGCGCGCCGAGCTGGTCCGCGCCGCGGAGCTGTCGTCGACCGCGGGCGTGCTGATGATCGACCTCGACCACTTCAAGGCCATCGACGACGGCAACGGCCACCTGGCGGGCGACGAGGTCCTGCGCGCGATCGCGGTGGCGATCCAGGGGTCGGTGCGCAGCGGCGACTACGTCGGCCGGTTCGGCGGCGACGAGTTCGTGGTGCTGCTCCCCGGCGCGACGAGCGTGGAGATCGTGTCCATCGCGGACCGCATCCGCGCGGCGATCGCCCGGATCGAGGTGCCGGTGCCGGTGATCCGCCCGGGCAAGCCGGAGGTGATCGACGGCCTGACGGCCTCGATCGGCGCGGCGGTGTACCCGGAAACGGCCACGGAGTACACGATCCTGCTCCAGGCGGCGGACGACGCGGTGTTCGCGGCGAAGGCGGCGGGCCGCGACCGCGTGGTCCTCGCGACGCCCCACACCGCACTCATCCGCCCCGAAGTCCCCGACGTCCTCTGAAAGTCCGTGAACGGCCCATCGAGGGAGTCCCTCGATGGGCCGTTCACGGCTTACGGCAGGGTCGCGAGGGACGCTTCGAGAGCGGCCACGGACAGTTCGTCGTCCACCATGTCCCCGGCCAGGTAGGCGCCGTAGGCCGGCAGGTCCAGGTGCGCGTGGCCGCACAGGGCCGTGAGGATCACCTTCTCCTCGCCCGTTTCCTTGCACCGCAACGCTTCCTGGACGCACGCCGCCAGCGCGTGCGTCGGCTCCGGAGCCGGGATGATTCCTTCGGACCGCGCGAACCGGACGCCCGCCGCGAAGCACTCCTGCTGGCCGATCGCGATCGCCTCGATCAGGCCGAGCTCGTAGATGTGCGAGATCAGCGGCGACATCCCGTGGTAGCGCAGGCCGCCCGCGTGGATCGGGTCCGGGATGAAGTCGTGGCCGAGCGTGTGCATCTTCAGCAACGGCGTCAGCCCCGCGGTGTCGCCGAAGTCGTAGGCGTACTTGCCGCGCGTCAGCGACGGGCACGCGGCCGGCTCGACCGCGCGGATCACCGGGTCCATCCGGCCCGCCAGCTTCTCGCGCAGGAACGGGAAAGCGAGCCCGCCGAAGTTCGAGCCGCCGCCGGTACAGCCGACCAGGAGGTCGGGGGTGTCGCCGGCCAGTTCGAACTGCTTCAGCGCCTCTTCGCCGATGATCGTCTGGTGCAGCAGCACGTGGTTGAGCACGCTGCCCAGCGCGTACCGCGCGTCCGGGTCCTGCGCCGCCTGCTCGACGGCCTCGCTGATCGCGATGCCGAGGCTGCCCGTCGAATCCGGGTGGTCCTTGAGGATCGCGCGGCCGGACTCGGTCAGCTCGGACGGGCTCGGGTGGACGGTCGCGCCGAACGTCTCCATCATCAGCTTGCGGTAGGGCTTCTGGTCGTAGGACGCGCGGACCTGCCAGACCTCGCACTCCAGGCCGTACTGGGCGCAGGCGAACGCGAGCGCGCTCCCCCACTGGCCGGCGCCGGTCTCGGTCGTCAGCCGGCTGACGCCTTCCTGCGCGTTGTAGAACGCCTGCGGCACAGCGGTGTTCGGCTTGTGCGACCCGACCGGGCTGACGCCTTCGTACTTGTAGTAGATCCGCGCCGGGGTGCCGAGCGCCTTCTCCAGCCGGCGCGCGCGGTACAGCGGCGACGGCCGCCACAGCCGGTAGACGTCCCGGACCTCCTCCGGGATGTCGACATAGCGATCAGTCGTCACTTCCTGGGCGATGAGCGCCTGCGGGAAGAGCGGCGCCAGGTCGTCCGGGCCGACGGGCTCGCGGGTGCCGGGGTGCAGCGGCGGCGGGGGCGGCTCGGGCAGGTCGGGGATGACGTTGTACCACCGGGTCGGCAGGTCGTCTTCGTCCAGGATGAACTTCGTCTTCTCACCCATCGAGCCTCCTTGGTCGGCATCTCAACTTAGGACGCCTCCAGCCGCGGAGCCAGTACGGTGTGGACATCGACCTCCGGAAGGGGCATCGCGGTGGACGGCGTGCTGACGGACCTCCCGACGTGGCTGCCACCATCGGGCCGGGGCCCGGGCCTGGTGCTGGTCCAGGAGATCTTCGGGCTCGACGACTACCTGCGCTCGGTGGCGGCGGAGCTGGCCGCCGAGGGGTACGTGGTGGCGGTCCCCGAGCTGTTCCACCGGACGGCGCCCGGCTGGTCGTCTTCCCACGACGAAGCGGGCGTGGCGGCGTCGATGAAGGTGGCGTCCGCTTTCGACCCGGCACTGGGGCTTTCGGACGTCCTGGCGACCGTGGCCCACCTCCGCGCCCAGCCGGCGGTTTCGGGCGGCGTCGGAGTGCTGGGTTTCTGCCTGGGCGGGTCGCTGGCCTTCGCGGCGACCGCCGCGGGCGACCCGGACGTGGCGGTGTCGTTCTACGGCTCGACGGTGGCCGGGCAGATCGCGGACCTGGCGAAGATCACGTGCCCGATCCAGTTCCACTTCGGCGGGCAGGACCCGTACATCCCGCGCGCGGACGTCGCGGTGGTGGAGGCGGCGGTCGCCGCCCACCCGGGCGCGGAGATCCACGTCCAGGAGGACGCGGGACACGCGTTCCACAACAACGTGGCCCCGATGTTCCACCACCCGGCCGCGGCGGCCAGGGCGTGGGCGCTGACGACCGCCTTCCTGCGGCGCACCCTGCCGGCGTAACGGCTTCCGGCCGTCAGGCGGGATTCTTGCGCTGGTTGGCGTTGAAGCGCGCCTTCTTCTGCCGGTTCCCGCACGTGTTCATGTCGCACCACCGGCGGGTGCGGCTCTGGCTGGTGTCGAAGAAAGCGGCTCGGCAGGTCGGCGACGCGCACAAGGCCAGCCTTCCGTCCCGTTCGCCGGCGAGGATGCCGATCGCGTCGGCCGCGATCACGCCCAGGGCGTCTTCGACGCAGGAAGGCGAGCTGAGCCGCCACCGCCGAGCGCCCTCGGTTGTCAGGACGGCCGCGGCCCGGCCCTGAACACTGCGGACGTTGATGACCCGGACGGCGGACGCGGGGAGCGCGCCCTGGGTCGCGGCCGCGGTCGCGGCGGCGTGGATCGACTCCCGCAGTTCCCGGGCGAGATCGAGCTGGGCATCGGTGCACGAGTCCACGGCGAGGCCGCTCACCACCAGCCAGTCGACGAGCCGCCGCGGCGTGGGAATGCGCTCCACGGCGTCGCCACGGCGCTCCGTCAAGGTCGCCGTGAAGCTGGTCGCCAGCACAGTGCCGAGGCGGAAATCGGGGAACTCAGCGGGCATGGAACCACCTTAGCCGGTTGCGCCTCGCCGCGGCGCCGTGTTAGAACCAGCTAAGCCGGTTCCACGATGGCCAGGAGGTCTCATGCCCCGTCCCACCAGCGACGTCCGGGTGTTCGAAGCCCGCGCGACCGACGCCGACCTCGACGACCTGCGCGCGCGACTGGCCGCGGCGCGGCTGCCGGAAGCCGAGACGGTCCCGCCCGCCCGCCGGTGGGACCAGGGCGTTCCGCTCGCCGACCTCGTCGAGCTCGTGGACCACTGGCGCACCGGGTACGACTGGCGGTCGTTCGAAGAGCGCCTCGACCGCATCGGTCAGTTCCGCACGACCATCGACGACCTGGGCATCCATTTCCTGCACCGCCGGTCCCCGCGCGCGGACGCCACTCCGCTGCTCATGACGCACGGCTGGCCGGGCAGCGTCGCCGAGTTCGTCGACGTCGTGGACGAGCTGGCGGATCCGGAAGACGCGGCCGCGCCTGCGTTCCACGTCGTGGCCCCGTCGCTGCCCGGCTTCGGTTACAGCGACAAGCCGGCCACCACCGGGTGGGGAACCGAGAAGATCGCGGCCGCCTGGGTGGACCTGATGGGCCGGCTCGGCTACGGCGAATTCGCGGCCCACGGCGGCGACTGGGGAGGCAACATCACGACGGTCCTCGGCGGCCGCTTCCCGGCGCACGTCCTCGGCATCCACACGACGTTCGCGGAAGGACCGCCCGGCCTGACGACGGACGGGCTGACGCCGGCCGAGCGCGAGTGGACCGAGGAAACCCGCGAGTTCTGGCACCACCGTGCGGCGTACGCGAAGCAGCAGGCGACCCGGCCGCAAACCATCGGCTACTCGCTCGTCGACTCGCCGGTCGGGCTGCTCGCCTGGATCCTCGACAAGTTCGCCGAATGGTCGGACACCGAAGACAGCCCGTTCGAGACGATTTCCCGCGACCGAGTTCTCGACGACGTGACCCTGTATTGGCTGACGCGAACCGGAGCGTCAGCGGCCCGCATCTACTACGAAAGCCACAATTCGCTCGACCCCGAACTCCGGGTCGACGTCCCGGCGGCGATCACCATGTATCCCCGCGACATCGAAAAGTGCCCGCGCCCCTGGGCCCAGGAACGCTACCGGCAGATCGTCCGGTGGCGGTCGCCGGAAACCGGGGGACATTTCCCGTCGCTGGAGGTGCCCGGGTATTTCGTCCGGGATCTGCGGGAAGGCCTCGCGGCGGTGCTGGCCGCCGGCCGCTGAACCCCGGCCCGGGCCCCCGGCGGCAAGCCACGTCGCCGGGCCCCTCTGGTCACGATGGCGTGGCCCGCAGCGGGAATGACGGTTCAGCTCAAACGCGATCGCTGCGATCCGAGACCTGCCAGACCAAGAACAGCAAGACGGCGCCTGCCAGCCCTAGACCGAAGCTGGCCAGGATGAACCCGAGCGCCACCAACCCGAGGCCGCCGATCAGCAGACCGAACCAGCCAGCGCGATATGCCGGAAGTCGTCGCGCCAGCTCATCAAGCAGACTTTCGCCCGCGACGGCTGCAGCCACAATGGCGACGAGAACTCCGATCACAACGACGGCAGCCAGAACAATCCAGCCCACTACGGCTGCTCGTTGCCCCTCACCCTCAGCAAGCATGATCGACGAAATCAACATGCCTCCTCCATTCCGAACCGCTCACCAGGTCGATCGAAGGATGCGCAGTGTTACAGATCATCGATCCGACTCCCATGATCGAACAATGTTGCACGACCGTGTCAATCGCTACATGCATAAGGAGTAACACTGCTTCGGGCTCATTCGATGAAGTAGCTGCACAAAGGCAGGGGTCTCGCCCACCTGAGACCCTGACCGCATTGCAACCTCACTAGGTGACACATGGACGCGAACCGGCAAGACAACGCCTCAGCGGCCGTACTCGTGGCGATCTATCAGGCCGAGCGTGTCGATTCGACCTCCAACATGAATTTCAGCCTTGGCCTCGTGGCCGCAGAGGCTGCCTACCTCGTCGGCACATCAGCCCTATGGGAAAAGCTTGCCCTCATCGGCGGATGGATGGCCTTATTACCCTTCCCGTTGATATGCCTGGTCTCATTTCAGTCCGTTCTCCTTGCCGCCTCGGCAACGAAAGCCGTTTCCATCACCCACCTGGAGAGGCGGTTGAAAAAGTTGGCAGACCTGTCAGGAAGGTCGTCCGGCAACCACCTGATCGGTTTCGTGGCAAGCGAGCGGATATTCAACGTTCAAGGTGCGATAAAAAACGGAAATTTGGCGCTGGCAGCAGCCACGCTGATAACGTATGGCGGCGCAGGCGCCATAATAGTGTGCTATACGATTATCGTCACGATAAAAAGCTTCGACTACCTTCACGCATGGGGCATTTTTCCCGCCGCAGGCTACCTCGCACTCCTGACCGTTGTCACGTTCTCATGGCTCAGTGGACTGCGGATCGTAGGGGACGTGCTGGTCTAGTCACGGAATCAGCGCGCGTCCTTCGGCCGAGATCAAGACAGGAGCGGCCGAGCGTTCACGGCAGGATGCCGGCTTCAGCTGTGCGGCAAGGCGATTCCACGCCTTCGGGCTCGGTCGATGAGCACGAGGAAGATCCGCTGCCCCACCGGCGAAGCCTCGGCGACCCGCCCGGCACCCGCTGCCGGGCATCGGGGTTCAGGACGACCGGCGAGCCTGCTCCAGATTCGCCTTGTGCGGCCCGGCGAGCCAGTCCTGCTCGAGGCGCGCGTCGACCGGCTCCGCTCCCCGTCGCAGCGCGTCGAGGTACGCACGGTCGGCCGCGATGCGGGCCGCCACCTCCGGGCCCTCCGCGACGGCGCCGTGGCCGGGGATCACGACCTCCACGGTCCGGGCCGCCTCGGCCAGCCGGTCGAGGGCCGCCTCGTACGCGTCCACCTGGCCGGGGCGGCGGGGGTCGAGGAGCGGGATCAGGACGTCGGAGAGCATGTCGCCGGCGATCAGGACGCCGCGGTCCGCGAGCAGGATCGCCGCGTGGCCGATGGCGTGCGCCTCGTGCTCGATGAGCTCGCCCGGCACCGGACCGCCGTCCGCGGGCAGCGGGGTGACGAGTCCGATCAGCTCGAGGGGAATGCCCGGCGCGCTCTCCGCCGCCATGGCTTGTGCCCGCTCACGGACCGCGCCCGCGGCCTCGGCGCAGGCGCGGGTGGCGTAGCGCGGCACGTCGCCGAAGCGGGAATGCCAGAGCAGGTGGTCCCAGTGGAGGTGGGTGCAGAACCCGGCGACCACCGGGACACCGAGGCCGTCCACCTCGTCGGCGAGCTCGTCGAGATCGGCCCCGCTGATGCCGGGGTCGACCAGGACCACTCCGTCGTCTCCGCGCACCACGACGGCATTGCTCCGGACCCACTCGCTCTGCCGGACCCAGACCCCGTCGGCCACCTGCTTCAGCATCGGCCCACTCTGTCAGGTGTCTCCGTCCGACGCGAGCAGCGACACCGGATTCGCCGTGGTCGGCTAGGGTGGCCGCGTGAATCCGCCGCCGGACGGCCTCGCGCGCACCTGGGCACGGGCGCTCTTCCGGGGTCTCGGCGGACGACCCGCCGTGCTCGTCGAGCTGGTCTTCCTGCTGCTGTGGTTCCTGCTCTTCATCCGGATCGACGCCGCGGTGGGCCGGGATCTCGCGGCCGCCAATGCGAACGCGCTGGCCCTGCAGTCCGCGGAACACGCGGTGCACATCGACGTCGAGCGCAGCGTGAACGCCTGGCTGACCGGGAACCCGGTCCTCGCGCACGCGGCGGTGTACCTGTACCGGCTGTACTACGTGGTCGTCGCCGGGACCCTGCTGTGGGTGTTCGTCCGGCACGCCGAGGTCTACCGCAAGGTCCGCCGGACGATGGTCGCGATGACGGCCCTCGTCCTGCCGGTCTACTGGGCGGTGCCGACGGCGCCCCCGCGCACGGCGCTGCCGGGCGCGGTCGACATCGTTGCCCGGTACGACATCCTGGGTCGGGCCGGCCGCGAGAGCTGGACGCATCCCAGCCACTACACGGCCATGCCCAGCATGCACGTCGGCTGGTCGCTGTGGTGCGCGTACGCCGCGTGGACCGCGCTCCGGGGCACGCATCCACGACTGGCACTCGTGCCGTGGTCGTTCCCGCTGCTCATGGCGGCCGACGTGCTCGCCACCGGAAACCACTACGTTCTCGACATCGCGGGCAGCGTCGCGCTGCTGGCCGTCTCCGTCGTCGTCGCCTCGCTGGGGGACCGCCGCGACGGTTCGGGCAAGCTGCCGGAATGGACATGGACGACGTCGGTGCGCGGTTGGTCGCCCGGTTCGGGCCGGCGGCCGAGGGGTGGCTCGCGGAGGTTCCGCGCGTCGCCGGACGGCTCGCCGCCCGATGGGGTCTCGCGCTCGGCGAGCTGTTCGAGAGCGGCGCCTCGTCCGTCGTGCTGCGGTGCCGGTGGCCGGACGGGACGCCAGCGGTTCTCAAGCTGAGTCCGGATCGGACACTGCTGACCGAGCAACGGGGAATGCTGAGCGTGTTCGCGCCGTCGGGCCGGGTGCCCGCCGTGCTGGCCGTCGACGCGGAAGCCGGGGCGATGGTGCTGGAGGAGGTCCGGCCCGGCACCGAAGCCGGCGACCTGCCGGCCGCGACGTTGCCGCGGCAGTGGGGAGAGTTGCTGGCCGCACTGCACGCCGTGGAGCCGCCCGCGCACTGGCCGCGGGACCTGCGCGGCCGGTGCGACGAGGCCTTCCTGCGGATCGGACGGCGGTTGGCCGAACCGGCCATCCGGGCCCGGATCGGCCCCGGCACCTGGCAGCGCGCGATCCGCCGGTGCGACGCGCTGCTGGACACGCAGGCCGAGGTGGTGCTGCTGCACGGCGATCTGCACCTCGGCAACGTCCTCGACGGCGGCCCGTCGCGGGGCCTGGTCGCGATCGACCCCAAGGCGTGCGTCGGCGACCCGTGCTTCGACGCCGTCGACTTCGTGCTGGAGGGTGCCGGGCACGAGGGCGTCGAGACCCGGTGCCACCGGGTGGCCACCGCCTGCGGGCTCGACGGCGACCGGCTGTTCGCCTGGAGCCGGGTGATCGCCCCGATGTTCGCCATCGCGCACCTCAGCAACGGCGGGCCGGAGCCGGTGATCGGCGAGCTGCTCGCGTTGAGCTCGAATACTTGACTGACTGAGTCAGTCAGGAAAGACTGCCCCCATGGCAGGACGAGCGCCCACCCGGTCACTGGCGGACATCGCCGAGGCCGCCGCGCAGGTGTTCACCGAGCACGGCTATCGGGAAACCGGCATCTCCGACGTGGCGAAAGCGCTCGGGCTCAGTCACGGCGCGCTCTACACCTACGTCCAGAGCAAGGAAGCGCTGCTCTACGTCGCGCTGGCCTGGTCGATCGAGCCGGACCTGCTGGACGGCTTGGAGACTCCGGTGCGACTGTCGTCCGAGGACGAGATCGTCGCGCTGGCCCGCCGGTGGACCGACGCCGAGGGGCTCCCGAAACTGGCCGCCGCGCTGACCCGGCGGCGCGTCCCGTCGGCCCGCGAGGAGTTCGGCGAGATCGTCGACGAGCTCTACACGTTCATCGAGACCAACCGGGACGTCCTCGCGCTCGTCGCGCAGTGCGCCCGCGAGCTGCCGGAGATGTTCCAGTTCTGGTTCGTGCAGCGCCGCCGGGGTCACTTCGAGGCGCTGAGCGGCTACCTCACCAAGCGCATCCGGTCCGGTCACCTGCGGGAGGTGCCCGACGTCGCCACGGCCGCCCGCTTCATCGCCGAAACCGTGGCCTGGTTCGCGTGGCACCGGCTGGGTGACCCCGATTCCGCGATGCTGACCGACGAGCACTGCCGGACGACCGTCCACCACCTGCTGACCAGCGCGTTCCTGGGGGAATCGTGAGCGAGACCGAGGCACCGGCCACGACGTCGGATCCGGCCGAGAGGCGACCGGAACTCGCCTGGAGACCCGTGCTGGCCATCACCGCCGTGGCGGTCGTGGTGCACCTCGCGGTCGCCACCCGGTACGGCTGGCACCGCGACGAGTTCTACTACGTGATCACCGGCCGGCACCCGGCCTGGGGCTACGTCGACCAGCCGCCCCTGACGCCGGTGCTGGCCCGGTGGGCCGCCGAGCTGCCCGGCGGCGTGCTGCCGCTGCGAGTGCTCGCGATCGCGTGCCAGGCCGGCTGCGTCGTGCTCGGCGCCAAGCTGGCCGCCGAGTTCGGCGGCGGCTCCCGTGCCCAGGCCATCGCGGCCGGCGCGACGGCGGCCAGCGTCGCGTTCGTCTCCGCGTCGGTGCTGTTCGGCACGACCGTGACCGACCAGCTGGTCTGGGCCGCGATGTTCGTCGCCGTCGCCCGGGCGCTGCGGCTGCGCACCACGTCGGCGTGGCTGGTGGCCGGCGTGATCGGTGGCATCGGCCTGGAGAACAAGGACACCGTGGTCGTCCTGCTGCTGGGCGTCGCGATCGGCCTGGCGGCGTGGCACCGGGACGCGCTGCGCACGCCCGGCCCGTGGCTCGCCGGTGCCGTCGCCGTGCTCATCGCCGTCCCGAACGTGGTGTGGGACGCGCGAAACGGCTGGCCGAACCTGGCGATGGCGCACGTGCTCGGCGACCGGACCGGCGGCCCGCTCGGCGCGCTGGCGCAGCTGCCCTTGCTGCCGTTGCTGGCCGGCCCGCCGCTCATCGTGCTGTGCGTGCTCGGGGTCCGCCGGCTGGGCTGGGGCCCGGGCCGCGACCTCCGGTGGGCGCTGGCGATCGCGGTCACCGCGGTCGTCGTGTTCACCCTCGGCGGCGGCAAGCCCTACTACCCCGCGCCCGCGCTGATCGCGGTGTTCGCGGCCGGCGCGGTGCGCGCCGAGGCGCTCGGCGGTTCGCGGCGCCGGTGGCCCGCCGTCATCGCCCTGTCCGGACTGATCGCGGTCCTGATCGGCTACCCGATCCTGCCGGCGCGCGCACAGGACGCGCTGCGGGCGCTCAACCCCACGGTCATCGAAACCTACGGCTGGCCCGCGTTCGCCGACCAGGTCAAGGCCGCGGCGGCCCGGCTGCCGCCCGGCACCCCGATCTTCACCAGCAACTACGGCGAAGCCGGTGCGCTCACCATCGTCGGCGGGCTGACCGGACCGGTCCTCAGTGGACAGAACAGCTACAGCGACTGGGGACCGCCGGCCGGCAGCCCGGACAGCGTGCTGTGCGTCGGCGAGTTCAAAGTCCCCTACCTGCACCGGTTCTGGTCGGACGTGCGCGAGATCGCACCGATCACCTTCCCGGACGGCGTCCGGAACCAGGAGACCGACCAGCACGCCGCGATCTACGAGTGCGGCCACCCGCACGGGACCTGGGCCCAGCTCTGGCCGTCTCTACGGCACTACGACTGAATGCCCGTGGCGGCCGGCGGACGCGCCGACCGGCCGTGAGTTCCGCGGTCGTCTACAGTCGCCACCAGCGCATACGCCGACCTCGGAGGGACTCGCCATGTCGTACGCCGTGGACTTCGCCACCGTCTCGACGACCGGGCTGGAGTCGTCGCCGGTCGCGGACGCCCTCGCCGGCCTGCGGGCGAACGAGGCCCGGTACTTCAAGAACAAGTACGACCACGTCTTCACGGTCGAGCCCGCGAGCGACGCCGCGGAGACCGTCGGCTGGGTGAGCCGCATCCTCGAGGAGGAACGCGGCATCGTCATCTCCGCTCCCGCGCTGGAAGCCACCGAGTTCGAGGTCGAGGGCATCCGGATGGCGTACGTGTTCTACGAGAGCGGCCTGTCGATCAACGTGATGTACGCCCTCGACGAGGCCGGCAAGCGGGCGGTCGGGTTCAAGCTCTCCGACGGGATGGACGTCCCCGAAGAGCTCGGGGCGTTCAAGTTCGCCCGGCAGAAGTCGAAGCTGGCCGGCACCATCCGCGGCTCCTACTTCGTGATCAAGAACGAGTACTGATCAGGAATCGAGAAGCGCTGGTCATCGCCTCGCACCTAGCGTTACCGGCATGACGAACATCGACTCCATCACCCTCGAAGTAGCCGACACCACCGCCGCCGAGCGCTTCTACTCGGCCGCCTTCGGCCTGACCACCCAGCTCCGGTTCCGGACCGCCGAGAGCCCGTCCACCGGCTTCCGCGGCTACACGCTCTCCCTCACCGTTCAGCAGCCCGCCGACGTCGACTCGCTGCTCGGGACCGCGGTCGAAGCCGGAGCCACCACGCTCAAGCCCGCCACGAAGTCCATGTGGGGCTACGGCGTCGTCGTCCAGGCGCCCGACGGCGCCATCTGGAAGGTCGCCACGTCCGCGAAGAAGAACACCGGCCCGGCCACCCGCGCGTTCGACGCCGTCGTGCTCCTGCTCGGCGTCAAGGACGTGGCCGCCAGCAAGAAGTTCTACACCGAGCACGGCCTCACCGTCGGCAAGGCGTTCGGCCGCATGTACGTCGAGTTCGACGCCGGGTCGAACCCCGTCAAGCTCGCGCTGTACCGGCACAAGGCCCTCGCCAAGGACGCCGGCGTCGCTCCCGAAGGCACCGGTGCGCACCGGATCGCCGTCAACGCCACCGCGCCGTTCACCGACCCGGACGGGTTCGCCTGGGAAGTCGCCGCGACGCGGTCACTCGACGCCTGACAAGAGGTCCCCGACGGCGGCGATCCCCGCTTCGATCGAGCGCTGCGGCGTGTCGCCGAACCCCAGGACGAGCCGCGGGGCCGTCGCGCGCTCCGTGCTGTGCATCCGGGCGAGGCCGTAGAGCCCGACGCCGCGCTCGGCCGCCCGGGCGATCACCTGCTCCTCGTCGGCCGCCGGGGGCAGGTGCAGGATCGCGTGGAACCCGGCCGCCAGCCCGGTGACGCGGAGGCCGGGCGCGTGGGCGGCCAGCGCCGCGACGAGCGTCTCGCGCCGGGCCGCGTACTCGGTGCGGGCGCGGCGCAGGTGCCGGTCGTAGCGCCCGGACTCGATGAGCAGGGCCAGGGCCAGCTGGTCGAGGCCCGGGCTCCCGCGGTCGGTGACGTGCTTGCCTCGCGCCAGCGCGGCGAGCAGCCGGGCGGGCGCGACCAGCCAGCCCAGGCGCAACGCCGGCGCCAGCGACTTGCTGACCGTGCCGAGGGACACGACGCGGTCGGGGTCGAGTCCCTGCAGCGAGCCGACCGGGTCGCGGTCGTAGCGGAACTCCGCGTCGTAGTCGTCCTCGATGACGACGCCGTCGCACCGCCGCGCCCACTCCAGCAGCTCCTGACGGCGGTGCCCGGCGAGCACCACGCCGGTCGGCCACTGGTGGGCCGGGGTCACCAGCACAGCCCGCGCGCCGCTGCGTTCGAGCGCGGCGACGTCCACGCCGTCGTCGTCGACCGGGACGGGCACGGCGGCCAGCCCGGCGGCGTTCGCCTGCTCGGTCGTCGACCGCACGATGCCGGGGTCCTCGACGGCGATCGTGGCGACGCCGTCGGCGGCGAGCGCCCGCAGCACCAGCCCGAGCGCCTGGGCCATGCCGCTGCAGACGACGACCTGGTCGGCGGTCGCCGCGACCGCCCGCACGCGGCGCAGGTAGGCCGCAAGCACCTCTCGCAGCCGCCGGTCGCCGATCGGGTCGCCGTAGTCGAACGCGCTGTTCGGCGCGGTGCGGCAGACCTCGCGCACGGCCCACGCCCAGTCTTCGCGCGGCGCGAGGCGCAGGTCGGGGACGCCGTGGCGGAAGTCGGCGACCTCGTACCGGGGCCGCTCCGGCGGGCGCGCCTCGGGTGCCTCGGCCGGCCGGGCGACCGACGCCACGCGCGTCGCCGAGCCCGGTCGGCTGGTCAGGTAGCCCTCGGCCTGCAGCTGGGCGTAGCAGTCCTGCACCAGCCCCCGTGACAGGCCGAGGGCGCGCCCCAGCTCGCGGGACGACGGCAGCCGCTCCCCGCCGGCCAGACGGCCGCCGCGGATCGCGTCGCGCAGCTGGTCCTCGAGCTGCGAACGGAGGCCCGCACCGCTCTCGCGGTCGATCGTGAACAACAGCTCCGGTCCCAAACCGGCCCACTCCACAGCCATGGAACTGGACCTTACCGGTGACCCAGTTCGGTTCTAACGTTCTTGTCATGACCGCTGACCTGCAAATCCGGCCGAGGCTGGTATCCCGCGCCCTGCTCATCCGCTTCGTCTCGATCTTCGGGTCGTCGATCGGCTTCTACCTGCCGCTTTCGGTGGTGCCGCTGTTCGCGAAGCAGACCGGCTCGGACAGCGGTGCGGGGCTCGCGACGGTCGCGCTGCTGCTCGCCACCGTGGCCGCCGAGCTGGTGACGCCGCGGCTGGTCGCCCGGGTCGGCTACCGGTGGGCGCTGGCCACCGGCCTGGTGCTGCTCGGCGCGCCGACGCTGCTGCTCACGGTCAGCTCCAACGTGTGGGTGATCATCGGGGTCAGCATCATTCGCGGGATCGGGTTCGCGATCGCCGTCGTGGCCGGTGGCGCGGTGACCGCGCTGCTGATCCCGGCGGACCGGCGCGGCGAAGGCCTCGCGCTCGTCGGGATCGTCGGCGGGATCCCGGGCCTGCTGGCGCTGCCGGCCGGGGTGTGGGCGGCGGCGCGCTGGGGCTTCACCCCGGTGTTCGTGGCGACGACCGTGGCCACCCTGCTCGCGCTGCTGTCGGTGCCCGGGCTGCCGCGCTACGACGCGACCCCGAAGGAAGACGGCGGCCACGGCGTCCTGGCCGGCCTGCGCAACCCCGTGCTGACCCGCCCGGCGACGGTCTTCGCGGTCTCGGCCGCCGCGGTCGGCGTCCTGGTCACCTTCCTCCCGCTCGCCGCGTCGGACCAGCCGGCCTGGGTCGCCGCGAGCGCCTTGCTCGCCCAGCCCGCGGCGGCGACCGCGGCCCGCTGGGTCGCCGGCCGGGTCGGCGACCGCCACGGCCCGGGCCTGCTGCTGGTGCCCGGGGTGGTGCTGTCGGCGGTGGGCATGGCGGCCATCGCGTTCACCGGCACGCCGTCGCTGGTGATCGGCGGGGCGGTCGTGCTGGGCGCCGGGTTCGGCGCGCTGCAGAACGCGACGCTCACGCTGATGTACGCCCGGGTGCCGGCCGGCGGCGAGAGCGCGGTGAGCGCGATCTGGAACGCGGCGTACGACCTCGGCATGGCCGCGGGCGCGCTGGGCGCCGGACTGCTCATCGGCTCGGTGGGCTACCCGGTGACGTTCGTCCTCGCCGCCGCGGTGATCGTCCCGGCGCTGGCCCTGGTCCGCCGCGACCGGCGCCCCTGACCGGCGGCCGCCGCGACGGTCCCACCACGTCGCGGCGGCCGTCCTCCACCCGCCTGATCGGCGATCCGGCACCGGAACCGCCAGACTGGTTCCCGTGCCGGAACTGCCCGAAGTCGAGCTCGCCCGCCAGGTCCTCGCCGATGCGCTCGGCCGCGAGATCCAGGACGTCGACGACCACGACGACTGGGTCTGCCGGCCGCACGCGCCCGGCGAAATCGCCGCCGCGTTGCGGGGCGGGCGGCTCACACGAGCGCACCGGCGGGGCAAGACACTCTGGTGCGAAACGGAAACCGGCGACGGGAAGCCCGGCCCGAACCTCGGCCTGCACCTCGGGATGGCCGGCCAGCTGCGGTTCGGCGGCCGGAGCGGGCCGCCCGGGTACTCGCGAAACCGCGTCGAGAAGCCCGAGTGGTTCCGGTTCGGGATCACCTTCGCCGACGGCGAACAACTGCGGTTGTTCGACACGCGCCGGCTCGGCCGGGTGCGGCTCGACCCCGACCTCGACGCGCTCGGCCCGGACGCGGGCGAGGTGTCGCGCAAGGACTTCCGCTCACGCGTCGGCCGGGGGCGGGCGCCGGTGAAGGCGCGCCTGCTGGACCAGTCCGTGCTGGCCGGGATCGGGAACCTGCTGGCCGACGAAACGCTGTGGCAGGCGGCGGTGAGCCCGGCCCGCCCGGTGGACGAACTGGGCGACGACGACCTCACGAACCTCCACAAGGCACTCCGGAAGGCGTTGCGCGCGGCGATCGAGCACGGCGGCGTCCACACGGGCGAGATCATCGGCCACCGCCGCGCGGGCGGGCACTGCCCCCGCTGCGGCGCGGAGATGGCGCACGGCACCGTCGGCGGCCGGTCGACCTGGTGGTGCGCGAAGGAACAGGCCTAGCGCGGCCCGAGACCGGTGCGCCCGTCGATCAGTTCGCGGGCGGCGTCCAGGTGGCCGGCGTGCCGGGCCGTCTCCTCGATCATGTGCAGGACGACGCCGCGCAGGTCGGCGATCTCGTCCGCGAGCGCCGTGGGGTGGCGCCCCGCCGGCACCGCGGACAACGGCGTCGCGGCGAAGATCTCGTCGGACCGGCGGCATTGCTCGCGGTAGAAGGCGAAGACGACGTCCGGAGACCGGGGCGTGGTCAGCGGCTCGTGGTCGTCCGGCCACGCGACCGGGTCCGCGGTTCCCGTGACGATCTCCTGGGACCAATGCCGCTCGGCGTACCCGAGGTGCTCGACCATGCCGAGCGGGGTCCAGCCCGACGGCAGGGCGGCCACGATCGCGCACCTTGGCGGGCGGTTTTTGTCGGTGGTGTTCGGTAGCGTCGGAGACATGGCAACACTGGTCACCTTCCACGCCCACCCGGACGACGAATGCCTGCGCACCGCCGGGGTGATGGCCAAGGCCGTCGCCGAGGGGCACCGCGTCGTGCTCGTCGTCGCCACCCGGGGCGAGGTCGGCGAGGTCCCCGAAGGCTTTCTCGCCGAGGGCGAACAACTGTGGGAGCGGCGCGTGCAGGAGTCCCGCGCGGCCGCGGAGATCCTCGGGATCGCCCGCGTCGAGTTCCTCGGCTACCGCGACTCCGGGATGATGGGCGAGTCCACGAACGACGACCCGGAGTGCTTCTGGCAGGCGGACGTCGAGAAGGCGGCCGAGCAGCTGGCGGCGATCCTGCGCGACGAGTCGGCGGACGTCCTGACGGTCTACGACGACAACGGCGACTACGGCCACCCGGACCACATCCAGGTCCACCGCGTCGGCATGCGCGCGGCCGAGCTGGCCGGCACGGCCCGCGTGTTCCAGGCGACGTTCAACCGCGAGTTCATGCAGCGCGGCTTCGAATCGGCGGTGGAGCAGGGACTGATGCCCCCGGAGGCGGCCCCGAAGCCCCCGGAGAACGTCGAGTTCGGCAAACCGGAGGCCGAGATCACGGCGGCGGTCGACGTGTCGAAGTACGTGGGCGTCAAGCGCGCGGCGATGCGGGCGCACCCGAGTCAGATCAGCGAGGACATGTTCATGCTGGCCATGCCGGACGACGCTTTCGCTTTCGCGTTCGGGACGGAGTGGTTCATCCGGGCGGGACAGGGGCCGGGGATCACGGAGACGGATTTGCTGGCTGGGTTGTAGGGGCCGGGGCCCGGGCCGGGGGCCGGGGGGCCGGGGGGCCGGGGGGCCGGGGGGCCGGGAAGAGGTTGGCAGCGTGGGCGAGCTGGGTGGATGCGGGCTCGCGGTGGCGGCCTGGGCGAGCCGGGCGGCTGCAGGCTCGCGGTGGCGGCCTGGGCGAGCCGGGCGGCTGCACGCTCGCGGTGGCGACCTAGGCGAGCCGGGCAACTGCACGCTCGCGGTGGCGACCTAGGCGAGCCGGGCGGCTGCCCGTCGCGGGCCGTGTTCTGCCCGGCCGAGCGCGGTCCTGGCCGGGCATGCTCGGCCCCGGCCGTCTTCCCACCCTCAGTCGAGCGCCGCTGTCACGTCCAGTTCCACCAGCTGGCCCGGGTACCCCAGCTGGGCCACCCCCAGCAACGTGCTCGCCGACGCGAACGCCGCTCCGATCTCCGATTCCGTCAACCGGTCCCACACCGCCGACAGCTCCGCGCGGTCCGAAGTCACCACGTAGATCACCGTGCGGACCACCTCCGCCGGCGTCGCGCCCGCAAATGCCAGCGCTGCCGCTGTGTTGGCCACCACCTGGTCCACCTGCGGTAACAGCCCGTCGACCACCGATCCGTCCGGCGTCAGGGGGCACTGGCCGGCCAGGTACACCGTGCGGCTCGACACGGCCACCGTCACGTGGTGGTAGCCCGGCGGGGTGTGCAAGCCGGGCGGGTTCTGGCGTTCAATGGTCACCGTCGCATCATCACCGGGCACGCAACCGAAAAACGCGGGGAGGGCACGTGCGCAGGACCATCGACTGGGCCGACGGCTCGATCGTCGTCATCGACCAGACCGCGCTGCCCGCCGAATACCGGCTGCTGCACCTGCGGACCGTCGGCGAGCTCGTCGACGCCATCAAGCGGCTCGCCGTCCGCGGGGCGCCCGCTCTCGGAGCCGCCGGGGCTCTCGGGGTCGCCCTCGCCGCCCGGACCAGCGACGACGTCCACGCCGACGCCGAGCTCATCGCCACCGCTCGCCCCACCGCCGTGAACCTCGCCTGGGGCGTCGAGCGCGCCATGAAGAAACTCCGTCAAGGCGCGGACGCCGTCCTCGACGAAGCCCTCGCCCTGCTCGCCGAAGACGAAGAGCTCAACAAAACCGCGTCGAAGCACGCCGCCGGCATCGTGCTCGAAGAATGCGGGACACGGCCGCTGCGGCTGCTCAGCCACTGCAACGCCGGGCAACTCGCGACCGTCGGCTGGGGCAGCGCCCTCGGCGTCGTCTGGCACCTGCACGCACGCGGGCTCGTCGAAGAAGTCCTCGTCGACGAGACGCGTCCGCTCCTCCAGGGTGCCCGGCTGACGGCGTGGGAGCTCGCGCAGGCGAACGTCCCCTACCGCGTCCAGCCCGATTCCGCGGCCGCCGCCGCGATGGCGCGCGGGATGGTCGACTGCGTGCTCGTCGGCGCCGACCGGATCGCCGCCAACGGCGACGTCGCCAACAAGATCGGCACCTACGCCCTGGCGATCGCCGCGAAGCACCACGGCGTGCCGTTCGTCGTCGTCGCGCCTTCGTCCACTGTGGACTCGACGCTCGCCGACGGTGCGGGCGTCGCCATCGAGGAGCGCGACGCCCGCGAACTCACCGCGTTCGCCGGGGTGCCGATCACGCCGCCGGACGCGACGGTCTTCAACCCCGCGTTCGACGTGACACCCCACGGCCTCATCACGGCCGTCGTCACCGAGCACGGCCGCTTCGAGCCCTAGGGACGCGGGCCGATCTCGCGACCGCCGTCGGTCACGGTGATCGCCATCGCCGGGCACGAGTCCGCCGCGTCCAGCACCGTCTCGTCGCCGTCCACGTCCGAAACCACCGTCTCCGCGACCGCGCCGTCCAGCTTGAACACCTCCGGCATCAGCGCGGCGCACATCCCCGAACCGATGCAGGTGTGTTCATCGACTTCCACGTGCCAGCTCATGGCCACCTTCCGAGTCACCAGGCGATCGGCATCGACCGCGGTCCGCGGACGAGCATCTGCGTCTTCCACACGATATCGCCGGCCAGGTGCAGCCCCGGCAGCTCGGTGACCAACGCGCGCAGCGCCTCCTGCAGCTCGAGCCGGGCGAGCGGCGCGCCCAGGCAGTGGTGGACGCCGTGGCCGAAGCCGAGGTGGTGCTGGTCTTCGCGGTCGAACCGCAGGCCCTCCGCGTCGTCGAACTGCAGGCGGTCGCGGTTGGCCGCCCCGATGGCCACCAGCACCGGCTCCCCCGCCTTCACCAGGACGCCGCCGACCTCGACGTCTTCGGTGGCGTAGCGCGCGAACCCGGCGCCCGCGCCCAGCGGGACGAACCGCAGCAGCTCCTCGACGGCCGCCGGGATCAGGTCCGGGTCGTCGACCAGCCGCTGCCACTGCCCGGGCTGATCGAGTAGCGCGTAGACGAAGTTGGGGATCTGGCTCGCCGTGGTCTCGTGGCCGGCGACGAGGATGCCGACGCACAGGTCGACCAGCTCCAGCTCGGTCAGCCGGTCGCGGGTGTCGCGCGCCTCGATCAGCGCCGTCATCAGATCGTCCTGGGGCCGCGCCCGGTGCTCCGCGATCAGCCCGCGCATGTAGTCGCGCAGCTCTTCGCGGTTGCGCTCGAACTCCTCGGGCGTCAGGCCGCTGGTGGACAGCGCGGCGTCGCTCCAGACGCGGAACTTCGGCCGGTCGCCGACCGGGACGCCGAGCAGCTCGCAGATCACCGCGACCGGGATCGGCAGTGCGTAGCGGTCGACGAGGTCGGCGGGCGGGCCCGCCGCCTTCATCTCCGCGATCAGCCCGGTCGCCAGCGAGACGACCCGGGGACGCAGCAGCTCGACGCGGCGCATGGTGAACGCCTTCGCCACCAACGTCCGCAGCCGGGTGTGGTCCGGCGGGTCCATCTGCAGGATGCCGCCCTCACGCTGCACCGGCGAGCGGCGCGGCGCGTCCTTCTCCTTCTCCATCGCCCGCGAGAAGCGGCGGTCGCCCAGCACCAGCCGGGCGTCGGCGTAGCGGGTGGCCAGCCACGCGGGCTCCCCGTAGGTCATCTTGACGCGGACCATGCCCTCGGCTTCGCGGGCGGCCGCGTAAGCCTCGTTGAGGTCGAGTCCCGCCTCCTCGTTGAAGGGGTACGAGAGCGGCTCGGTGTGGGTGGCGGTCATGCGGAAACCCCTCGCTCCGGTTGTAAGCGGCTGCTTACAAAGCTACACGGTTTCTTCCCACCTGTCACGGTCCGCCATTGCTCAGTCACGGGCTACTAGGTTACGGTGACCTAGGTGTGGATCGAGATCCTCTTGCTGTCCAAGCTGGCCCGCGAGCCGATGCACGGCTACGAACTGCGCAAAGCCGTGGAGGCGTCGACGGGCCACACCTTGTCGAACAACTCGCTCTACCCGACGCTGCGGCGCTTCGTCGACGCGGCCGCGGTGAGCCGCAGCGCGGAGGAGCAGGAGACCAAACCGCCGCGGCACGTCTACACGATCACCGACGTCGGACGCGAACTGCTACACGACATGCTCGCGGACTTCCCGGCCGAGCTGGCGCTCAGCGAGGAGGAGTTCCTCGCGCGCGTCGGCAGCTTCAGCCGGCTGGACCGGGACGAACGCGCCCGCGTGCTCGACGTCCGGAAACAGGCGCTGACCACCGAGCACGCCCGGCTCACCGGGCTCGCCGCCGGCCAGGCCGACCCGTGGGGCCGCGCGGCGCTGCGCCACGTGCTCGGGAAGTTCGACGCCGAGCTGCGCTGGCTCGCCGACCTCGAAACCGAACTGAGGAGAGACGCATGACCACCACCGAACAGACGCCTCGCCTCCCCTTCACGCGGGCGAACGCGCTCGCCATCGCGCCGGACTACGAAGCCCTCCGCCGTCAGTCGCCGATCAGCCGGGTGCTCACCCCGGCCGGCGACCCGGCGTGGCTCGTGACGTCGTACGAAGAGGCCAAGGAAGTCTTCCGCGACAAGCGTTTCGGCCGTTCGCACCCCGCGCCGGAGCAGGCGTCGCGGATCTCGAACGCCGCGATCCAGGACGGCCCGAGCGGTGACTTCGAGACCGAGGAAGCCGAGCACAAGCGGATGCGCCGGATGCTCGCGCCCGCGTTCTCCGCGCCGCGCATGCGCGCCCTCGGCGACCGGATCGCCGAGCTGACCGACCGCTGCCTCGACGACCTGCAGGCCGCGCACGACGCCGCTCCGGGTGAGCCGGTCGACCTGACCGACTTCCTCGCGTTCCCCTTGCCGGTGCTGGTGATCTGCGAGCTGCTCGGCGTGCCGTACGCCGACCGCGAGAAGTTCCGCGGCCTGTCCGAGCGCATCGCGAGGATGGACGGCGGCGCAGACGCGCAGGCGGCCATGACCGAGTTCAAGGCCTACATGACGGAACTGGCCGACGCGAAGCGCGCGGACCCGCGGCCCGACGTCATCTCCGACATGGTCGCGGTGCAGGCCGACGACCCCACGTTCACCGACGACGACCTCGCCCGGATGGGCGCCGGCCTGCTGTTCGCCGGCCACGAGACGACGTCGACCCGGATCGCGATGGGCACGCTGTTCCTGCTCAGCGACACCGCCCGCCGCGACCGCTTCGCCGCCGACCCCGATGGCGAGGTGAACCAGACGATCGAGGAGATCCTGCGGCTGACCGCGACCAGCGGCACCGGCCTGCTGCGCTACGCCCACGAAGACGTCGAGGTCGCCGGGACGCGCATCATGCGCGGCGACGCCGTGCTGATCTCGAGCGACGCGGCCAACCGCGACGCGGCGGTGTTCGCCGACCCGGACGAGTTCGACCCCACCCGCACGCCGAACGTCCACCTCGCCTTCGGCACCGGCGCGCACGTCTGCATCGGCGCCAACCTCGCGCGCACCGAGCTGCGCACGGTGTTCCCCAAGCTGTTCTCGCGCTTCCCCGGCCTGCGGCTCGCGGCCGGGATCGACGAGATCCCGGTGCGCGTCAACCGCGTCGCCGGCGGGGTCGACGCCGTTCCCGTGACGTGGTGAGCCCGGTGAAGATCACGGCGGACACCGACAGCTGCGTCTCCTCCGGACAGTGCGTCCTGCTGGCGCCGGGGACGTTCGACCAGGACGAGGAGTCCGGCACCGTCGTCGTCCTGTCGGAGGAACCGGCGGACGGCGAGGAGGAAGCGGTCCGGCAGGCAGAGCTGACCTGCCCGGCCGCCGCGATCCGGCTCACCGGGTAGGAGCGCGCGCGTCCGGTTTGCCGGTTAACCTGCACCGGTGACCGCACAGCCGGACCGCGGACGGGAACACCGCCGCGCTGCTCGACGCCGCGGCAACGCTCTTCGCCGAGCGCGGCTTCGACCGGACCACCATGCGGGAGATGGCCGGGCAGGCCGGGGTCGACCAGGCTTTGCCGTTCCGCTACTTCGGCGGTAAGGACGCGCTGTCCGAAGAGGTCATGGCCCGTGGCGGCCGGGGAACGCCTGGCCGCCACGCCGCCGGAAGCCACTTCGGCGTCGTGGCGGCGCAGCATGCTCGAGCCCGCGGACTCGAAACGCCGCAACGCGGCCCTCGAGATGTACCCGCGCTCGACCGGCAGCCACGACACGGCCGCCGCGATCCGGCTCACCGGGTAGGAGCGCGCGCGTCCGGTTTGCCGGTTAACCTGCTCCCGTGACGGAACAGGCCGGCCGGCGCCGGGACTCGGCCGCGACGCAGCGCGCGTTGCTGGATGCCGCCGCCAAGCTGTTCGCCGAGCGTGGCTTCGACCGGACCACCGTGCGCGAGATCGCCGGCGAGGCCGGGGTCAACCAGGCGCTGCTGTTCCGCTACTTCGGCAGCAAGGAAGCGCTTTTCGAGGCGGTGGTGGCCCGCAACGGCCGTGAGCAGCTGGCCACCACCCCACCCGAACGGCTCTTCAGCGCCTCCCTGCGCAGCATGCTGGCGCCCGAGGGCCCGCGGAACCGGACGCTGGAGACGTACCTGCGCTCGTCGGGAAGCGACGGCGTCGCGGCCGCGATCCGGCAGGAGATCGGCGAGGAGTACGCGCAGGTGCTCGCGACGCTGACCGACGAGCCGGACGCCGGGCTGCGCGCCGACCTGGCGCTCGCCTGGCTCATGGGCATCGCGCTGGTCCGCGAGGTCTCCCGCAAGGAACCGCTGGCCAGCGCCGATCCGGACGACATCTGCCGGCTCGTCCTCACCGCGACGAAGACGCTTCTGGAGCGCACGGAATAACCGCTCGACACCCGCCCTACGGTCGGGAGCATGGCGACCTTCCCGTCCGCGGCGACCGAGGCGGAGTTTCGCGCGCTCACCCGCGCGGCGCTGCTCCCCGCCGTCACGACGCTGCTGGGGCGGTCGGACGTCGTCCCGTTCGCCGAGGGTTCGCTGCCGGTGTACGCCGTCGGCGACGACCTGGTGCTCAAGCTGTACCCGCCGGTGTACCTCGCCGAGAGCACTACTGAGCGCACCGTCCTCGAAGCACTGCGCGGCACCCTGCCGACGCCGGCGGTGAAGGACGCGGGCGAGCGCGACGGCTGGGGCTGGCTGCTCATGGAACGCCTGCCCGGGCGGACACTCGCCGAGGCGTGGCCGGCACTGTCCACGGAGGACAGGCGGCGGCTGGTGCGCGAGCTGGGCGAGCTGCTGGCCACTCTGCACGCGGTCGACGACCCGAGGCTGGCCGCCCTGGCGCCCGCGGACTGGGCGGAGTTCGTGGCGGCGCAACGCGCGAAGGTCGTCGAGCACCACCGGAAGACCGGATGGGACGAGACGTGGATCGAGCAGATCCCGGCGTTCCTCGACGCCGTCGACTTCGGGACACCTCCGGTCGTGCCGCTGCACACGGAGTTCATGCGCGAGCACGTCATGGTCACCGAAGGCCGCATCACGGGCTTGTTCGACTTCGAGCCCGCGATGCGCGGCGCGGCGGAATACGACTTCGTCGCGGTGGGCCTGTTCGTGTCGAAAGGCGACGGCGACCTGCTGCGCCACTTCCTCGACGGTTACGGGCAGCCGATCGATCCGCGCCGGTGCCTGGCGTACGCGTTGCTGCACGTCTACAGCAACTTCCCCTGGTACTTCGAGGAACTGCCGACGCCGCCGGAGCCCACCCTCGACGCCCTCGCGACCGCCTGGTGGGGCTCAGGGCAACGCGCGACGCAGTAGTTCCGCCAGGTGCACCGGCGTGCGGCCCGACTCCTGGGCGATCTGCGTGCGGCAGCTGAACCCGTCCGACACCACCACCGTCTCGTCCGCAGCCGCGCGGATCGCCGGCAGCATCCGGTCCTCCGCGACCGCCTTCGACACCTCGTAGTGCCCGCGCTCGAAGCCGAAGTTGCCCGCCAGGCCGCAGCAGCCCGCGTCGAGCGTCGTGTTGCGGACCCCGGCCGCGGCGAGCGCCGACTCGTCGGCACCGAAGCCGAGTACCGCGTGCTGGTGGCAGTGCACCTGCGTGATCGCGTCGACGTCCAGCGCCGCGAACGGGATCGGGGCCCGCTCCAGCAGTTCCGCGAACGTGAACGTCCGGGACGCCAGCAGCGACGCCCGCGGGTCGTCCGGCAGGAGCGCCGGCAGGTCGCCGCGGAACAGGGCCGTGCAGCTCGGTTCCAGCCCGGCCACCTCGTAGCCGTCTTCGAGGTACGGCGCCAGCACCGAAAGCGTCCGGTCCAGGACGCGGCGCGCGACGCCGAGCTGGCCCGTCGAGACCCACGTCAGTCCACAACAGACTCCACGGTCCGGCAGCACGACGTCGTAGCCCGCCGCGGTCAGGACCTCCCAAGCCGCGTCGAGCACCGAGGGCGTCAGGTAGTTGTTGAACGAGTCCGGCCACAGGACGACCCGGCGCTCCCCCGACGCCCGCCGCCGCAGGTCCGCCCGCGACTTCGTGAACGGCGCGGGAGCGAACGACGGCAGATCTCGTTCCGGTGCGATCCCGCCGAGCCGTTTCACCAGGCCCGCCACCCGGGAGCGTCCCACGGAGTTGGCGAGACGCGGCATCCGGGCACTGAGCCGCAGCCACAGCGGCAGCCAGCCCATCGAATAGTGCGACGCCGGCCGCAGCCGCCGCCGGTAGTGCTGGTGGAGGAACTCCGCCTTGTACGTCGCCATGTCGACGTCCACCGGGCAGTCCGACAGGCATCCCTTGCAGGACAGGCACAAGTCGAGAGCATCGTGGACCTCCGACGATCGCCAGCCGTCCGTGATCACCTCGCCGTTGATCATCTCGGCGAGCAGGTGCGCCCGCCCGCGCGTCGAATGCCGCTCCTCGCGGGTGGCCCGGTAGCTCGGGCACATCACGCCGCCGCCGCTGGTGTTGCGGCACTTGCCCACGCCGACGCACCGCCGCATCGCCTGCCCGAAACTCCCCCGGTCTTCCGGGTAGCCGAGGAACACGCTGTCCTCGAAGGCGGCTGACGTGGACCGCACGCGCAGGTTCGCGTCGACCGGCCGCGGCGCCACCAGGATGCCGGGGTTCATCCGCCCGGCCGGGTCGAAGATCGCCTTGAAGCGCCCGAAGAGGTCCATCATCTCCGGGCTGTACATTCGGGACAGCAGCTCGGACCGCGCCTGGCCGTCACCGTGCTCGCCGGACAGCGAACCGCCGTGCGCGGCCACGAGGTCCGCGGCCTCCTCCAGGAACCGCCGGAAGCCCGCGACGCCGGAAGCCGACAGCAGGTCGAAGTCCAGCCGCAGGTGCAGGCAGCCTTCGCCGTAGTGCCCGTAGACGACGCTGCGCCGCCCGTGCGCCCGCATCAGCTCCTTGAACTCGCGCAGGTACGCGCCGAGCCGCTCGGGCGGGACGGCCGCGTCCTCCCAGCCCGGCCAGGCCTCCGAGCCGTCCGCGAGCCGCGTCGCGAGCCCCGCGCCCTCCTCGCGGATGCGCCACAGCCCGCGCTGCGCGGCCGGGTCGTCCACGATCGCGAACCCGGTGAGGTCGAGCGACGCCGCCAACGCGCGGGCCCGCGAAACCGGGTCGTCACCCGCCAGCTCGACGAACAGCCACGCGCCACCCGGCGGCAGGTCGCCGGCCCGGCCCGGCAGCATCGCGACCAGCTCGGCGTCGACGCCTTCGACGGTCAGCGGCGACCACGGCAGGATCGCCGGAACCGCGTCCGCCGCCGCGATGTCGGACGGGAACCCCAGCACCGCCAGCACCTTCCGGTCCGGCAGCCGGGCGAGGGAGACGGTCGCCTCCAAGATCGTCACGCAGGTGCCTTCGCTGCCGACGAGCGCCTTCGCGACGTCGAAGCCGTTCTCCGGCAACAGGTGTTCGAGCCCGTAGCCGGACACGCGCCGCGGCCACGTCGAAAGTTCCTTGCGCAGCAAGGCCAGGTTGTCCCGCACCAGCGCCCGCAGCTCGTCGAAGATCCGGCCCTCGGTGGGTTCGTCCGGCCCGACCCGCAGCCGCGTGCCGTCGTAGAGCAGGACGTCCAGCGAGCGGACGACGTCGACCGTGCGCCCCCACGCCACCGAGTGCGAGCCGCACGCGTTGTTGCCGATCATCCCGCCGAGCGTGCAGCGGCTGTGCGTGGACGGGTCCGGGCCGAACCGCAGCCCGTGCGGCGCGGCGGCCGCCTGCAGGTCGTCGAGCACCGTGCCGGGCAGCACCCGCGCGAGCCGGGTCTCCGGGTCCAGCGAGAGCACCCCGCCGACGTGGCGCGAGGTGTCGATGACCAGGCCCGGCCCGCACGCGTTCCCGGCGACGCTCGTACCACCCCCGCGGGCGATCACCGGCAGGTCACGTTCGCGGGCGGCGGCCACCGCGGCGACGACGTCGTCGACCGTCTCCGGCAGGACGACCCCCCGCGGGACGTGGCGGTAGTTGGACGCGTCGGTGGTGTACAGGGCGAGCGTGGCGGCGTCGGTGAGGATCTCCACGCCCCCATTCAAGTCGACCGGCGGCGTCCGTACCTCTCCAGCCGGGTATGTCCGAAACCACAGTCCGTGTGCCATCGTGATCGCGTGACGGCAAAGGAGCACGTCGCCGAGTACAGCGCGGTGCTGGGCGAGCTGCTGCGCGAGCGCGAAAAGCTGCTCGGCACCCTCGACCGCGTCGCCGCGCTGCACGGGACCGCGCGCCTGGTCCGGGAGACGGTCGGCGCGAAGGCCGGGTTCGTCGCCGAGCTCGACCGGCCCGGGCTCGCCGTGATCCGCTGGATGTCCGGCACCCGGACGGACTCGCTGCAGGACCTCGAAGTGCCCGTCGGCCAGGGCATCGGCGGGCGCGTGCTGGCGCTGGGGCGTCCGGTCCGGGTGGCCGACTACGTCAGCTCGCCCGCGATCACCCACCAGTTCGACGCCCAGGTGCGCGGCGAGGGCCTGGCCGCGATGCTCGCCGTCCCGGTCGTCGCGCGCGGCGAGACCGTCGCCATCGCCTACGCCGCCATGCGCGAGCCCGCCGACTTCGGCGACGACGCCGTCCGGCGGATGGAAGAGGTCGCCCGCCAGGCCGGGACGGCCCTGCAGCTGGCGAAGGTCGCCGAGACCGACCGCACGGCCGCGGTGGCCGGCGAGCGCCTGCGGATGCAGAGCGCGCTGCACGATTCGGTCGGCGCGCTGCTGTTCTCCATCGGCGTCCAGGTGCGCGACCTGCACGACGACGTCCGCGAGCACCCCGGCCTGGAAGCGCGGCTGCGCCGGCTGGAAGGCGACGTCTCGGCGGCGGCCGGGGCGCTGCGGGAGTCGCTGCTGGCGCTGTCGGAGTCGAGCCCGGAGCGGGCGCTGCCGGTCGAGCTGGCCGAGCACTGCCGCTCGTTCCAGGCGCGTTGCGGCGTCCCGGCCCGGTTCGTGCAGCTCGCGGCGGTGCCACCGCTGGACGCCGAACGGACCGCGCTGCTCGTGGCCGCGGTCCGCGAGGGCCTGCTGAACGTCGAGAAGCACGCCAAGGCGTCTTCGGTGATCGTCAGCCTGCTGCCCAGCGACGACGGCGTCCAGGTGGTCGTCGCGGACGACGGCACCGGCGCGGCGGCCGTCCCCGGCACGGGCGTCGGCCTGCGGACGCTCAGCGGACGCGCCTTGCGGCTGGGCGGCCGCGTCAGCCTGGTCCGCGACGAGGACGACGGCTGCACGCTGCGCGCGTGGGTGCCGCTGGTGCGGCGGTGACCCCCATGACCCCCGCCAGCGTCTTCGTCGTCGACGACCACCCGGTGGTCCGCGACGGCGTGACACTGCTGCTGCGCTCGGACCCGTGCCTGACCGTGATCGGCTCGGCGGAGTCCGGGCGGCTGGCGATCGAGCGGGTGGCATCGCTGGCCCCCGACCTGATCCTGCTCGACCTGCGGCTGCCGGACATGCTCGCGCCGGAGGTCGTCACCGAGCTGCGCCGGGTGCACCCCGAGGGCAAGATCGTGGTGTTCACCGCGCACGGCGACCATCAGGGCGTGCTGGCCGCGCTGGAGTCGGGCGCGCACGGCTGCCTGCTCAAGGACGCCGCGGGCGCACAGCTCGTGACCGAGCTGCGGCGGGTGCTGCGCGGCGAGCGCGTCGTCGACCCGCGCATCCTGCCCGACGCCGGGCAGCGCTCGGACGCACTGGCCCGCAGCGGCCTGACCCGCCGCGAGTACGAGGTGCTGCGGCTGGCCGCCCAGGGCCAGACGAACCCGGAGATCGCGGAGTCGACGGGCCTGGCGCGGAACACGGTGAAGACGTACCTGCAGTCGGCCCTGCACAAGCTGGGCGCGCGCAACCGCGTCGAGGCCATCGGCAAGGCCAGCGAAGCCGGCTTGCTGTGAGATCCTCCGCCGGGTGACCATCGACCTGCACGCGCACAGCACGGCCTCGGACGGGACCACGCCGCCCGCGGAACTCCCCCGGCTGGCCGCCGAGGCCGGGCTGACCGTGCTCGCCCTCACCGACCACGACACCTTCGCCGGGCTGGCAGCCGCCACCGCCGCCTCGGACATCGAGATCGTGCCCGGCGTCGAGATCTCCTGCCGGCTCGACGATGCCGAGGTGCACCTGCTCGGCTACTTCGCCGATCCCGGGTACGCGCCGCTGGCCGCCGAGCTGGAGCTGATCCGCACCGATCGCACGCGCCGCGCCGTGCGGATGGTCGAGCGCTGCCGGGAGCTGGGTGCGCCGATCACCCTGGCGCAGGTCGAGGCGATCGCCGCGGGAGCGCCGCTCGGCCGGCCACACATCGCCGCGGCCCTCGCCGCCGTCGGGATCGCCGATGCCTTCACCCCCGACTGGATCGTCGACGGCGGCCGGGCCGACGTCCCGAAGCACGTTCTGTCCACAGTGGACGCGATCGGGCTGGTCCGCACGGCCGGCGGGGTGACCGTGCTGGCGCACCCGCGGTCGGTGAAACGCCGTGCGGAAGTCAGCGACGCGCAGCTGACCGCGCTCGCGTCGGCCGGGCTGACCGGGCTCGAGGCCGACCACCCGGAGCAGGGCCCCGAGGTCCGCGCGCGGCTGCGGGAGGTGGCCGCCGGACTCGGCTTGCTCGCGACGGGCTCCAGCGACTTCCACGGCGACCGCAAGCCGGTCCGCCTCGGCGAACTCACCACCTCACCCGACGTGTTCGAGGCGCTGCGGGAAGCCGCCGTGTCCGTTTCGTAGCCGCTTACCTCTCCACGTGGGGGTATCGGCCGGCCCGACCCCACCGCAGGATGACCGCCACCGACAGTGACTCACGTCACACGAGTGGAGGAGGCGTCTTGCGCCCAGGAGTGAGTCCGTGCTGACCGTGCGTGGCCTTCGGGTGCGGTACGGCCGGTCGACGGCCGCCCTGCACGGGGTCGACCTCGACGTCTCCGCCGACGGCGTCCTCGCCGTGCTCGGCAGCAACGGTGCCGGGAAGTCGACCCTGCTCAGAGCCGTCTCCGGCACCCTCCGCATGCACCGCGGCGCGATCGAGGACGGCGAGATCCGCTACGACGGCCACGTGCTCGGCAAGCTCGACCCGGCCCGGATCGTCGGGCTCGGCGTCGTCGGCGTGCCGGAAGGACGGCAGATCTTCGCGCGGATGACCGTCGAGGAGAACCTGCGCGCCGGCGGCATCGGAGCGCGCGGCGCAGCCGAACGGGACGCCGCCCGCGAACAAGTCGACGAGCTGTTCCCCGTGCTCCGGGAGCGCGCCAAGCAGCGCGCCGGGCTGCTGTCCGGCGGTGAGCAGCAGATGCTGGCGATCGGCCGGGCGCTCATGTCCGCGCCGAAGCTGCTGCTGCTCGACGAGCCGTCGCTGGGGCTGGCGCCGAAGGTCGTCCAGCAGATCGCCCGGACCATCCGCGAGATCCACTCCCGCGGCACCGCCGTGGTGCTGGTCGAGCAGAACGCCGTGATGGCGCTCGGCGTCGCCGACCACGCCGTCGTGCTGGAGGTCGGCCGGGTGGCGCTGGCCGGGACGGCCGCCGAGCTGGCCGCCAGCCAGGACGTCCGGCGGCTCTACCTCGGCGGGCACGCCGAATCGCAGGAAGCCGCCGACGCCGAAGCGGAGACCGCGCGCGAACGCCTGGCCGGCCGGACGTTGTCGAGGTGGGCCGGATGACGCCGCCGGAACTGCGTGTCGAGAACGTCTCCCTCCGGTTCGGCGGGATCCGTGCCCTCGACGAAGTGAGCTTCACCGTCACCCCCGGCTCGCTGCACGCGCTGATCGGGCCGAACGGCGCCGGGAAGTCCAGCTGCTTCAACGTGATCAGCGGCCTCTACCGGGCCGACGCCGGCCGCGTGCGGCTCGGCGACACCGACCTCACCGGGCTCGCGCCGCACAAGCTCGCCGGGCTCGGCGTCGGCCGGTCGTTCCAGAACGCCGCGCTGTCGCCCGGCTCGACGGTGCTGGACAACGTGCTGCTCGGCCGCCACGCGCTGACCCGAGGCGGTTTCCTCGAGGTCGGGCTGCGGCTGCCGTGGACGGTCCGCTCCGAACGCCGCCACGCCGAACGCGCGCGGGAGATCTGCGCGTTCCTCGGCCTCGAGGCGGTCGTCGACGCCCCGGTCGGCGCGCTGCCCTACGGCGTCGTCAAGCGGGTCGACCTGGCCCGCGCGCTGGCCGTCGAGCCGGTGCTGCTCCTGCTCGACGAGCCCGCGGCCGGGATGAACGCGGCGGAGACCGCGGAGCTGGCCGGCACGATCACCGGGATCCGCGCCGAGCTGGGCATCTCGATCCTGCTCGTCGAGCACGACATGGGCCTGGTGATGGGCATCGCCGACCGGGTCACGGTGCTCGACTTCGGCCGCCGGATCGCCGACGGCACCCCGGCGCAGGTCCAGTCGGACCCCGACGTCATCAAGGCCTACCTCGGCACGGAGGCGGCGTGAACACGTTCCTGCAGCTCACGGTGAACGGCCTCGGCAAGGGCGCGGTGTTCGCGCTGCTCGCGCTGGGGTTCGTCATCATCTTCAAGGCCACCGAGGTGGTCAACTTCGCGCACGGCTCGCTGGTGCTCTTCGGCGGCTACCTCGTCGTGGTGACGCGGGACGCGCTCGGCTGGGTGGGCGCGTCGCTGGTCGGCATCGTCTCGGCCGGGCTGCTCGGCCTGGTCCTGGAGCGGCTGCTGCTCTCGCGCTCCCGCCACGCCGACGCGAACAGCCTGGCCCTGCTCACCATCGGCGTCGACGTGATCGTCACCGAGGAGATCGTGCGCCGCCTCGGCGTCACGCTGCCCTTCCTCGGCGACGCCTGGGACGCGAAGCCGTTCCAGGTCGGCGGGATCACGCTGTTCCGCACGCACCTGGTCGCGCTCGGCGTGGCCGCGGTGCTGATCACGGCGTTCTGGCTGGCCTTCAAGTACTCGGACTGGGGCGTCGCGATGCGGGCGCAGGCGGAGAACCGCGAGGCCGCCGCGCTGATGGGCATCCGCAGCTCCCGCGTCACCGCGACCGCGTGGCTGGTCGCCGGGCTGCTGGCCGGGGTGGCCGTGCTGTTCATCGCGACGCAGGACTTCTCCGGCGCCGGCCTTTCCCGTGGGACGCACTCGATCGCGCTGGCCGCCTTCCCGGCGGCGATCCTCGGCGGCCTCGACTCGACGGCGGGCGCGGTGGTCGGCGGCTTGGTCGTGGGCATCGTGGAAGCGCTGTCCGCGCAGTACGTGTCGTTCGACTTCTCGAAGAGCGCGGTGTTCCTGGTGATGCTGGTGGTCCTGGTGGTGCGGCCCTCGGGGCTGTTCGGCACGAGGGAGCGAACCCGTGTCTGACAGTGCCGTGTCCGAAGTGGACAGCCCGCCCGCCGCCGAAGCCGCGCCGCCGCCGCGCCGCGATCTCGCGAAGCTGGTGCGCCGGGCCGCGTGGCTCGTGGTGCTGGTCGTCCTGCTCGCGCTGCCGCTCTACCTCGACGCGGCCTGGCTCAAGGCCGGCCAGTACATGATGATCGGCGGGGTCGGCGCGATCGGGCTGACGCTGGTGGTCGGGCAGGCCGGGCAGCTTTCCCTGGCCCACGCGTTCTTCCTGCTCGCCGGCGGCACGGCGTACACCGTCCTTTCCGGACCGACCGGTGACGACCGCGTCGTCGGCTTCGGCCTGGACCCCGGCCTGTCCCTGGTCGGCGCGGTCGTCGTCTCCGCGCTGCTGGGCCTGGCCTTCGCGCCGGTGGCCGGGCGGCTGCGCGGGATCTACCTCGGCGTCGCCTCCCTGGCCCTGGTCTTCCTCGGCCTCTACTTCGGGCAGTCGGCGGAAGAGCTCACCGGCGGGACGTCGACCGGGCGCGCGCCGGCGCCGTTCTCGCTGTTCGGCTTCCCCTTCACCAACGACGGCCCCGAGATCACCGTGCTCGGCGTCCCGATCCGGCAGGCCGAGCGCATGTGGTACCTCTTCCTGCTGCTCACCGTCGTGGCTTTCGTGATCGCCCGCGGCGCCGTCCGGGGGCGGCCCGGCCGGTCATGGCGGGCGGTGCGCGACAACGAGGCCGCGGCCGCGGTGATGGGCGTCAGCGTTCTGCGCGCCAAGGCGGGCGCGTTCGCCGTCTCTTCGGCCTACGGCGGTCTCGCCGGCGCGATGACCGTGCTGTGGTTCGACATCCTCAAGCCGGACGAGAGCGAGTTCGGCACCTACGGCATCAACGTGTCCATCGCCTACCTCGCGATGGTCATCATCGGCGGGCTCGGCTCGGTCCCCGGCGCGCTGGTCGGCGCGCTGATCGTCAACGGGCTGCCGCAGGTGCTCTCCCTGTACTCCGCCGACCTGGGCTGGTTCGCCGGCACCGGCGACGGCGCGCTGACCCCGATCCTGGTCAGCTCGTTCGTCTACGGCGCCGCGATCATCGTCGTCGTCCTGTTCGAGCCGGGCGGGCTCGCCGCGATCGGCCGCCGGCTCACGCAGCGACGTTTTCGCCGTCAATCCGGTCAACCCGCGGAGGAATCATGAAACGCACACACCTGGCGGCGGCGCTGGCGGCCGTCCTCGTCCTCTCGGCGTGCAGCACGAAAGCGGGCGACGCGGGCTCGTCGGGCCCGGACAGCTCGGGCGTCAAGACCGGCAAGGGGGTGACGGCGACCGAGGTGACGCTCGGCGTGATGACCGACAAGTCCGGCGTCTTCAAGAACCTCGGCCTCGGGGTCACGCAGGGCAACGAGCTGTGGGCCAAGGACTTCAACGCCGCCGGCGGCGTCTGCGGCCGCCAGGTGAAGCTCGAAGAGGTCGACCACGGCTACAAGGCCGACACGGCGAAGACGCTGTACCCGCAGATCGAGCCGAAGGTGCTCGGGTTCGTGCAGCTGCTCGGCTCCCCGGTGGTGGCGGCGCTGAAGCAGAACCTGGCGTCCGACAAGGCCGTCGCCGCGCCCGCGTCGTGGTCGTCGGAGCTGCTGGACAACCCGTACGTGATGATCGTCGGCACCACCTACGACGTGGAGATGATCGACGGCCTGGCGTACCTGCAGGAGCAGGGGATGCTCAAGGACGGCGACACGATCGGGCACGTCTACATCGACGGCGAGTACGGCAAGAACGGCCTGCGCGGTTCGCAGTTCTACGCGAAGAAGCACAACCTGACGGTCAAGGAAGTCAAGATCACCTCGACCGACAGCGACCTCACGAACGTCGTGACCGGGCTCAAGGGCGCCGGGGTGAAGCTGATCGCGCTGACCACCACGCCCGCCCAGACCGGCTCGGCGGTCGCGGCGAACAAGGCGCTCGGGCTCAATGTGCCGGTGCTGGGCAACAACCCGACGTTCGACCCGGTGCTGCTGAAGAGCCCGGCGGCGAACGCGCTGGACAAGCTGACGGTGGTGGCCAGCAGCGTGCCGTTCTCGGCCGACCTGCCGAAGGCGAAGGACGTCGCGGCGAAGTACAAGGCCGCGTACAAGGAGACGCCGAACGGCGGTGTCCCCTACGGCTACGCGGTCGGCGAGGTGTGGGGCGCGGTGCTGAAGAAGGCCTGCGACAACAAGGACCTCACCCGCGACGGCATCGCCGCGGCGCTGAAGCAGACGACGTCGGCGAACACCGACGACCTGGTCGCGGCGCTCGACTTCTCCAAGCCGGGGACGCCGGCGACGCGCCAGGTCTACGCCGCGACCCCGGACGCCTCCGCCGAGGGCGGCGTCCGGTACGTCAAGCCGCTGTTCGAGGCGCCGGAGGCCAAGGAGTACGTGGCTCCGCACCAGAAGTGAGCCGTCGCGCGGCCAGCGCGGCCGCCTCGCGCAGCGGGGTGGTCGCGTTGGCCTTCGCGGCGTCCAGCAGGTCTTCGACGGTCTTCCCGATCGTCTCGACGCGGGCGAGCGCGGCCTCGTGGTCCAGGCCCTCCGCTTCCCGCGAGAGCGTGTACAGGATCCCGCCGGCGCTCGCGACGTAGTCCGGGACCCACAGGACGCCCCGGGCGGCCAGGTCGTCCGCGACGGCGTCCTCGGTGAGCTGGTTGTTGGCCGGGCCGACGACCAGCGGGGTGTCGAGCCGGGCCACCGTCTCGGGGCTCAGCGCCCCGCCGACCGCCGCCGGGACGACGACATCGGCGGTCAGGGTGAGCGCCTTCTCGGGCTCGACCCAGGTCAGCCCGACGCTTTCGGCGCCGGCGCGCTTCGCCGGGTCGATGTCGGAGACGACGACGTCGGCACCGCTCGCGTGCAGGCTCGCCGCGAGGTGGGCACCCACGGAGCCGTAGCCGCTGATCACCACCCGGCGGCCCGTCAGGTCCGCGCCGCCGAACACCGCGGTGGCGGCGGCACGGAGGGCGGCCAGCACGCCGACGGCGGTCGGGCCGCTGGAGGAGCCGGTGCCGCCCGCGGACTCGGGCACGCAGAACGCGAACGCCGAGACCTCGCGCAGCACCAGCATGTCGGCCGGGCCGGTGCCGACGTCCGGGCCGGCCAGGTAGGCGCCACCGAACTCGGCGACGAGGTCGGCGTGGTCGAGGAGGACGTCCCGGCGTTCCGCCGGCGCGAGGACGCGTCCGGGCTCCAGCGCGATGACGCTCTTGCCACCGCCGAACGCGAGCCCCGCGACGGCGCACTTCGCCGTCATGGCCGCCGAAAGGCGCAGGACGTCGTCGACCGCCTGGGTGAGGCCGTCGTACTGCTTCAGGCGGCAGCCGCCGACGGCCGGGCCGAGGGCGGTCGAATGGATCGCGACCATCGTGGTGACGCCGGAACGACGGCCACGCCGGGCGACGAGCTGTTCATGTGCGGTCATGTCGACCGAAGTTAGAGTGATCGTCGGTGTTGTCGACAAGTCTCCGAACGAAATTCGGTAATGACGAGGAGGTCGCGGTGCTCGACGAACTTGATTCGGCGATCGTCCGGCATTTGCAGGAAGACGCCCGGCAGACCAACCGGGACATCGCCCGGAAGGTCGGCATCGCGCCCTCGACGTGCCTCGAACGCATCCGGCTCCTGCGGGAGCGCGGCGTCATCCGCGGGTACCACGCCGACATCGACCTGGCGAGCCTCAACCGCGGCGTCCGCGCGCTCGTCGCGGCGCAGGTGCGGCCGCTGAGCCGGGCCGTCATCGACGAGTTCCAGCGCTCGATCTCGGAACTGCCGGAAGTGCTCTCGGTGTACGTGACCGCGGGGAGTGACGATTTCCTGATCGAAGTCACCACGCCGGACATCGACGCGCTGCACGCTTTCCTGGCCGACCGGCTGGCGTTGCGCCGGGAGATCGTCGGCTTCCGGACGTCGATCGTTTTCCGGCACCTGCGGAAGACGACGCTTGAACCACTTCCACCGGGGTAACCCTGGAGAGTGCGGCACGCCACCCCTAAGTGTTCCCCTGAAATACCCGGGTTCGCACCCTCAAAGGCGGAAAATGTCGGTGGTGAGCGGTCTAATGAGCACGACGGGAAGGAGGCACCGCCATGACAACGGAACTGAACCACCGTGAGCGGGCCACATTGAGAGCCGTGGCCGGAGGCCGCGCCGAGATCAGCTGCAGCTGCGAGCCCGACCTGTTCATCGACGGCCTGAGCTGCTGCGACCAGTCCACCGTGCACCGGCTCGCCCGGCTCGGCCTGATCGCACCCGCCAGCCCCGGCAAGTGCGGCACCCGCGTTCCCGCGGTGCTGACCGAAGCCGGCTCGCGCGCGTTGGGCGAGGTCTTCGCCGCCGCCGCGTAATCGCATTGCCACGCACTGGGGTCACTGACAGCATTACCCGATGCACGTATTCCTCGAAACCGAGCGGCTGATCTTCCGCCGGTTCACCGAGAACGACGCCGACTCGCTCTTCACGCTCTACGACGACCCGGCCGTGATGAAGTACCTCAATGGGGGACAGCCGGCGGACCGCACCGAGATCGTCACGCTGGATCTCCCCGCGTTCCTCGGTTACTACGAGCGTTTCCCCGGTTACGGGTTCTGGGCGGCGATCGAGAAGAGCACCGGCGATTTCCTGGGATGGTTCCATTTCCGCCCGCGCCCGCAGGACCCACCGGACGAGCCGGAGCTGGGGTACCGGCTGCACCGCAACGCCTGGGGCAAGGGCTACGGCACCGAAGGCTCGGCGGCGCTGCTCGCGCAGGGCTTCACGGACCTGGGGGTCCGGCGCGTCACGGCGACCACCATGGTGGTGAACAAAGCGTCGCGCCGGGTGATGGAGAAACTGGGGATGACGGTGGTCCGCACGTACTTCGAGGAGTTCCCGGAGCACGAGCGGGCACCGGGCAGCGAACACGGCGAGATCGAGTACGCGATCACCCGCGAGCAGTGGCTGGCCGGTCGTGAGTGAGAAACAGTGCTCCAACCCTGTTTCTCACTCACGACCGGTGGGTCAGCGGTAGACCTCGAACTCGTAGATCCGGGCCGCGCCGTTGCCGTCGTTGGCCGGGGTGGTGAGGTTCAGCTTCACGTACCGCGCCGACCTCGTCGTGATCGGGCTGTACGTGCGGCTGGCCCGCGAACCGGTCACGGACGCGACCGTCGTCCAGGTCGAGCCGTCGGTCGACGTCTGGATCGTGAAGGCGCCGGTGTTCCAGCCGGTCGTCTCCCCGCCGAGGCCGGCGTGCTTGACGACGAACGACGACACGTTCTGCGCCGATCCGAGGTCCACCTGGAGGAACTTCGTGGCGGCGGTGGAGCAGAACTTGCTGTTGTTCGCCAGGCTGCCGTCGACGGCCTTGTCGGCGGTCTCGGACGACGCGCACGCCGCCGAGCCCGTCGCCGCCTTGCCCTGCGCCAGGTTCGTGCCGAGGTCCGGCGCGGTGGCCGGCGGCGTGAACCCGTCGTTGTACGACGGCGGGACGTCGGAGGCGTTCGTGCCCCACGCGCTCGGCGACGAACCCATCGTGTAGTTCAGCGTCGACGCGCCCGCGATGTCGCCGTAGCGGATCCACGACTTCGTCGTCGAGACGCCGTTGACGCTCAGGCTCTGCACGTACTGCGCGCCCTGGCCGGCACCACTTCCGTTGATCTGGATCGTGCCGCTCGGGCGGATGATCGAGACCGCCGGGAACAGCGGGCCGTGCAGGGCCAGGACGTCCGCCCCCGGGGTCGCCGGGTACATGCCCAGCGCGGCGAAGACGTACCACGCCGACGTCGCGCCGAGGTCGTCGTTGCCGGGCTCGCCGCCCGCGCCGGTGGTGAACGACTCGTTCATCACGCGCCGCACCGCCGAGCTGGCGCCCTGCGGGTGGGCGGCGTAGTTGTACGCCCACGGCACGCCGTGCTCGGGTTCGTTGCCGATGTAGAAGTACGGCTGGGTCAGGCCGCCGTTGAGCTGGGTGAAGTGGTGGTCCAGCCGCTGAACGGCGGTCTTGGGCCCGCCCATCAGGTTGATCAGGCCCTGGTAGTTGTAGGGCACCATCCACGTGTACTGCGACGGGTTGCCTTCGGTGTAGCCGCTGTCGCTCGACGGCACGACCGGCCACGCCCACGTGCCGGTGCTGCCGCGCGGCTGGACGTAGCCCGAGTCGGGGCCGAACACGTTCTGCCACCACTGGGCGCGCTGCATGTAGGTCGTGTACTTCGTCGTGTCACCGACGGCCTTCGCGAACTGCGCCACCGCGAAGTCCGACGCCGAGTACTCGAGCGAGTCCGACGGGTCCTCGGTGACGTAGTGGCGGCTGACGTACCCGGACTGGCGGCCGCGGATCGCGCCGCCCTGCGCGGTGCCGCCGTTGGAGCTCTTGTCCATCAGCGTCAGCGCCGCCGCGGTGTCGAAGCCGCGGACGCCGAACGCGTACATGCTGCCGACGACGATCGGCCCGGGGTCACCGGTCATCACGAAGTGCTCGTTGTTGTTGTGCGACCACTTGGGCAGCAACCCGCCCTGCTGGCCGTCGAGCACCATGGACTTGGCTATGTCACTCGCTTCCGCCGGGGCGACGAGCCCGATCAGCGCGGCCCACGAGCGGTAGATGTCCCAGCCGGAGTAGTTCTGGTAGACGGTGTGCGACGCGGTGTGGATCGCCTGGTCGAACCCGCGGTACTGGCCGTTGGTGTCGCTGGCGATGTTCGGGTTCTGGAACACGTGGTACAGCGCCGTGTAGAACTTCTGCAGGTCCGCCGCCGCGCCCCCGGTCACCTGGACGCGGTTGAGGATGGTGTTCCAGCTCGTGTCGGCCGCGGCGCGGATCCCGGCGAAGTCGAACCCGGGGTTCTCGGCGGCGAGGTTCGCCTGCGCGTTGGCCAGGCTGACGAACGAGATGCCGACCTTCGCCTGCACGGTGGTGTTCGACGAGGTGTCGAAGGTGACGTAGCCGCCGGCGTTCGTGCCGCTGGTGCTCGCGGACCCGTTCGAGACCGTGCCGCCGAGCCAGGTGCCGAATCCGCTGGGCGCGCGGTCGAACTGGATGACGTAGAAGATCTGGTAGGTCTTGGACGATCCGCAGAAGCCGCCGCCCGTCGCCGAGCCGGTGAGCTGGCTGCCGCTGATGCTGATGGATCCGTTGCGGTTGCCGGTCGCGCTGCGGCCGGGGTTGACGAGCAGCCGCGCGGACGTCGTGTTCGGGTAGGTCAGCTTCATGAAGCCGGACCGCTGGGTGGCCGACAGCTCGACGGTCGTGTTGTAGTTGTCGAGCTTGTTCTTGTAGTAGCCGGGCGCGGCCGACTCGTTCGCCTTCGTGTAGCGGCCCGCGTATCCCGTCCAGCCGGTGCCCGGCGACGTGCCGATGGCGCCGGTGATCGGCAGCAGGCCGAGGTCCTCGTTGTTGGGACAGCCCGCGCCGTTGAAGTGGGTGAGGCTGAACTCTTCGATGCTGGTGTCGCTGTAGCGGTAGCCGGACGGCGACCCGGTCGGGGTGTCCGGGCTGAACTGCGTCATCCCGAACGGCACGGCCGCGCCGGGGTACGTGCTGCCGCCGGCGCCGCCGGGCACGGGGTTCGGGGAGTTGCTGTTGTCCGTGCCGATGAAGGGATTCACGTACTGCGTAAGGGCGAGCGTCGCGGCGCCGGCCGGTGCGGCGGGCAGTGCGACGAGCCCTCCGGCCGCGATGACCGCGGCGAGCGCGGCCCCGCGCAGCCGTCTGGCGAGTGGTCCGGACATGGAACCTTCCCTCCTTGTCGCACCTTCCGCCGGGCGACAACGTTGTCGGGCAAGCGTTTCTGACAACGTTGTCAGCGTGGAACGAGCCGCGTCGACGACGTTGTGGCGATCGAAGTGGTACCGGAACTCGGTGGGACGACATGGTGCCACGGCGGGACCCTGTCGCGGAAGCACCGAAAGTCCGTTGTGCGCCAACCGGTTCCGCGACCGGACCACTCAGCGCCGGTGGACCACCCAGTGGTCGCCGAGTTCGGTCGTGGTGGCTTCGCCGTTCGTCAGGTTCGCGAGCCAACCTTCGAAAGCCGGGACCTCGTCCGGCGCCAGCCCGATCTCGAAGCGAGCCGACGCGTCGAAGTGAGTCGCGTGGACCAAGTACGAAGACGCTCTCAAGTCGTTCTCCAGCCGGCCCGCGCGGTCGTAACTCACCGCCACCTCCACGAGCCTGAGACGCCGGTGTTCTAGTACACCAACCACTTCCAGTGCGTCCGAAACGGACTGACCGTACGCGCGGATCAAGCCGCCCGCCCCCAGCAGCACTCCCCCGAAGTAGCGCGTCACCACCGCCACCGTGTCCGTGATCGACCGGCGCCGCAGCACCTCCAGCATCGGCGTGCCCGCGGTCCCCGCCGGCTCACCGTCGTCACTGGACCGCCGAGTCCGCCCATCCGGCCCCAAAACGAACGCGTGACAGTGGTGCCGCGCCCCGGGTTCGGCGCGCCGTCGGGCCGCGATGAACTCGCGCGCGGCCTCTTCCGACGTCACCGGAGCCAGCGCGCAGAGGAAGCGGGAGCGCTTGATCTCGATCTCGTGCACCCCGGAACGAGCCACGGAGAGATAACGATCAGTCATCGGCCGAGTCCGTCATGCACTCAGCTTGCCACCCCGCGGGAGCGCCACAGCACGTGCCCCAGACCACTTGGGACAGACGTTTCCGCAGGTCAGGGCCACTATTTTCCGATACTCGGGAGGAACAGCCCGGCATATGGGACTACCCTGGGGCCCGTCAACGTAAGCGTGGCATTTCCCACCCTGGGACAACGACGTATGTCGATAACAGCGAATTCACACTATCGTCATAAGACCCGGCGAACCCGGGAGTAACACCGCGCGCTCGAGCCGACCCCCACCACCGTGGTCTGCCCGTGCGCGCACGCAGGACCGACACGTTCGGCTGCCCAGTGTTGTGCGGCCTCCCAGATGACCCGCGTCCGGTTTCCGAGCATCGTCGCCCGGCCGACGCTTCGCGGCATCTTGCACTTCAGACAACGCCGACAACAGCAACTGTTCTCGACTGACCATCGCGGTACCGGACCACTTCGTTAACCGGTTCAGCTCGAACCACACGATGGAGTGAGTACCGGTCGCGCCAACGCCTTGGGAGGCGGCCAGCCGTGACCCACCGTGCCCGTTCCCTGCCCCGCGCGGGGCAGCAGCTCAGCAACGCCGAGGCCGAGGGCCTCTACCGGAGCGACTACGAACACGACGCCTGCGGTGTCGCCTTCGTCGCCGACCTGACCGGACGACGCGATCATGCGATCGTCGCCAAGGCCCTGGTCGCGTTGCGCAACCTGGAACATCGCGGGGCGCGGGGCGCCGAACCGGACACCGGCGACGGCGCCGGACTGCTGATCCAGATCCCGGACGAGTTCTACCGCGAGGTCGTGGACTTCGAGCTCCCCGAGCCGGGCACCTACGCCGTCGGCACGGCTTTCCTGCCGCAGGACGAAAAGCGCCGCGGCCGGGCCATGACGACCATCGAGCGCATCGCCGCCGAGGAGGACATGCGCGTCCTCGGCTGGCGCGAGCTGCCGGTGCACACCGAGCACTGCGGGCCGACCGCGGCCGAGACCATGCCGCACTTCACGCAGCTGTTCCTCGCCGCGCGCCGCCCGAAGCCGGAGCACTCGGACCCGCTGCACATCGAGCGCAGCGCGTTCTGCGTCCGCAAGCGCGCCGAGCACGAGCTGGCCGAGGAAGACGTCTACTTCCCGAGCCTCTCCTCGCGCACGATCGTCTACAAAGGAATGCTCACCGAGGGCCAGGTCGAGCGGTTCTTCGCCGACCTCACCGACGAGCGCGTCACCAGCGCCATCGGCCTCGTGCACTCCCGCTTCTCCACCAACACCTTCCCGTCGTGGCCGCTGGCGCACCCGTACCGCTACGTCGCGCACAACGGCGAGATCAACACCCTGCGCGGTAACCGCAACTGGATGGACGCCCGCGAGGCCCTCCTCGAAACCGACCTGGTCCCGGGCGACCTCAAGCGGATCTACCCGGTGATCACGCGCGGCGCCAGCGACTCGGCGTCGTTCGACGAAGTCCTGGAGCTGCTCCACCTGGGCGGCCGCTCGCTGCCGCACGCGGTTCTCATGATGATCCCGGAAGCCTGGGAGAACCACCAGGAAATGGACCCGGCGCGACGCGCCTTCTACGAGTTCCACTCGACCTTGATGGAGCCGTGGGACGGCCCGGCGCTCGTCGCCTTCACCGACGGCAGCCAGATCGGGGCGGTGCTCGACCGCAACGGCCTGCGCCCCGGGCGGTACTGGGTGACCGACGACGGCCTCGTCGTGCTCGCCTCCGAGGTCGGCGTGCTCGACATCGACCCGGCGACGATCGTCCGGAAGGGACGCCTCGAGCCCGGCCGGATGTTCCTCGTCGACACCGTCGAAGGCCGCATCGTCGAGGACGACGAGGTCAAGACCGAGCTGGCCACCGCGCACCCGTACGACGAGTGGGTCGAGGCCGGCCTGCTGCAGCTCGAAGACCTGCCCGAGCGCGACCGCGAGGTGCCGCTGCACGCCGCGCTCGTCCGCCGCCAGCAGGCGTTCGGCTACACCGAGGAAGAGCTCGAAGCCATCCTCGAGCCGATGGCCCGCACCGGCGCGGAGCCGATCGGCTCGATGGGCAACGACTCGCCGATCGCGACGCTGTCGAGCCGGCCGCGGCTGCTCTTCGACTACTTCATCCAGCTGTTCGCCCAGGTGACGAACCCGCCGCTGGACGCCATCCGCGAGGAGCTCGTCACCGCGCTCGGCACGCAGATCGGCGCCGAGCCGAACCTGTTGGCCGGCAACGCCGCGTCGTGCCGCCGGATCGCGCTGCCGTTCCCGGTGCTCGACAACGACCAGCTCGCCAAGCTGGTCCACGTCAACGACGACGGCACGCTGCCGGAGTTCCAGGCGGTCACCGTGCTCGGCCGCTACAACGTCCACGGCGGCGGCGAAGCGCTGGTCCAGCGGCTCGACGAGATCCGCGCCGAGGTGTCGGAGGCGATCGAGGACGGCGCGCGGCTGATCGTGCTGTCCGACCGCGGCGTCGACGAGCACCACGCGCCGATCCCCTCGCTGCTGCTCACCGGCGCGGTGCACCACCACCTCGTCCGCGAGAAGACGCGCACGCAGGTCGGCCTCATCGTCGAGGCCGGCGACGCGCGCGAGGTGCACCACATCGCCCTGCTCATCGGCTACGGCGTCGCCGCGGTGAACCCGTACCTGGCGATGGCGACCGTCGAGGAGATGGCCCACCAGGGCCTGATCCCGGGCGTGACGCCGAAGCAGGCGACCCAGAACCTGATCAAGGCGCTGGGCAAGGGCGTCCGCAAGACGATGTCCAAGATGGGCGTCTCGACCGTCGCGTCCTACACCGGCGCGCAGATCTTCGAGGCGGTCGGGCTCGGCGAAGAGGTCGTCGACAACTGCTTCACCGGCACGACGTCCCGCCTCGGCGGCGTCGGCTTCGAGACGCTGGCCGACGAGGTCGCGAAGCGGCACGCCTACGCCTTCCCGGCCGACGGCGTCCGCCCCGCCCACCGCGAGCTGGAGACCGGCGCGGACTACCAGTGGCGCCGCGAAGGCGAGCCGCACCTGTTCAACCCGCAGACGGTGTTCAAGCTGCAGCACTCCACGCGGGCCGGGAAGTACGACGTCTTCAAGGAGTACACGAAGGCCGTCGACGACCAGTCCGAGAAGCTGCTGACGCTGCGCGGGTTGTTCGACTTCAAGTACGGCAAGCGCGCGCCGGTGCCGATCGAGGAGGTCGAACCGGTCTCCGAGATCGTCAAGCGGTTCGCCACCGGCGCCATCTCCTACGGCTCGATCTCGATGGAGATGCACCAGACCCTCGCCATCGCGATGAACCGCCTCGGCGGGAAGTCCAACACCGGCGAGGGCGGCGAAGACGCGGAGCGCCTCTACGACCCGGAGCGCCGCTCAGCGGTCAAGCAGGTCGCGTCGGGCCGCTTCGGCGTCACGAGCGAGTACCTCGTCAACGCCGACGACATCCAGATCAAGATGGCGCAGGGCGCGAAGCCCGGCGAAGGCGGGCAGCTGCCCGGCGCGAAGGTGTACCCGTGGATCGCGAAGACGCGGTTCTCGACGCCGGGCGTGGGCTTGATTTCGCCGCCGCCGCACCACGACATCTACTCGATCGAGGACCTCGCCCAGCTGATCCACGACCTGAAGAACGCCAACCCGAAGGCCCGCATCCACGTGAAGCTGGTCTCCGAAGTCGGCGTCGGCACGGTCGCGGCGGGCGTCTCGAAGGCGCACGCCGACGTCGTGCTCATCTCGGGCCACGACGGCGGGACCGGCGCGTCGCCGCTGTCGTCCATCAAGCACGCGGGCGGCCCGTGGGAGCTCGGCCTGGCCGAGACGCAGCAGACGCTGCTGGCCAACCGGCTGCGCGACCGGATCGTGGTGCAGACCGACGGCCAGCTCAAGACCGGCCGTGACGTCATCGTCGCGGCGCTGCTCGGCGCCGAGGAGTTCGGCTTCGCGACCGCGCCGCTGGTCGTGTCGGGTTGCATCATGATGCGCGTCTGCCACCTCGACACGTGCCCGGTGGGCGTCGCGACGCAGAACCCGAAGCTGCGCGAGAAGTTCAGCGGCAAGGCCGAGTACGTCGTCAACTTCTTCGAGTTCATCGCCCAGGAAGTGCGCGAGTACCTGGCGGAGCTCGGCTTCCGGTCGATCGCCGAGGCCGTCGGCCACGCCGAGTTCCTCGACAAGCGCAAGGCCGTCGACCACTGGAAGGCGGCCGGGCTCGACCTGTCGCCGATCTTCCACGTGCCCGAGATGGCCCCGGCGGGCCTGCGCCTGCAGCAGACCCAGCAGGACCACGGGCTCGAGAAGGCGCTGGACAACACGCTGATCCAGCTCGCCGAAGGCGCGTTGAACTCGGGTGACAAGGTGCGGCTGGAGCTGCCCGTCCGCAACGTGAACCGGACCGTCGGCACGATGCTCGGCTCGGAGCTGACCCGGCGGTGGGGCGGCGAAGGCCTGCCCGACGACACCATCGACGTCACCTTCACCGGGACCGCCGGCCAGTCGTTCGGCGCGTTCCTGCCGAAGGGCATCACTCTGCGGCTCTACGGCGACGGCAACGACTACGTCGGCAAGGGACTCTCCGGCGGCCGGCTGATCGTGCGGCCGTCGCAGGACGCGCGGATCGCCGCCGAGGACCACATCATCGCCGGCAACGTGATCGCCTACGGCGCGACCAGCGGCGAGATCTTCATCCGCGGCAAGGTCGGCGAGCGGTTCTGCGTGCGCAACTCGGGCGCGCTGGCCGTCGTCGAAGGCGTCGGCGACCACGGCGGCGAGTACATGACCGGCGGCCGGATGGTCGTGCTGGGGCAGATCGGCCGCAACTTCGCGGCCGGCATGTCCGGCGGCATCGCGTACGTGCTGGACCTGCCCGCGCACCGCGTCAACCCGGAGATGGTCGACATCGACCCGCTCGACTCCGAGGACGCGGACTTCCTGCGCGAGACGCTGGAGAAGCACTACGACGAAACGGAATCCGCCGTCGCGCGGGAGCTGCTGGCCGACTGGGACGCGGGCGTCGACCGCTTCGGGAAGGTCATGCCGAAGGACTACAAGCGCGTGCTCGCGGCCCAGGTCCAGGCCGAGCGGGATGGGCGCGACGTGAACGAGGCGATCATGGAGGCCGCACATGGCTGACCCCAAGGGCTTTCTGACCACCACCCGCGAAGAGCCGAAGCGGCGTCCGGTCGACCTGCGGCTGATGGACTGGCGAGAGGTCTACGAGGACTTCGCGTCGACGAAGCTGGAGAAGCAGGCCGGCCGCTGCATGGACTGCGGCATCCCGTTCTGCCACCAGGGCTGCCCGCTCGGGAACCTCATCCCCGAGTGGAACACCCTGGTGTGGCGGGAAGACTGGCAGCAGGCCATCGAACGGCTGCACGCGACCAACAACTTCCCGGAGTTCACCGGCACCCTGTGCCCGGCGCCGTGCGAAACCGCGTGCGTGCTCGGGATCAACGACGACCCGGTGACGATCAAGCGCGTCGAGATCTCCATCGTCGACCGCGCTTTCGAAGAGGGCTGGGTGACGCCGCAGCCGCCCACCGTCCGCACGGGCAAGAAGGTCGCGGTCGTGGGCTCCGGCCCGTCGGGACTCGCCGCGGCGCAGCAGCTCACGCGTGCGGGCCACAGCGTCGTGGTCCTCGAGCGGGCCGACAAGATCGGCGGGCTGCTGCGCTACGGCATCCCCGAGTTCAAGATGGAGAAGCACCGCCTCGACCGCCGTCTCGCGCAGATGGAGGCCGAGGGCACGGAGTTCCGCACGTCGGTGAACGTCGGGGTGGATCTTTCCGCCGACGAGCTGCGGTCGTCGTACGACGCGGTCGTGCTCGCGGGCGGGGCCACCGACTGGCGCGACCTGCCGATCCCCGGCCGCGAGCTGGCCGGCATCCACCAGGCGATGGAGTTCCTGCCGCCGGCCAACCGGGTCGCGTCCGGTGACCTCGCCGAGTCCCCGTATTCGGCCGAGGGCCTGGACGTCGTCGTCATCGGCGGCGGCGACACGGGCGCGGACTGCGTCGGGACGTCGCACCGCCAGGGTGCGCGTTCGGTGACGCAGCTCGAGATCATGCCCAAGCCGCCGGAGGCGCGGTCCGACGCCCACCCGTGGCCGACGTACCCGATGATCTACCGGGTGTCCTCGGCGCACGAAGAGGGCGGCGAGCGGCTGTACGCGGTGAACACGCAGGAGTTCCTGGGTGACGCGGACGGCCGCGTGCGGGCGCTGAAGCTGGTCGAGGTGCGCAACGAGGGCGGCAAGTTCGTCCCGGTGGAAGGCTCCGAGCGCGAGCTGCCCGCCCAGCTCGTCCTGCTGGCGATGGGCTTCCTCGGGCCGCAGAAGAAGGGCCTGATCGAGGACCTGGGCGTCGAGCTGGACCCGCGCGGCAACGTGGCCCGCGACAAGGCGTTCAAGACGAGCCTGGACAACGTGTTCGTGGCCGGTGACATGGGCCGCGGCCAGTCCCTGATCGTCTGGGCGATCGCGGAGGGCCGCAGCGCCGCGGCCGGCGTCGACGCCTACCTGACCGGGCGCGAGGTCCTGCCCCGGCCGATCGCGCCGACGGACCGGCCGATCGCGTAAGACCCGGCGCCGGCGGAGGTGTCACTGTCGCCACCTCCGCCGGCGCTGTACCACTTTCAGTCGTAGTAACCGTTTTCGAGGTCGTCGAGCAGTCCCGGGTGTTCCGGCCGCCAGCCGAGCAGCTCCCGGGTCCCGTCCGCGGACGCCGGCTGGTCGATCGCCAGCAGCGCGCCGAGGAAGCCGAGTTCGTCGGCCTCGACGGACGTGACGGGGAGGCCGAGCCGGCGGCCGACCACCTCTGCGACGTCGCGAATGGCCACGCCCTCGTCGCCGACCGCGTGCAGCACCGAGCCCGCGGGCGCCTGCTCCAGCGCCAGGCGGAACAGGTGGGCCGCGTCGAGGAGGTGCACCGCCGGCCAGCGAGCCGTCCCGTCGCCGACGTAGGCCGCGACGCCCTTCTGCTTCCCCGCGGCGATGAGCCGCGTGATGAGCCCGTGGGCGTCCCCTTCCCCGTGCACCGACCGCGGCAGCCGGACGACCGACGCGCGGACGCCGTTCTCCGCCGTCTTCACGACGGCACGGGCGTTGTCCATCCGGCCCGCCACCAGGCCGAAGCCGGCGGGGTCGTCCCGCTCGGTCGCCACGCCCCCTGGCACCGACGGCGTCCCCGAGGCGGCCACCAGCACCTTGCCTTCGAGCACGGCGGCCATGGCTTCGACGGCGGCCGCGTCGGCCCGGATCGCGGCGTCCATCCGGCTGAAGTCGTGCCCGAAGGCGAGGTGGACGACGGCGTCGGCGTCCGCGGCGCCCTTCGCGAGCGTCTCGAGGTCGTCCAGGTCACCCCGGAGCACCTCGGCACCCCTTCTTTCGACGGCCGCCGCGGAGGCGTCCGACCGGGCGAGGCCGACGACCTGGTGGCCGGCCTCGAGCAATTCGGGCACGAGGGCCGAGCCGATCCAGCCGCTGGCCCCGGTGACGAAGACACGCATGAGAACCTCCTTGTGATGACACCTGGTGCCATCAACGTAGCACGTATGACGACACCGGGTGTCATCGCTTAAGCTGGGGGCATGAGCCGCTGGGAGCCGAACGCACGCGAGCGGCTGGTGCGCGCCGCGGTGGAGTCGTTTCTCGAGCGCGGCTACGACGAGGTGACGGTCGCGGAGATCACCGAACGCGCCGGGCTGACGAAACGGACGTTCTTCCGGCACTTCGCCGACAAGCGCGAAGTGCTGTTCGCGGGCCAGGACATCCTGAGCCGCACGTTCGCGGAGGCGATCGCCGCGGCACCGGCATCGGCCACCCCGCTCGAGGCGATCTCGGCGGCCCTGACGGCCACGGAGACGACGTTCGGCCCGGACCACCGCGAGTTCGCGCGCAAGGTCCAGGCGGTGGTCGCGGACCAGAGCGACCTGAGGGAGCGCGAGCTGCTCAAGCGGGCCAAGCTGAGGGCCGCGATGGCGGACGCGCTGCGAGCGCGTGGCGTTCCCGACCCGGCGGCGAGCCTGGCCGCGGAGATCGGCGGCCTGGCGTTCACGACGGGCTTCGCGCGCTGGGTGGCGCCGGCGAACGAGCGCGGGTTCGGCGAGGTGGCCCGGGAGGCGTTGGCGGAACTCGTCGAGGCGACGACGAAGCTCGGCTGAGCTTCCCCGCCGATGTCCCGGTCGCCCGCTCGCCACCCGGCATCGCCGCGTCCAGCTTGGTGCACGAGCCTCAGGTGTCCAGGAGAGCGCTTCCCAGCGGCGTGAGCGAGTGCAGGACCGTGTTCCGTTCCCGGTGCGTGATGATCAGCCCGGCGCGCCGCAGCACCGTGGTGTGCTTGCTGACCGCCGACGGCGTCACCCCCAGGCGCGCCGCGAGCTCGGACGTCGAGCACCCCACCGCCAGGACCGCCAGCGCCGCCGCGCGGGTCGGCCCCAGCAGGTCCGCCAGCGCCTTGCCCGACGCCCGGTGCGCCGCGTGTCCCAGGCCCGCGGGCGGCGCGGCCTGGCGGACGCACGGGTAGTGCAGCCGCGGCGTGCCGCCCGGGGCCGCGGGGACCAGCGCCGGGCACACCGAGAAGTACGTCGGCACCAGCAGCAGCCCCGTGCCCTCCGACGGGACCGTGCCGGCGATGCGGTCGTCGGTCTCCAGGGCCGGCGCTTCCCAGCGCACCAGCGGGCGGAGG
>NZ_JBEXVF010000017.1:0-170937 GCF_040629235.1 Amycolatopsis sp. NPDC005961 | reverse complement strand
GCTCGCCGACCGGCCGGTCATGGTGCTCGACCCGATGCTCGCCACCGGCGGCTCGATGGAGTACACGATCCGGCTGCTCACCGATCGGGGCGCCGCCGACGTCCTGCCGCACACCCCGCTGGGCGCACCCGGCGGGATCACCTCCGCCGGCCGGCGGGCCTGGCGGTGGGAAGGCGAGATGGCCGAGATCGCCGAAGCGTGCGCCGACGCCGGGCTCTCACCCGCGTCGGTCGACGCGGCGCGGGAACTGTTCGGCCGCTGGCGCGACCACCGCGACGAAGCCGGCCTGACCCTCGCCGACCTCCTTCAGGCGCTGGTCACCCGGCCGGCGTGACGTCGATCAGCACCTTCCCGGTCGCGCCCTCCTCGGACGCGATGTGGGCCTTCGCGGTGTCTTCGAGCGGGAAGCGGTGGACCGGCACGCCGCGGTCCTCGCCGAGCCGCAACGCGCCGTCGGCCAGCGCCGCGGTGACGTCTTCGGCGGCGGCGCGGAGCTTGTCCTCCCCGACCGTGTAGAGCACGAGGAACTGGTAGCGCGTGTTCAGCCACAGGTTCGGGCCGAACTCGAGGCTGACCGTGCCCGTGCCGCGGTCGTCGCCGTAGACCGCGACCGTGCCGCGCGGACGCAGGACCTCGGTGTGCAGCCCGGCGTTGACCCCGGCCGCGACCTCCACGACCAGGTCGACGCCGTCCGGCGCGACCTCGCGGATCCGGGCGGCGAGCTCCGGGTCGGGGTAGCGCAGCACGTGGTGGGCGCCGGCCGCGCGGGCGAGCGCGGCCTTCTCGTCGCTGCTGACGGTCGCGACGATCGTCGCCCCGGCCCAGCGGCCGAGCTGGATCGTGGCGTTGCCGACCGCGCCGGCCCCGCCGCTGACCAGCACCGTCCGGCCGTCGAGCGCGCCGGGGGAGAGCCGGGTGGGCCCGTCTTCGGCGACGGTCAGCGCCCGGTGCGCGGTCAGCCCCGGGACACCGAACCCGGCGCCTTCGTCGAAGCCGGCGGCGTCGGGCAGGCGGAAGACCTTCGCCGCCGGGAGCACGGTGTACTCCTGCGCGGTGCCGGCCTCGGGGCCGTGGGTGCCGGCGAGGATCAGCCACACGCGGTCGCCGGGCGCGAGCCCGGTGACGTCCGGGCCGACCGCGTCGACGACCCCGGCGCCGTCCTGGTTGGGGACGGTGTCGGGCGTTTCGGTCCCGGCCTCGGCGCCGCGGCCGGCGCGGGCCTTCCAGTCGGTGGGGTTGACCGCGGACACGACGACCCGGACGCGGACCTCGCCGGGACCCGGGTCCACGAGGGCCCGCTCCGACACCGACAGGACCTCGGGTCCGCCGTGGCGGCGGTAGACGACAGCTTTCATGCCGGGTGCAATCCCGCGGCACCCCGGGGTTATTCCCGATGTCCACCGGAAATGAGGTAAGGGTAAATCCGCAGCGTGCGCCACCCGCCTATTCGCCGCCGGGCGAAAACGACGGGAAAACGCGCGCCGTGCGGGTGATCCCCCGGCCGGGCGATTTTCCGTGCTGCCCGAGCGAAATCGGCCGCCGTCGCAGAAACTGGGCGCGTGGGAGAGGAAAAGCGCAGTCCGGGGGACGAGCGGCCGAAGCGTGACGACGGGGAACCGACGCCGATCTTCGACGCGGTGTTCAGCGCCACGCGCGCACGGGCGACTACGAAGAATCCGCCGGGGGAACCGGAGAAATCAGGGCGCTGAATCACTTTCGGTGGCGGGGGAGGACCGGCGTGCGCGAGGGGCGGGCGTGGCGCGGCTTGGCCGTGACGTACGGCGTGGTCTCGGCGGTCCAGGCCTACCTCGCGGCGGTGATGGGCGTGGTGTGGGCCGCGGTCCTGGCGGCGGTGTTCCTGGCTGCGGCGATCGCGTGCGGGTTCGCCGCCCGCTGACCTGAGGCGGTTTGTTCGACATCCGCAGTGAACATGTAGCATGTCCCGCGCATGCGCAGGCACGGTCGAGGAGTGGAACGTGGCAGGGGTCGTGAACAGCATGATCGCCGCCGAGTACGCGGCGGGCGCCACGATCTCGGAGCTCGCCGAGCGCTGGGGCATCGACCCCCGCCAGGTGATCGAGCGCCTGGCGCGGGTCGACTCGCAGTCCTGAGCCGCGGCCCTCAGATCGCGCGTTCTCCCTTGCCGAGTACGACGATCCCACCCTCGCTGACGTGGTAGTGCCCGCGGTCCCTGGCCAGGTCGACCCCGATGTGCGCCCCCGGCGGCACCACGACGTTCTTGTCGAGGATCGCCCGCCGCACCACCGCGCCACGGCCCACCCGGGCGCCGTCCAGCAGCACCGACCCCTGGACCACCGCGCCCTGCTCCACGAGCACGTCGGGCGAGAGCACCGAGTCCACGACCTGGGCGCCCGAGATGATGCAGCCGTTGCTGACGATCGACTGGTTCGCCGAGCCGCCCTCGACGAACTTCGCCGCCGCGCGCTGGCCCGGGTGCGCCAGGATCGGCCACTTCCGGTTGTACAGGTTGAAGATCGGGTGCGTCGAGATCAGGTCGGTGTGCGCCTCGTAGTAGCTGTCGATCGTCCCGACGTCGCGCCAGTAGCCGTGGTCGCGCTCGGTCTCGCCGGGCACGACGTTGCCGTTGAAGTTGTAGACCGCCGCCTCGCCCGACTTGACCAGCGCCGGGATGATGTCGCGGCCCATGTCGTGGTGCGAGGCCGCGTTCTCGGCGTCCGCGTGCAGCGCCTCCAGCATCACCTTCGTCGTGAAGATGTAATTGCCCATCGACACGTACGACTCCTCGGGGGAGTCGGGCAGGCCCGGCGGGTCGGCGGGCTTCTCCATGAACGCGTCGATCATCAGCCCGTCGGTCGTCCGGATGACGCCGAACGAGCTCGCCTCGGCGCGCGGCACCCGGATCCCGGCGACGGTGACGCCGGCGCCCGAGGAGATGTGGGCCTCCAGCATCTGCCGGGGGTCCATCCGGTAGATGTTGTCCGCGCCGAACACCGCGATGTACTCGGGGTCCTCGTCGTAGACCAGGTTGAGGCTCTGGTGGATGGCGTCGGCGCTGCCCTGGTACCAGCGCGGCCCCAGCCGCTGCTGCGCCGGCACCGGCGTGACGTACTCGCCGGTCAGCGCCGAGAGGCGCCACGTCGTCGAGATGTGCCGGTCGAGCGAGTGCGACTTGTACTGCGTCAGCACGCACAGCCGCCGGAACCCGCCGTGCACCAGGTTCGACAGCACGAAGTCGACCAGCCGGTGCACACCCCCGAAGGGCACGGCGGGTTTGGCGCGGTCGGCGGTCAGCGGCATCAGCCGTTTGCCCTCGCCGCCCGCGAGCACGATGCCCAGCACGTCCGCTCCAGTGTTCACGACGACCTCCCGCACGCCTCGTAGAGGGCGACCGTCCGCTCGGCGATCGCCTTCCAGCCGAACTCGCCGACCGCGCGCTCGCGGCCGGCGGTACCCATCGCGGCGGCCCGGTCCGGGGAACCCACCACCTCGTTCAGCGCGGCGGCCAGGCCCGCCTCGAACCCTCGCGGGTCCTGGTCGTCGTAGTGCACGAGCAATCCGGTCCGGCCGTCGTCGACGACCTCCGGGATGCCGCCGACGTCACTGGCCACCACCGGCGTGCCGCACGCCATCGCCTCCAGGTTCACGATGCCCAGCGGCTCGTAGACCGACGGGCAGGCGAACACCGTGGCGTGGGTGAGCAGCTGCACGACCTCGGGACGCGGCAGCATCTCCGGGATCCAGCGGACCCCGGTGCGCGTCTTCTCCAGCTCCGCGACCAGCCCGCGGAACTCCGCGTCCAGCTCGGGGGTGTCCGCGCCGCCCGCGCACAGCACCAGCTGGGTGCCCGGGTCGAGCGACGCGGCCGCGCGCACCAGGTGCGGGACGCCCTTCTGCCGCGTGATCCGGCCGACGAACAGCACGTACGGCCGGGTCGGGTCGATGCCGTGCTTCGCGAGTGCGTCCGTGCCCGGGTCCGGGCGGTAGAGCGTGGTGTCGATGCCGTTGTGGATCACGTGGACCCGCTCGGGCGGCACCGCCGGGTAGGCCGCGAGGACGTCGCGGCGCATGCCGCCGCTGACCGCGATGATCGCGTCCGCGGACTCGTAGGCCTCGCGCTCGATCCACGACGAGACGCGGTAGCCGCCGCCGAGCTGCTCGGCCTTCCACGGCCGCAGCGGCTCCAGCGAGTGCGCGGTGACCACGTGCGGGATGCCGTGCGTCAGCTTCGCCAGGTGCCCGGCCAGGTTCGCGTACCAGGTGTGGCTGTGCGCGAGGTCGTGGTCTTCGAGGGCGTTCGCCATCGAGACGGCGATGTCCATGGTCGTGAACGCGGGCTGGCGGTACCCGTGCGGATCGGTGTGGCCGGTGGCGTCCGGGCGGTCCGCGCCCCAGCAGTGGACGTCGAGATCGACCAGCGACCGCAACTCCCGGGCGAGGAACTCCACGTGAACCCCGGCGCCGCCGTAGACCTCCGGCGGGTATTCCCGGGTGAGCAGGCCGACCTTCATGCCGAAACCCTATGGCCTCCCCGGCCTGTGGCGCAGTCTGGCGTCCAGGGGAATCTTCGGAGTTTTCGGTCACTGCTCAGATGAGCGCGGCGATCACGGCTCTCGGGTGAGGGTGAAGTGGCCGACGCCCTTCGCCGCGGACCGGACCTGCCAGCTGTCCGGTCCGGTCGCCGGGCCCTGGGCGTACTGCAGCCGGTAGTCCGGCTTGCGCGGCGTGACCGAAGTGTCCAGCCAGTGGTAGTTGACCCGCAGCGCGAGGCTCATCAGCGGGTTCGCCGTCGCGATCCGCTTCTCGACGAGCTCGACCGCGTGGCCGCGGTCGGAGAACTCGTCGATGATGGCGCACTCGCAGAAGTAGGCGAGCGTGCCGATCTCGCCGGGACTGGCGACCGCGGCCCCGGCGAGCCGGGGGCCGAGCTCGGTCCCGACACGGGCGTAGTCGGTGGAGCTGGCCCAGTTGCCGAAGATCACCGGCGACTTCCACGGCAGGCCCTGCGCGGCGTCGACCGCGGCGCCGGCCAGCACCAGCAGGCCGGTGAGACCCAGTGCGACGGCCGGGGGCGTGCCGCGCAACGCCGGGCGTTCGCGGGCCTGCGTCAGCCAGGCGCCGAACGCGGCGACGGCGAACGCGCTCGCCGCGGTCACCGGGGCGACGTAGTACCAGTGGAACGGCCCGACCCCCAGGAACGAATACGCGACGTAGTAGAGGATCCCGCCGCCGCCCAGCGCGGCGAGGGGGCCGAGCGCGGGGAACTCCGGCCACCGGACCCCGAACCGCGCGGCCGCCCACCCGGCCAGCGCGACGACGCCGAGCAGGGCCGGGACGAACGACACGAGCACGGTGACCGGCCAGCCGACGTAGTACATCACGGGCCCGGTGCTGTAGGTCCACGGTGCGAACAGCCCGGCCTGCGTCTGCTTGATCACCAGCGTGTCCGGCACGAACGACCCGAAGGCGACCCAGCTGACGACGAACCACGGCGCGGCCGTCAGCACCGCCCAGCCGACGACGGGCAGCAGCCGGCGGCGGATCGCGGGCGCGCTCACCGCGATCAGCACCACGAACACGATGAGGTCGAGCCGGGTGAGGACGGCGAGCCCGCCGGTCACGCCGAACAGCAGGGGCCGGCCTTCGAGCGCGAAGACCGTGAGCACCAGCAGCACCGCCGGGATCAGCAGGACTTCCAGCCCGATCGCGGACAGCACGAACGGGTTGAGCAGCACCAGCGTGACGCCGAGGACGCCGGCGGCGGGCGGCAGCGCGAGGGTGCGGCCGATGCGCTGCCACGCCCAGCCGAGCGCGCCGCCGCACAGGACCGTGAGGATCCCGAGCGCGATCACCGGGTGCGGGTCGCCGGCGATCCGCGTGAGCAGGGTGAGCGCGGCGAGCAGCAGCACGTTCAGCGGGGACGTCGCGGAGTTCGCGGGCGAGCCCGGGATCAAGCCCCACTCGCCGTGCACGGCGAGGTTCTTCGCGTAGGCGAGGGTGATGTAGCCGTCGTCGGTCAGGCTGCCGCGCACCACGAGGAAGACGACGGCGCCCAGCACCGCCCCGAAGACCGGCAGCCACCGGCCGGGCGCGTTCCCCTGTTCCGCGGTCGTGCGTTCCGCGTCCGTTTCCGCAAGCACCTGCCCACCTCGCGGAACGACCGCCCGCTGTCCGACTGCCATGGCCCGGCACCGTAACGACGGCGTATTACCGGGGTGCTACACCCGGATCACGTCCGCCGGCCCCGCCAGGGTTCACCCGATGGTGGCACGGCCCGGCGGGGCCCGCAGCGTGGTCCACTGTGGACGGGGTGGTCAGGGCGCCTTCCGGCGGGTGGTGACCAGGACGAGCGCGACGCCGCCGGTCAGGAGCAGGGCTCCGAGGCCGAGGATCGGGCCGAGGTCGATCCCGGTGTCCGGCAGGCGGCCGCTGCCGCCGCCCGGGGTGGTGGGTGCGGGGGCCGGGGTGGCCGATGTCGTCGAGGATGCCGAGGTCGTGGTGGAGGTGGCCGGGCCGCTCGTGGCGGTGGTGGTGGTCGTGCCGGTCGACGGCTCGGTCGTGGTCGGCGCTGTGGTCGAGGTGGTCGGCTCGGACGTGGTCGGCGATGTGGCCGAGGTGGTCGGCTCGGACGTCGTCGTGGTCGTGGTCGTGGCCGACGGCTCGGTGGTGGTCGTGGTCGGGGTCGTGGTCGACGGCTCGCTCGTGGTCGCTGTCGTCGACGGCTCGGATGTGGTGGTGGTCGGCTCGGTGGTGGTCGGCGAGGTCGTGGTCGTCGTCGGCCCGGCCGTGGTCGTCGTGGTCGAGGTGCTGGTGGTCGGCGCCGTGGTGCTCGTGCCGGTGATGGTCGTCGGGGCCGTCGTGGTCGGTTCGGGCTCGTCCCGGCACGAGGGCAGGTCGCCGACGAACGGGTACGCGTGGAACTCCTGCCCGCTGCCCTGGCCGGCGCTCGAACCGTGGACGAGGTCGCCCGCCGTGAAGAAGCGGCCGTTCGTCCCCGGCAGCGTCACGGTGGTCGTCCCCGCCGGGTTGCCCACGAGCACGCTGCCCTGGAACATGCCGCTGCCGGTGAGGCCGACCGTGGCCGCGGCCGGGAAGTTCCACAGCAGGCGGGGGCGCAGCGCGTTGAGCGGGTCGCTGTCCTCGATGCCGCCGCTGTAGGTGTTGATCGTCCGGGCCCGGCCGGTGAGGTTGACCAGCACCGTCGCCCCGGCGGGGATGCCGGCGAACGCGATGCCCTGCGTGCTGCCGCCCGGCCCGGCGATGTCCTGGTCGATCGTGAAGACCTGAAGCTTCGCCTTCCCGTCGCCGGTGAAGAGCGTCTGGTAGCCCTGGTTCACCGCGGTCCCGGTGGTCGTGGCCCGCGCGTAGCACCTGCTCGCGGCGTTGAGCCGTCCCCGCAGCCCCGCGTACGGCTGCATCGCGTCGGTGTCGTGCACGAGCTTCCCGATCACGGTGCCGGTGACCGTCTTGGCGTGACGGACGACGCCGCCGGCCGAGTCGCCCACGGCGTCGAGCCGCTGCTGGTCGGCGACCGTCAGGTCCCCGCCGACGGTCAGGTAGTCGGCACCGTCCGGCGGCGGCACGCGGGAGCCGACCCCGGCGACGCCGACGTTGTAGATCGACGACCCGGACGTCTTCCGCAGCGTGAAGTCACCCCCGACGACCACCCGGCCCTCGGCCTCGGCGGCGCTGCCGGTGACGCGCATGCTGCCGCCGACGTAGAGGTTGACACCGTTGTCGCGCCCGGCGAAGGGGCGGTTGCCGACCGGCGGGTAGGGATCGGGGCACGTCCCGGGCACGCACGGTCCGAGGCCGTCGGGCAGCGGGTCGGCGTGCGCGGACCGCAGCACGGGTACCGAAAGCACCACGAGCCCGCAGGCCGCCAGCGCCGCCAGGGCGGCATGGGTCGCGCGCACGGAACCTCCCCTGTCCACTGTGGACTACCAGGGTCGGACGCTAGCGGCCGGTCGTGCCGGGCGCCCGCCGATCCACCCGATCGAGGCCGCCGAGTCCACCAGGGGACCGCCGTGCGGCCTCTGCCGCCTTCACCGGGTGCGGCCGCCGTTCAGGCGACGCGAACGGACGGGCTCCCGGTGACTGCGGCGCGCTTCGGCGCAGCCGAGGCCACCAGGCCACCGGTGGACGGCCGTGCTCCCGGCTTCGAGGCGTTCGCCGCTTTCCGGGAGGTGTGGTCGTGGCTCAGGAGATGCGGACGGCCGGATCCCCGGTGACCGCGGCGCGCGCTTCGGCGACGCCGGGGTGCAGCGGCAGCACGCTGTCCAGGCCGAGGATGGCCAGGGGCCGGGCGACCGCGATCCGGGCCGCCGCGATGGCGTACGGAATGTCGAGCGCGACGGCCTCGCGGTAGGACTCGACCAGGACGCTGAAGACGGTCGAGTCGCAGTAAGTCGTCTCGGAGAGATCGGCGACGACCGCGGTCGCGTCGCCGCGGAACGGGCCCAGCAGCGCGTCGCGCAGCCGGGTGGTGGTCGCCAGGTCGAGGTCGCCGGCGCAGCGGACGATCACGACCCCCGCTTCGGTGGTCGTCGCGAAGCGGGGCTGAGTGCGGTTCTCGGTCATCGGGGCCCTCCTGCTCGGCGAAGTACCCACCGCACGCCGGGTTCACTCGCCCGGGTGGGGCGAATCGCTGCGGCATCCGAGGGATAACGATGCGCAAGCGTTGCAGACGGGTATAGCTTGACTGTGCAGCACCCCTTCCGCCCGCGACTGGGCGGGCCGTGGCGGGTTGCCACACCCCGCGGCCGTCCGGATCCGGCTGACGCGGGCCGGATCCCCCGGCGCCGGGCGGCGCCGAAGGGGACGCGGCAGGTCGACGCCCCGCCGCCGCGTCCCCTGTGGGCCGCCCTCCGGGCTTCGGCCGGCCCGGGGTTTCCGGGTTTGGTTCCACCGCGTGACGGCGGTGTCCCGCGGCGTCCCGGCGGAGGTCGTCCCCTCGCCGACCTCCGCCGGGCGGTCCCCGAGACCCGGCCGGCGATCTCCGCGCCGGGCGTGGCCACGGTGTCCCTGCCGGTCAGGTGGCCTCGTCGTCGCTAAGCTGCGGCGAGCGAGGCGAAGGGGAACGGTGGAACCGAAGAACATCGAGACGGGTGCCTGGGCGCCGGGCAAGGTGGCCGCGCTGCTGGGCGTCTCGCCGGTGACCCTGCGCAGCTGGAGCGCGCGGTACGGGATCGGTCCGTCGGCCCCGGCTTCCGGACGGCACCGCCGCTACTCCGACGCCGACGTCCGGCGGCTGCAGCACATGCAGCGGCTCGTCGCCCGGGGGATGCCCGTGCGGGAGGCCGCCGCCGTGGCCTTCGGCGACTCGTCCGCCGGCCCGCCCGAGGTGCCTCCGGCCCGCCGCGTGCGCGAGCTCGAGGACGCCGCCGACGAGCTGCGATCCGCGTCGGTCGCCGGGCTGATCGACGAAACCCTCGGCACGCTCGGCCCGGCGGCCGCCTGGACCGAGGTCCTCGCTCCGGTCCTGCGCAGCCTCGGCGACCGCTGGCAGCGCGGCGACGTCTGCTTCGGGTCGGAATGGGCGCTGACGACGGAGATCTCGCTGGCGTACGAGCGGTTCAGCCGCCGCTTCCCGGCGGCCGTCCCGGGCCGGCCGGTCCTGCTGGCGTGCTGTCCCGCCGAACGGCACTCACTGCCGATGGAGGCCCTGCGCGCGACCCTGGCCGAGGCCGGGGTGCCGGTCGCCTACCTCGGCCAGCTGGTGCCGGCCGAGACGGTCGCCGACCTGGCGGCGCGCCTCGACCCGGTGCTGGTGCTGCTGTGGTCCCTGGCGGCCCCGACGGCCGACGACCTGCTCGCCGCCCGCGTGCGCGACCTCGGCCGCGTCGTGGGCATGGCGGGGCCGGGCTGGGAGCACCTGGGCGACCGCGGCTTCGCCAGGGTCGACGACCTGGCCTCGGCGGTCGAGCTGGCCGTGGCGCACGCGGAGGCGTAGTTCCGGCTTCACGCCAGTCCGTCGAGGACCCGCGTCAGCTCCGGCACCACCGCGTCCCCGAGCCGTTCGAACTCGCGCTTCAGCAGCGGGCTCGCGAGCTTCGCCCAGCCGTGGAACACGATCGTCGCGCGGTAGCGGACCGTCGTCCCGTCCGGGCCCGCGGAGAGGCCGAAGTCGTCGGTCGAGGTCGCCGTCTTGTTCCGGCCCACGAACGTCACGCGGCCGGCGTCGCGCCGCGTCAGGTGGTAGTCCAGCTCCGTCCGGCGGCCGCGGAACTCCGACACGTTGTGCCACTCGGCGCCGACGGTGATCGGGCCCGTGTCCGTGCGGGTGCACGTCACCGTGCCCGGGTCCCAGTCCTCCGTGTGCGCGAAGTCCGCGAGGTACTCCGCGACGCGCGCGACCGGCGCGCGCACGGTGACGGTGCGTTCGACCTGGACCATCGGACCTCCTGGATCGGTTCGTTGCGCAGCCGTTGCAACCGTAACGGGCACCGCTCAGCGGGGCACGCCGAAGGTTCCGCAGACAACGATGTCAAGTATTCGGAATTCTTGTCTGCCTTGTCTTCTTGACGCTTCCGGCGCGCGCGGCGGAAGCTTCCTGGCAACGTTGTCATCCCCGCTCGCGGCGCCACCCCGCCAGGTCCGGCCGCCGCTTTCAGATCGGAGTTCGCATGGCGGAGGAGTACGGCATCACCGCGGATGTCGAGCCCGCGGAGGTGGCCGCCGTTTCGCGGCGCCACCTCCTGACCGCCGGGACCGGGCTGCTGGCCGGGTTCGGTCTCGCGGCCGTCCTGCCCGGGGTCGCGTCCGCGTCGCCCGTGGCCGCCGACGGCCGGGCGCCGACGACCGACCTGGCCCTGTTCCGGCCGGTGCAGGTGTCCTCGACCGACTACGCCGCCACCCCGGGGGAGTTCGCCGTCGACGGCCTCGCCCAGGTCGGCGTCAGGGGCTCCGGCTGGCGCGCCACCCCGGGCGACGGCCAGTGGATCGTCGTCGACCTGCAGGGCCAGTGCCGGATCGACTCGGTCGTGCTGACCTTCGAGGCCCGGCCCGGCGACCCGGCTTTCGACGGCACCGCTTCCCGCAGCCACACCAGCGGGTTCGAGATCCAGTCCAGCTACGCGACGGCGTTCGACCTCGACGTCTCGGGCGACGGCCGGGCCTGGCGCACCGTCCACCACACCGACGCCGGCACCGGCGGCGTCGTCACGATCCCGCTGACCGCGGTCACCGCGCGCTGGGTCCGCTTCACCGCGGCGAGCCGCTCGACGACCAACCCCCTGGGCCTCAACGGCTTCCAGGTGTTCGGCACCGGCCCGCAGAACCGGCCGGCGGTGCACGGCTGGACCAGCTTCCCGGTCCGCCCGCACGACGACCCGCCCGCGCTCTCCGTCGCGGCCGACGGCACCGTGCCGCTCGAGTCCGGCTGGGTCCTCACGATGGACGACTGGGCGCCGACCGGGGACGGCACGGCGCTGTCCGGGTCCACTGTGGACACCCGAGGCTGGCTCCCGGCGACCGTTCCCGGCACGGTCCTGGCGTCGCTGGTCGAACAGGGTCAATTGCCCGACCCGGTCTCCGGCATGAACCAGCTCCACGTCCCGGAAGCGCTGTCGCGCCACGCCTGGTGGTACCGCCGCCGCTTCTCACTCCCGCGCGGCCTCGACACCTCGGCGGGCCGGCACGTCTGGCTCGAGTTCGACGGCGTCAACCACGAAGCGCGGATCTGGCTCAACGGCGCCGAAATCGGCACCCAGAGCCACCCGTTCGGCCGCGGCGCCTACGACGTCACCGCCGCCCTGCGCCGCACCGGCGACCAGGCCCTCGCCGTGAAGATCTCGCCGATGCCGCGGCCCGGCAGCCCCAGCGACAAGGGCCCGAACGGCAGCTCCTGGGTCGACGCGGGCAGCACGATGTTCGACAACTCGCCGACCTACCTCGCGGTGTCCGGCTGGGACTGGATGCCCGCGGTGCGCGACCGCGCGTCCGGCATCTGGGACCACGTGCGCCTGCGCTCGACCGGCGCCGCCGTCCTCGGCGACGTCCGCGTCGACACGAAGGTGCCCGACGCCGCCACCGCCGTCGTGACGCTCACCGTGCCGGTGCGCAACGCCGCGCCGACGGCCCAGCGCGTCAAGGTCAGCGCGGCCTTCGGCCCGGTGAACGTGTCGGCCACGGTCACCGTCCCGGCCGGGCAGACCACCGACGTCGTGTTCCCGGCGCAGCAGGTCAAGAACCCGAAGCTGTGGTGGCCCAACGGCTACGGCGACCCGAACCTCTACGACCTCACGCTCACCGCCGCGATCGGCGCGGCGACCAGCGACCGGCGGACGTCGAAGATCGGCCTGCGCCAGATCGGCTACCAGTACGACCTGCCGATCGTCATCGCCGACGGCCGGGCGACCCAGTCCGTCGACCTCGCGCCGCAGAACGCCCGGTTCGTCCGGATGCAGGGGCTCAAGCGCGCCACGGGCTGGGGATTCTCGCTCTGGACGATGTCCGTGGTCGACAGCGCGAACGCGGGGACGGACCTGGCCCAGGGCAAGACCGCGACGTCGCTGTCGGTGGCCGACGGCAACCCGCCCGAGCGGGCCTTCGACGGCGACCCGAACACCCGCTGGACGTCGGCCTACGACGACAACCAGTGGCTGCAGGTCGACCTCGGCGCCGCGACGGCGTTCGACCGCGTCGTGCTGACCTGGGAGACCGCCTACGCGGCGACGTTCAAGATCCAGGTGTCGCAGGACGGCGACACGTGGACCGACGCCGCGTCGGTGGACAACAGCCCGAAGCCGCTGACCTTCCTCGTCAACGGCGTCAAGATCTTCGCCCGCGGCGGCAGCTGGGGCTGGGACGAGCTGCTGCGCCGGATGACGCCCGAGCGGACCGACGCCGTCGTCGCGATGCACCGCGACATGAACTTCACGCTGATCCGCAACTGGGTGGGCTCGTCGTACCGCCAGGAGCTGTTCGACGCCTGCGACAAGTACGGCATCCTGCTGTGGAACGAGTTCTGGGACGGCTGGTCGACCGACCCGGCCAACCACGACATCTTCCTCGCGCAGGCGAAGGACACCGTGCTGCGCTACCGCCACCACGCGTGCGCGACGGTCTGGTTCGGCTGCAACGAAGGCACGCCGCCGCCGGCCATCGACAACGCGCTGCGGGACATCGTCCACGACAACACGGACCTGCTGTACCAGGGCAACTCGGCGGGCGGCGTGATCACCGGTGACGGGCCCTACTACTGGCAGGACCCGAAGCGGTACTTCACGGGTGAGGCGACCGGCGGCAAGTACGGGTTCTGGAGCGAGATCGGGCTGCCGACCGTTTCGGTCGTCGAAAGCATGCGCAACCTCGTCGGCGAGGGCGACCCGGGCTGGCCGATCGGCGCGCCGTGGTTCCTGCACGACTGGTCGACGGCTGGCAACCAGTCGCCGCAGAGCTATCTGGCGGCGATCGACGCGCGGCTCGCGCCGTCGACGAGCCTGGCGGAGTTCTGCCGCAAGGCGCAGTTCGTCAACTACGAGAGCATGCGCGCGATCTTCGAGGCGTGGAACACGAGGCTGTGGGCCGACGCCACCGGCGTGCTGCTGTGGATGTCGCACCCCGCGTGGCACAGCACGGTCTGGCAGACCTACGACTACGACCTCGACGTCAACGGCAGCTACTACGGCGCGCGCAAGGGCTGCGAGGCCCGGCACGTGCAGGCCGACCTGACGACGTGGCAGGTCCGGGTCGTCAACCACACGCCGGCCGCGCTGGGCGGGGTGACGGTCACCGCGCGGCTGTTTTCCTTGGATGGCGCGACCCTCGGGGCGGCGCAGCAGCAGAAGCTCGACGTGGCGGCGAACGTCGGCGCGACGGCGTTCACGGTGCCGTTCGACGCCGCGCACCCGGACCTGCACCTGCTGCGCCTGACCCTGACCGACGCGCGCGGCGCGGTGCTGTCGGAGAACACGTACTGGCGCTACCGCGGCGACACGGCGATGCGCGCGCTCAACCAGCTCCCGGGCGCGCGGCTGACGTCGTCGCTGAAGGCCGACGGCGACGCGTACACGGCGACGATCCGCAACGACGGCAAGACGGTCGCGGCGATGATCCGGCTGTCGCTGCGCGAGCGCAACGGCACTGACCGCGTCCTGCCGACCCGCTACGGCGACAACTACTTCTGGCTGCTGCCGGGGGAGAGCCGCACGGTCCGCGTCGAGCCGCGGCGGCGCGTGCCGAACGCCCGGCTGCTGGTGGAGGCCTACAACGTGGCGGCGAAGGTGATCTAGCCGCGTTTTTGTCGGACCCCGCCGCTACGCTCGCGGGGCCCGCGAGCGAGGAGTTCCGGTGCGTGGCTGTGGGTCGCGATCCGGAGCGAGTGGAGGGGTGCCGCGCGTTCTCCTCACCGTCCGCCGACGACCAGCCCGGAGCCGATCCGGGTCTCGGTTCTCCTCGCTCGCGGGCCCGGCACGGGGGAGGGGTGGGTCATCGACGAGCTGTACCGGCTGGTGCTGGCCAGGGTGGCGTACGAGGACGCGTTCTTCGCCTGGCCACGCCCGGCCCGGGAGCGTTACGTGTCGTTGCTGCGGCGCGCGGATCCGGCGTGGGCACCGGGTTTCCTGCGCTGGCTGCGCACGGCGACCCCGATGCGCTACCCGGCACTGGTCGGGGCGGCGGCGTTCGTGGCCGGACGGCTGGAGCGGGGCGAGCACGGGGTGTCGCGCCAGGTGATCACCTCGGTGCTGCACCGAGCCGACGACCCGGGCCACCTGCTGGCCCATTGGGCGGCGGCGCACGGGCCGTCGCTGCCGAAGCCGGTGAAGCGCGCGGTGGCGGACGCGGTGACGCACCTGTACGACGAGCCGGCGTTGGTGGCGTACGACGACGGTGGTCACCACTTCGAAGTGGGCTTCGTTCAGGGTGACCTGCCTCGGTACGGCGGAATCGGGACACCGCGGCCGTTGCGGTTCGGTGAGGTGATCAGGCTGGTCCACCCGCGGGCCCGGGATCGTGAGCAGGGCGATCTGTTCCGGCATGCGTTGGCCCGGCGGCACGGGAAGGTGCGGACGATCCCGGCGACGCTGCCGCTGGTGCGCAGCTGGGCGGGCTTGCCGCGGATCGCGGATCCGCTCAGCCGGGCGCTTTCGCCCGAGCGGCTGCTGGTAGGCCAAGCTGCCGGGACAGCAATCGATCTTGCGACGGCGGTCGGGCCGATGCAGGTCGTCGCCGGGCTTCGGTCGGGTAGTGGCCAGCCGCCACCCGGGCGACTGCTCGCCCGGCTTCGGCACGCCGGGGCCTCGTCGCACGCCGGAACCCTCGTCGCCGCCCTGCCCGTGTCCGATCTGGTGGCCGACCCGAGCGCCCGAGCCCGGCTGGAACCGCTCATCCCGCACCTTCCCCTCACCCTCCTCCTCGCCCACCTGCGCCGGTTCGACGCCGCCGGGATCGGGTTCGAGACCGCCATGGCCGTCGCCGCGCGGATTGCCGATCCCGCCGAAGTCCGCGCCTCCGGGCTGGGGCCGCTGCGGTTCGCCGCCGCTTGGGGCGCGGTCGACAGCCGGCGGTGGGAACCCGCGCTGGCCGCCGGTGCCCGGCACAGCCTCGGTGCCGTCCCGCGGCTGGGCGGGCGCACCCTCGTCGTCGTCGAACCGGGCAGCGACGCCCGGATCGTCTTCGGGATCGCCCTCGCCCAGCGGTGCGACGACGCCGACCTCGCCGTGCTCGGCGGCGGGCGGTTCCCGCTCGACCCGGACGAGTCGCCGCTGCACGCCCTGATCCGCTGGCACTCCACCGACCTCTGCGGCACCCCGGACCGCCCGACCGGGCACGATCGCGTCGTCCTCGTCACCGAGCAGTTCGACGAGGCGCCGGACGTGCCCGCCGGGGTCCCGCTCTACGTCTGGGAGACCCGGCGCCACAGCGGGTACGAACCCGAGGTCGCGGGGCGCGTCTTCCGCGGGCTCGGCGACGCCTCCTTCCGGATCATCCCCTGGTGGGAGGAGTTCGTCGCCGACGACCAAAACGAATACTGATTTCGTGCCGCCGGACGAACTAGGCTGACGTTCTCGCGCCTAGCTTCGGGAGGTGCTCGTTTCGGTGAACCTGCGCCCGCACGCCAGCCTCGGCCGCGTCCTCGACGACCTGGGCGGCACGCTCCTGGACCTCGTGCTCGGGGACGGCGACCGCCCCGGCGGCATCGGCGGCGTCGCCATCCACGACCCCTTCGACGAGCCCGCCCTGCCCCAGCACGCCCTGATGCTGGGCGTCGGCCTCGCCGAACCGGACGAGGTGGTGCGCCAGCTGCGGACCCTGGCCCGCCACGACGCGGCCGGGCTCGTGCTGCGCGCGCCGGTCACGGTCACCGCGGCGATCACCGCCGCCGTCGAGGAGACCGGCGTCGCGCTGCTGGCCCTGGCGCGCGGCGCGTCCTGGGCCCAGCTCGCCGCCATGCTGCGGTCGCTGCTGGCCGAAGGCGACGTCGGCGACGCCCAGCCCGAAACCCTGGCCGGGCTGCCCTCGGGCGACCTGTTCGCCGTCGCCAACGCGATCGGGGCGCTCATCGACGCCCCTGTCACCATCGAGGACCGCCGTTCGCGCGTGCTCGCGTTCTCCGGCCGCCAGGACGAAGCCGACCCGTCGCGGGTCGAGACCATCCTGGGACGGCAGGTGCCCGAGCGGTTCTCCCGGATGCTGGCCGACCGCGGCGTGTTCCGCGAGCTCTACCGCAGCGACCAGCCGGTGTACGTCGACCGCCCGCCCGAAAGCCTTGACGGCTTCACGATCCCGCGCGTCGCCGTGGCGGTCCGGGCCGGCGACGAGATCCTCGGCTCGATCTGGGCCGCCGTGCGCGAGCCGCTGACGCCCGACCGCACGCAGGCCCTCTGCGACGCGGCCCGCCTGGTGGCGCTGCACCTCCTGCGCGTCCGGGCGGGGGCCGACGTCGAACGCCGGCTGCGCGCTGACCTGGTGAGCACGGCGCTCGAGGGCGGGGCGGCGGCCCGAGAGGCGCTGAGCCGGCTGGGGCTGGCCGACCAGCCGGTCGTCGTGCTGGCGCTGGCGGTGCTCGAGAACGGCGCCGAAGACGCCGAACTCGCCACCGAACGGCAGCGGCTGGCCGACGGCCTGGCGATGCACCTGACCGCGGTGCACCCGCGCTGCGCGGCGGCGCTCGTCGGAGACACCGCGTACGGGCTGGTGCCGGTGACCCGCGACGCCGACGGGGAGCGCCGCGCCCTCCGGATCGCGAACGACTTCCTGGACCGGGTGGGCGACCGCGTCCGGGCGGTGGTCGGGATCGGGCCGGTGGCGCGCAGTGCGGCCGAGCTGCCGGAGGCCCGCGACAGCGCGGACCGGGCGTTGCGGGTGCTGCGGTCGGGCAGTGGGTCGGGCAGTGGTCCGGGCCGCCGGGTGGCGTCGCTGGCCGACGTGCACGTCGAGGCGCTGCTGCTGGAGCTGCAGGACCTGGTCGCCGCCCGCGGCGACCGCCCGACCGGCCCGGTCGCGCGCCTGCTGGACTACGACGAGCAGCACCACGCCCACCTGGTCGAGACGTTGCGAGCCTGGCTCGACGCCTTCGGTGACGTCATCGCCGCGTCGGCCGCGGTCCACGTGCACCCCAACACGTTCCGGTACCGCCTGCGCCGCCTCGCCGAGGTCGGCGGCTTCGACATGACGGACCCCGAAGCGCGCTTCGCGGCGATGCTCCAGCTCCGCGTGGTGGCCCCACCCGCCTCTTGACCGTGTGCCACCAGGCATCTCACGTGATCCGAGGGGCATCTCGCGTGATCCGAAGGGCATCACGCGTGTGACGGGCATCAGCGCGATGCCCCGCCAATCACGGGTGATGCCCCGCTAATCACGCGTCATGCCTTTCTGGACACGCGTGATGCCTCTTCGAGCACGTGCGGCGTCCGAAATGTCGGTGATTAACTACCGACTTCTGGACCACACTTGGTCGGTTACCTACTTTCGACCGGTGTGCGACACCTTCGGGGCATGTGAACCTGCACGGACTTCACGTCAGGTGATCAAGTTTCCACGGAGGTGTACCGGGTGTCACGCAAACGGGTCATCGCAGGGACGGCGGCGGTGGGTGCGGCTGTCGTCGTGACTTCGCTGCTCACGACCGGCTCGCCGGCCTACGCGACCATCGCGCAGCCGTCGATGCAGGCGCTGAACTCCCTCGCGATGCCGTTCGGCAGCGTCGTGCGGTCGCAGCAGGAGATCGACGGCGTGCCCGTGTTCGGCGGCCAGCTGGTCCAGATTCGCGACAAGGCCGGCGCGGTCCTCGCGACCCACGGCCGCACCACGAAGAAGACGGCGGGCGCGTTCCCGGCCACCGCGACAGGCGCTTCGGACGCCGCCATCGCGGACGTCGCGAAGCGCACCGGCCTCGCCGCCGCCACGCTGAGGGCCGACGCGCCGCGCGCGTACTGGTACGACGCCACCCTCGGCGGCGCGAAGGGCGACGGCGTCGCGGTGCCGACGTACCAGGTCACCGTGCACGGCAAGAAGCTGAACGACAAGTGGACCGAGGTCGTCAAGGCCGGCACCGCGGACGTCCTCACCTCGTGGTCGGAGGTGCGCGAGGCCAACCGCGACGTCTGCGACGCGAACCACAAGGTGGTCAGCGGCAGCACGGAATCCGTGCGCTGCGGCACCTCGTTCGAAGTCACCCGCAAGGAAGGCGGCGCCGAGTCGAGCGTCGCCGACGTCAACCACGTCTACGACTTCTTCGGCCAGGCCTCGGACTTCTACCAGAAGTACGTCGGCGTCGACCTGACGAACCTGATCGGCGCCGACTTCTCCGACGGCACCGGCAAGGCGCTGCGCGGCACCGTCCGGATCTGCGTCGACGGCGAGTGCCCGTTCGCGAACGCCTTCTGGGACGGCGAGCAGATGGCCTTCGGCGAGGGCGTCACCACCGACGATATCACCGGCCACGAGCTCACCCACGGCGTCACCCAGCACACCTCCGGGCTCAGCGGCGGCCAGGCCGACTCGATCAACGAAGGCCTGTCGGACGTCTTCGGCAAGTTCATCGGCATCACCTCGAACGACCCCAACGACACCGGCGACAACCGCTGGCTGCTCGGCGCGGGCTCGTCGCTCGGCGCGATCCGCAACATGAAGGACCCGCGCTCGTCACTCTCCCCGCAGCCGGACATGGTCAACGGCCCCGGCTGGCAGACGAACAACCCGGACGAGCACATCAACGACGGCGTCGTCAACAAGACCGACTACCTGATCACCGACGGCGACACGTTCAACAACCAGACGGTGCGGGGCCTCGGTCTCGACAAGTCCGTCCAGATCTGGTGGGGCGTCGAGAACACGCTCACCCCGAGCGCGACGTTCAAGGACGTCGGCGAAGCCCTGAACTCCTCCTGCGCGGCGCTCGCCAAGGCGGGCACGGCGGGCATCACCACCGACGACTGCACTCAGGTGGCCAACGCCGTAAAGGCCACCCAGCTGGACCAGGACCCCAGCTGATCCGTCGCTGAAGACCGAAGGCCACCCCGGACGACCGGGGTGGTCTTCGGCGTTTCCGGGCGGAAATCCGGTTGGCGGCGCGGAAATCCGCCGTTACGCTGCCCGGAGTCCAAGATCGCGTCGAACGAAGGGAGCCGGCCGTGCGCGTCGCCGTCGTCTCCCGTCCGCGGTCCGAGGTGATCCTCGTGTCTTCGCGCTCCCGGTGCCTGCCGCGCGGCACGCACCGGACTCCGTGACGCGTCCTTTGTGGACCTGTGCGTCGCGGGGAATCGCGCCGCCCTGACCAGGATCGGCCACGAAGGACCGCGCCATGCGCACCCACGACCTGACCACCGTCCGCAACCTGGGCATCCTCGCCCACGTCGACGCGGGCAAGACCACCCTCACCGAACGCATCCTCCACCGCACCGGAACCACCCGCAAAACGGGCGAGGTCCACGACGGCACCACCGTCACCGACTTCGACCCGCAGGAACGCGACCGCGGCATCACGATCTTTTCCGCGGCCGTCAGCTGCGCGTGGGCCGGCCACCGGCTCACCCTCATCGACACCCCCGGGCACGTCGACTTCACCGCCGAAGTCGAGCGGGCGCTGCGGGTGCTGGACGGCGCCGTCGCCGTGTTCGACGGCGTCGCGGGCGTCGAGCCGCAGAGCGAAACCGTCTGGCGCCAAGCCGATCGCCACGGCGTGCCGCGTATCGCCTTCGTGAACAAGCTCGACCGCGCGGGCGCCGACCTCGACACGGCGGTGGCGTCGATCCGGGCGCGGCTGCACCCGGCGCCGCTGGTCGTGCAGCTGCCGATCGGGCGCGAGGACGGCTTCACCGGCGTCGTCGACCTGGTGCGCCCGCCGGTGGACGCCTCGGCCGAAGCGCGACGACGCCGTCGCGTGCTGGAGGAGGCCGTCGCCGAGCTGCATCCGCTGGCGCTGGAAGAGTTCTGCGCCACGGGGACGATCTCGGCGGAGACCTTGGAGAAGGCCCTGCGGGAGCTGACGCTCAGCGGCGACGGGCTCGTCGTGCTGTGCGGTGCGGCTTACCGTGACCGCGGGATCGAGGCGCTGCTCGACGCCGTCGTGGCCTACCTGCCGTCACCGTCGGACGTCCCGCCGGTGCGCGCCGACCGGCCCGCCGACCCGGCGGCGCCGCTGGCCGCGCTGGTGTTCAAGGTCGTCGCGACGACCACCGGACGGCTGACGTACCTGCGGGTGTACTCGGGAACGCTGCGGAAGGGGGACCAGGTGCGGGACGCGGGGCGCACCGAGCGGATCGCGCGCGTCCTGCGCGTGCAGGCCGATCGGCACGAGCCGGTGGACAGTGCGGTCGCCGGCGACATCGTGGCGGTGGCCGGGCCGAAGGCGGCGCGCGTCGGCGCCACGCTCTGCGCGCCGGACGCCCCGGTGCTGCTGGAGCCGCCGCCGACGGCGGACCCGGTGGTCTCGGTGGCCGTCGAGGCCCGCCGGGCGGGCGACGGCGAGCGGCTGACGTCGGCGTTGGCGCGGCTCGTCGAGGAGGACCCGTCGCTGGTCGTGCGGACCGATCCGGAGACCGGGCAGACCGTGCTGTCCGGCCTGGGCGAGCTGCACCTGGAGGTGGCGGTGGAGAAGCTGCGGCGCGATCGCGGGGTCGACGTGGCGGTCGGGCGGCCTTCGGTGGCCCACCGCGAGACCGTGGCCCGCGGGGTGACCGGGCTGCTGTACCGGCACGTCAAGCAGGACGGCGGGGCGGGCCAGTTCGCCCACGTGGTCCTGGACGTCGCACCGGCGGCCGAGGGGTTCGAGTTCGCCTCGGCGATCGTGGGCGGCCGGGTGCCGCGCGAGTACGTCCGCGCGGTCGAGGCCGGCTGCCGGGACGCGCTGGCCGACGGACCGCTCGGCGGGCACCCGGTGACGGGCCTGCGGGTGGTGCTGACCGACGGGACGACGCACCCGAAGGACTCGTCGGACCTGGCGTTCCGGACGGCGGGACGGCTCGGCCTGCGGGAAGCCTTGCGGGCGTGCGTCATGCGGCTGCTCGAACCGGTCGCCGAGGTGGTCGTGTCGGTCCCGGCCGACGCGGTCGGCGGCGTGCTCGGCGACCTGGCCGCCCGCCGCGGCCGGGTGGCCGGCTCGGCGGTCCGCGGCGGCACGGCGCTGGTGACGGCGACGGTCCCGGTGGCGGAGCTGTTCGGCTACGCGAACCGGTTGCGCAGCCGCACCCAGGGCCGGGGGACGTTCACCGCCCGGCCCGCCGGGTACGCCCCGGTGCCGTAAGCGGTCGGTCGTGAGTGAGGAACAGGGTTCCGACGCTGTTTCTCACTCACGACCAGCCGCGGCAGGCCTAGTTCCGGGGGAGTGACTTCACGGCGGCGAGCAGCGCGTCGACGTCCGCCTCCGTCGTGTACGGCGCGATGCCCGCCCGTACCGCGCCCGTGTCGCCGAGGCCGAGGTGCCGCGAGCACTCGATCGCGTAGAAGCTCCCCGCCGGTGCGTTCACGCCCTGAGTCCCGAGGTGCTCGTACACCGCCTGCGACGCGACCCCGTCGACCGCGAACAGCGCCGTCGGCGTCCGGTGGCGCGAAGGGTCCCCGTACCGGGTCACGCCCGGGATCGCCGCCAACCCCGCGTCGAGCCGGGCGAGCAGGGTGTCTTCGTGGTCCGAAAGCGCCGTCAGCGAAGTGACCAGTCGCGAGCGGCGCGAGCCGGACCCGGGCACGAGACCGGCGAGGAAGTCGATCGCCGCCGTCGTCCCGGCCAGGAGCTCGTACGGCAACGTCCCCAGCTCGAACCGCTCCGGGACGGCGTCGGTCGACGGCAGCAGCTTGTCCGGGTGCAGCGTCTTCAGCAACGACGGCGCCGCCACGACCAGCCCGAGGTGCGGCCCGAGGAACTTGTACGGCGAGCAGGCGTAGAAGTCGGCCCCGAGCGCCGTGACGTCGACCGGTGCGTGCGGCGTCAGGTGGACGCCGTCGACGTACAGCAGCGCGCCCGCTTCGTGCACCGCGGCCGCGATCGCCGGGATGTCCGGCCGGGTGCCGAGCAGGTTCGACGCCGCCGTCACCGCCACCAGCCGCGTCCGCGAAGACAGCAGCCCGGCGACCGCCGACGTCGCCAGGAGCCCGGTCGCCGGGTCGAAGTCCGCCCAGCGCACCGTCGCGCCGGCGGCCTCGGCGGCCTGGACCCACGGCCGGATGTTCGCGTCGTGGTCGAGGCGGGTGACGACGACCTCGTCGCCCGGGCCCCAGTTCTTCGCGAGCGCGCGGGAGAAGTCGTACGTCAGCTGCGTCATGCTGCGCCCGAACACGACCCCGGCCGGGTCCGCCGCGAGCAGGTCGGCGACGGCCTGGCGTGCCTCGGCGACCACGGCGCTCGCCCGGCGCTCGGCGGCCGTGACGACGCCGCGGTTGGAAATCCCGGAGCACAGCGTCCCCGCCACCGCCTCCCCGACGACATCGGGGACCTGCGAGCCACCCGGTCCGTCGAAGTGCGCGGCGGCGAGGGCGGGGAAGTGCTTGCGGATCGTCTGCACGTCGTAGCTCATGGCGTCAGCGTGCCAGGAAGTCAGGATCTGCGGAGGGGCGTGGCCGCGGTGACGGGCAGCTGGGGTGGGGCGGCCACCGGCAGCCGGACCGGGGCCGGGGGCCGCAGGTACCGGCGCAGCCGCTGCGTCGGCTTCTCGACGTAGTCCCAGGACAGCCGGCCGACGACGTAGGAGGCCGGCACGGCCAGCAGGATCAGCAGCCACACCTGCCGCACGCCGGCGAGGATGAGCAGCTGCTGGATCGGGAAGCCCCAGATGTAGGTGCCGTAGCTCCCGTAGACGTGCGGCCCACCGGCCTCGAGCTTCCTCGGCCAGTGCATCGCGAGCGTGATCGCGCCGTAGGACGCGCTGACCGCCAGCAGGTACCGGCTGGCCGGCGTCTGGCTGAGCGCCAGGTAGGCGGCGAACAGCACCACCGCCACCCACGGTCGCAGCGGGATCTTGTCCCGGAAGCCGTGCAGCACCATCCCGAGCGCGAACGGCACCAGGAACGACACCGTCGACCCGATCGGGACGAACAGCAGCGAACCGCCCGCGCCGTGGTATTCGAACGTCGCACGCAGCACGGTGTCGGCGTAGACCAGGCCGCCGAGGACGACGACCAACACCCAGCGCGTCGCGCCGGCCAGCACGACGAGGCCGGCGACGAGCACCAGGCCGTAGCCCAGCAGCTCCATCGGCAGCGTCCAGATCGCGCCGTTCACCGACCACGGGTACGGGTTGTCCGTGAACACCCCGGGCAGCACGTGCTGCAGGTAGAACAGCACGGTCGTGCCGACCAGGTAGCGCCACGTCTGCAGGTTCGTCCAGTAGTCGGACGCGGTCGTCACGAGCGGCCCGATGACGAACACGGTCACCAGCACCACGACCAGGAGCGGGGGCATGATCCGCAGCAGGCGTCGCGCGGAGAACCGCCACCACGACGGGTCGCGCGCCCAGCTGTCCTGGATCTGGTAGCCGCTCATCGCGAAGAACGCCATCAGCGCGATGTAGCCCGGCGACATGTGCCAGGACGCCGGGAAGATCGTCAGCCGCTGCGGGTGCAGCAGGGGCATGCTGTGGTCGACGATGACGGTGATCGCGCCGATCATCCTCAGCCACGCGAAGCCGGTGTTGGGGTTGGCGTGAACTTTTGACGAGATCGGCACGGATCGGGATGTTAGCCCATCCGGCTTCCGTGCCTGGCCCGAACGGCGGAAATGCGCCGGGGCTTTCGGCCGAGCCGGCGGTCAGCGCCCGCGGTTGCGGGCGTGGTCGCGAGCCTGACGCTCGTTGCCGTGCTTGTAGTTGCCCGTCGCGCGGGCCATCAGCAGCTGCTGGTCGTCCCCGCGGTCCGCGGCGGCCAGGAAGCGGGCGGCGGCGGACCCGCGCAGCGTCCCGGCGGGACGGCCGTGGTGGGTGATCGTCACGGTGCCGTGTTCGTCGATGCGGTAGCTGAAGCCGGTCGGTGTCCCCATCCGCCCAGGCTGGCACGGCGGGCAAGCGGTTTTCGGGGTGCGGTCCGGGGGTTTCCCGGATGGCGTCCCCCCGCGGACCCGACAGAATGCGAGGGATGATCAGAGGGGTGCGGGCCAGGCTGGGGAACGCGTACGTGCTGCTGGGCGCCCAGGCGCTCGTGCTGGTGGCGCTGCTCGTGTCGTACAACGACGGCCGGTGGCGGTTCCCCGCGTACCGCGTCGACCTCGACGTCTACCGCCTGGGCTCGGCGGCCCTGCTGCGCGGCGACGCGCTGTACGGCACGCTTCCGCGCACCGGCGACGGCCAGTTCCTGCTGTTCACCTACCCGCCGTTCGCGGCGATCGTGCTGGCCCCGCTCGCGGTGCTGCCGTACTGGGCCGCGTGCCTGGTGGTCACCGTCGGCACCCTCGGGCTGCTCGCGCTGGTGCTGGTCACGGTGCTGCGCGCGCTGGGCGCGCGCAGCGACTGGCGCCGGGTCGGGGCGCTGCTGCTGGCCGCGGAGGTGCTCGAACCGGTCCTGCGCACGGTGTACGCGGGGCAGCTCGACTTGCTGCTGCTGGCTCTCGTGGTGCTCGACGTCCTGGTCGACACCCCGCGGTGGCCGCGCGGCCTGCTGATCGGCCTCGCCGCCGCGATCAAGCTGACCCCGGCGATCTTCCTGCTGTATCTCCTGCTCCGCCGCGACACGCGGGCGGCCGTCACCGGCGTCGTCACGTTCCTGGCCGCGACGGCGCTGGGCTTCCTGCTCGCCGGGACGGACTCGGTGCGGTACTGGACGAGCGCGCTCTGGGACACCGGCCGCGTCGGCGAGCCGACCTACGCCGGCGACCAGTCGCTGCTGGGGCTGCTCGCCAGGGCCGGGGTGCCGGCGGAGGCGCGGACGGCGTGGTGGCTGCCGCTGGTCGCGGTCGTGCTCGTGCTGACCGCGGTGGGCGTGCGGCGCGCGCTGGCCGCGGGGGAGACGGTCGTCGCGCTCGGCCTGAACGCCGTCGGCGGACTGCTCGTGTCGCCGATTTCGTGGACGCACCACTGGGTCTGGGCCGTGGTCGTGCTGCTCGGCTGGGCCGGGCTGGCCCGCCGCACCCGGCGGCGCGCGTTCGCGGCCGTCGCCGGGGTGGGTGCCGTGCTGTTCGTCTCCGGTCCGCAGTGGTGGTGGCCGCGCGGTGGTGAGGTGGAGCGCGACTGGAACTTCGCGCAGCAGCTGACCGGCAACGGCTATGTCCTTTTCGGACTCGCGATGCTGGTCACGGCGGTGCTCGTGCGGTTCCCCCGGTCGGCGGACGACCTCAGCGGCGCCGTGCCGGCCGCCGCCACAGCCAGCCCGCTCCCAGGATGAGCATCGCCGTGCCGAACGCCAGGTCCAGGCAGATCCCCGCGGTGTTCAGCGGCAGTGTGTCGGTGACCGCCTGAGGCAAGGGCAGCAGCCCGGCGAGGCCGACCACGGCGTAGCAAGCTCCGCCGATGACCAGGAACCGGGCGGCCGCGCGCGACGAACGCGTGCAGAACACCGCGGCGGCGCCGGTCAGCAGGTGCACCAGCGTCCACGCCCCCGACACCGCGAAAACCCCGAACAGGGCCCGCGAGGCGCCTTCGCCGACCGAGACCCCCGGCATCAGCTCGAGCGCGCCCAGGATCAGGAACAGCAGGCCGATCAGCATGCCCATGCCCTGGACGGGCTCGGGGCCCCGCTTCGGCGCGCGGGTCTCGGGGTCGGTGGCGGTCATGCTTCCCGGATTCCCCGCGCGCGTCCTTTTAATGCACCGTTTCCGGGGTAACCGGGACGAAATCGGACCGAGGAGCCAGACGATGACCGAGTACCGCCACAGCGCGACCGCCGACATCCCCGCCGACGAGCTGTTCGCGTTTCTGAGCCACCCCGAGAACCTGCCGCGGTACTTCCCGCAGATGAAGGTCGCCGAGCCGAAGGGCGGCGACAGCGTGCACGTCGAGGCCGAGGTCCACGGCAAGCGCGTCACCGGCGAGGCGTGGTTGCACACCGACACGGCGAACCGCTCGCTCTCCTGGGGCGCGGAGGGACCCGACGACTACCACGGCGAACTCCGGATCGCCGAGGACGGCCCCGCGTCGTCGGAGATCACCGTGACGCTGCACAGCGTCCGCGAGGCCGGGAACGGCGAGGTCCAGCAGGGCCTCGAGCAGACGGTGGCCGCGATGACGCACGCGGCGAGCGCCGACGCCGACGTCGAAGCGGCCGAAGGCGAGGGTGGCTGGACGTCCTACGACGCCGGCAAGGACTCGTCGAGCTGAGGCGGGAACGGCCCGTAGGCGTTGGTGCGCGCGCCCCGGGTGCGGAGCGCGGGGACGGCGAACAGGAGCCTGAGCAGGGCGGGAGGTGCGACGCCGCGACCGCGGGCCCGCGCGGCGGCGGCCCGCTTCTCGACCCGCACCTGGTCGGCTTGGACGCGCTCGATCGCGCGGATCCGGTCGGCCTGGACGCCCGCGAGGACCTCGGGGCCGGCGTCGCCGCCGCGCAGCGCGGGGATCAGGCGGTTCGCCGCGGCGACGGCGTCCTGGACCGCCATGAGGATCCCGTTGCCGCCGACGGGGGAGATGACGTGCGCCGCGTCGCCGATCAGCAGCAGACCCGGGCGGTACCAGCGCTCGACGCGGGAGATGTCCACCGAAAGCAAGGTCGTCTCGGCGAAGCCGGTGAGCAGGTGGGCGCGGTCGGCCAGCCACGGCACGCGGTCGCGGAGGAACGCCCGGATCGGCTCGACGCCGCGTTCGCGCAGCGCCGGGTACGCGCCCTTTTCGATGCTGTAGCCCACCTGCCAGTCGCGGACGCCGCCGAGGACGCCGACGTAGGCGTCGCTCCCGAAGTAGAGGTCGAGGTCGGCGTCGGGCGGGTCGCCGGGTGAGCGCGGGAGCCGGAACCAGAGCACGTCGGTGGTGGCGCCGAGCGGCTTCGCGTCGAGGCCCGCGAGGCGCCGCACGGTGGAGAAGCGCCCGTCCGCGCCGACGACCAGCGACGTCGTCAGCTCGCCGCCGCGGTACCGGACGCCGGTCACCTTGCCGTCGGCTTCGAGCAGGCCGGTGACCTTGGCGTTCGTCCGGAGCGTGAACGACGGCAGCGCGGCCGCCCGCTCGGCGAGGAAGTCGAGGAACCGCACCTGCGGCATCAGCGCGACGTACCCGAACGGCGTGTCGAGCCGGTCGTAGTCGGCGCAGCTGTAGACGCCGGACGGCGTGTGGAAGCGGAACGACCGCGCCTTGAAGTGGTCGAGCTCCAGCAGGTCCTGGGCGAGGCCGAGCCGGTCGAGCAGCTCGAGGGTGTAGGGGTGCAGCGAGTCGCCGCGGAAGTCGCGGTCGAAGTCGGAGCGCGCTTCGAGGACCGTGACTTCGATCCCGGCGCGGGCCAGGAGGTAGCCGAGCAGCAGCCCGCCGGGACCGCCACCGGCGATCGCGACGCTCACGCCGTGTCCAATCGGAAAACCGCCATCTCGGGCACGTGTTCGAGGATCTGGGCCGGGGTCGCGTCCTGCGGGACCGGGAACGCCCGGACGGCCCACGGCACCGACATCGCGGCCAGGTAGGTCGCGACCACGCCGGCGGCCTCGTCGCCGTCGACGGTCTCGGCCCGGCAGTCCTGGCGTTCGCCGGCGGCGAGCAGCGCGCAGTCCGGTGTTTCCAGGAGGTTCGCGACCCAGTCGCGGTCGCGCACGGGCGAGACGAGGTAGTGCCCGCCGTCCCGCGCGACGACGGCCAGCGGCACCCGCCGCGGCTCGCCGGTGCTGCGGCCGCGGGTCTCGACGACGCGCAGCGCGTACCCGCCTTCGGGCGGCGCCTCGCCGGGGGTGTCGATCAGCTTGGCGGTCATTTCGGCGTTCATCGCTCGCACGTCCACCCGGTTCACGGTAGCAAAACTAGCTAGATTGTCTAGCTACCCTAGAATGGGCGAGTGGAAGACAGCGTCGCGTTCCGGGTGAACCTCGCCCTCCGGGATCTGCTGGCGCTCGCCCACGACGTCCAGCTGGCCCTGGCCCGGCGCCTGAGCCTCGGCGCGACCGACGTGCAGGCCCTGCAGCACCTGGCCGCGGGCACGCCGATGGGCACGGTCGACCTGGCGCACGCGCTCAAGATCCGCTCCGCGTCGGCGACGGTCCTGGTCGACCGCCTGGAGACCGCCGGCCACGTCCGCCGCGACCGCCACCCCAGCGACGGCCGCCGGGTCACGCTGGTCATCGCGGACGCGGCCCGCACCGAGGTCCGCGCGGCGCTCGCCCCCTTGGTCGACGCGGTGACCCGGCTGACGGCGGAGCTGGAGCCGGGACAGGCCGAAGTGGTGGCGAAGTTCCTCGGGGACACGACGGAGGTCTTGCGCGCTTACGCCGCCGAGCCGCGGTAGGCCGCCAGGACTTCGTCCAGTGACCCGCTCGCGCGGATCCGGCCTTCGTCCATCCAGAGCGCGCTGGTGCACAGCGCACGCAGCAGCTCCTCCGAGTGCGACGCGAACACGAGCGCCCCGGCCCGGCGGGCGAGCTCCACCAGCCGCGAGCGAGCCTTGGCGAGGAACGCCGCGTCGATCGCGCCGAGACCCTCGTCGAGGATGAGGATCTCGGGGTCGATGGTGGTCACCACGCCCAGCGCGAGCCGGACCCGCATGCCGGCCGAGTAGGTGCGCAACGGCAGCCGCAGGTAGTCCCCGAGCTCGGTGAACTACGCGATGTCGTCGACCCGCTTCTCCATCTGCTTGCGGGACATGCCGAGGAACAGGCCGCGGATCAGGATGTTCTCGTGGCCCGAAACCTCGGGGTCGAGGCCCACGCCGAGGTCGAACACCGGCGCGATCCGGCCGGTGACCAGGGCGCTGCCGCGGGTCGGCTCGTAGATCCCGGAAAGCAGCCGCAGCAGCGTGGACTTACCCGCGCCGTTGTGCCCGACCAGGCCGACGCGGTCGCCGTCGCCCATTGACAGCGTGATGTCCCGCAGTGCCTCGATGACGGGGACCTTCGCCTCGGTGCCGATCGCGCCGCCGGCCTCGGTGCGTCAGCCGTCCGCGCAGCCGGGGTTCCGCCCGCCGCAGCAAGCTCGCAGCCGGGAGTCCCTGCAGAAGGTGCTCGCCGCGGCCGAACACGTCCTGGCCGAGCGCGGCCTCGAGGAGTTCACCGTCGGCGCGGTGGCCGAGCGGGCCGGGCTGTCGGTCGGGGCCATCTACCGCCGCTTCTCGGGCAAGGACCAGCTGCTCTACGCCGTGAAAGACGAGCTTCTCGGGCAGTTGGAAGCCGGCGTCGGCGAAGCGCTCCGCTCGGCGGAGCCCGGGCTGCGTGCTGTCGTCGGCGCCTTCACGACGGCTTTGGCCCGCACCTTCGCGACCCGCGACCGGATCTTCCCGGAGCTGCTCGACGGGCAGCGCGCCGACGGGCGTGATCGCGGCTTGCGCGCTCTCGCGGCCATCCAGCAGGCCTTCCTCGAAGCCGCGCACCCCTGCGTCGAGGAGGTCGGACGCCCGGATCCCGCGCTCGCCCTGCGAACGGCCGCGCGCACCGTGATCGGCTCGTGCGTGCACCGGGCGGCCAGCAGCCGGTTCTGGCCCGACGGGCTTACCTGGACCGCGTGGGCCGGCGAAACGACGGAACTCGCCCTCGCCTACCTGACCGGACGTGCGGAGCCGCCCGAACCGGGTTAGCGTTCCGGCCATGCGAAACGAGCCCGCGCTCTGGCTGTTCGCCGACCAGCTCGGGCCGCACTTCCACCGCACCCCCGAGCAGCGCGACCGCGACGTGCTGCTGATCCGCTCGGCCGCGGCCTTCGCCGGCAAGCCGTTCCACCGGCAGAAACTGCACCTGGTCCAGGCCGCGCTGTACCGGCTCGCCGAAGACCTCGGCGACCGCGTCACCTTGGTCGACGCCCCGGACTACCGCACCGGCCTGCGCCGCTTCGGGCGGCCGGTCGTCGTGCACGAGCCGACGTCGCACGCCGCCGACGCCTTCGTCCGGCGGTTGCGCGACGAAGGCGTCGTCACGGACATCCTGCCGACGCCCGGCTTCGTGCTGTCCAAAGAGGACTTCAAGACCTGGGCCGACGGCCGCGCGCGGTTCGTCATGGAGGACTTCTACCGCGACCAGCGGCGGAAGTTCGGCGTGCTGCTCGAACCGGACGGCGGGCCCGCGGGCGGGCACTGGAACTACGACCACGACAACCGGCAGCCGCCGCCGAAGACCACCCGGCTCGACGTGCCCGCGCCCTGGCACCCGCGGGAAAACGAGATCGACGATCGCGTCCGCGCGGAGCTCGACGAAGCCGAGCGGGCGGGGAAGATCCACCCGGTCGGCGTCGACGGCCCGCGCCGGTTCGCCGTCGGTCACGACGAAGCGGACCGTGCCCTGCGCCGGTTCCTCGAGCACCGCCTGCCCGTTTTCGGCCCGAACCAGGACGCGATGCTCACCCACGACTGGGCGATGGCGCACGCGCTGCTCTCGGTGCCGCTCAACCTCGGCCTGCTCGACCCCGTCGACGTCGTGCGGCGGGCCGAGGAGCGCTACCGGGCCGGCGACGCGCCGCTGAGCAGCGTCGAAGGGTTCGTCCGGCAGGTGCTGGGCTGGCGCGAGTGGGTGTGGCACCTGTACTGGTACCAAGGGCCGGACTACTTGCGGCGCAACGCTTTGCGGGCGCACCACGAGCTGCCGGACTGGTGGCGTTCCCTGGACGCGGACGCCGTCGAAGCGGCCTGCCTGCGCACCGCGCTCGCCGGGGTGCGCGACCGCGGCTACGCCCACCACATCGAGCGCCTGATGGTGCTCGGCAACCACGCGCTGCAGCGCGGGTACGACCCGGCCGAGCTGAACCGCTGGTTCGCCACCGCCTTCGTGGACGGGTTCGGGTGGGTGATGCCGGCGAACGTGATCGGCATGAGCCAGTACGCCGACGGCGGGATCGTCGGGACCAAGCCGTACGCGGCCGGCGGGGCCTACATCAACCGGATGAGTGACCATTGCCCCGGTTGTGTCTTCGACCCGAAGAAGCGGACCGGGCCGGACGCGTGCCCGTTCACCGCGGGCTATTGGGCGTTTCTCGACCGCAACGCCGGTCGGCTGCGGGACAACCACCGGATGCGGCAGCCGTTGCGGGGCCTGGAAAGGCTCGCTGACCGTGACGAGGTCGTCGCCCGTGAGGCTGACCGTCGCCACTTCTGATTTCACACCATTGTGTAGCTAGCCGGACGGGCTTCGCTCTTTTACGGTGATTGCCTCCCTTTCCCCGGCGAAGGCGATCCTCGTGCCCGACGCAGACCAGCGCGCTGGCGTGCTGTCCAAACGCGCTCTGGTGACCGCGTCCCACGCGGTCGAGCGCGCGGCCCTCGCCGAGGGGTCGGGCGCCGACACCGTGGTGTTCGCGCTGTTCCAGCGGCTGCCGTACTTCGAACGAGAACGTGACGTCTACGCGCGGATCGCCCGGAAAGCGGCCGTCACGGTCGTCGGCATGGTCGACTCCGGCCGGCCCGACCTCCCGCACGGCGTCACGCCGGTGCTGTTGCGGCCCGACGAGCCGATGGCGCGGGAGTGGTCGGTCGCGGTGCTGTCGCCGACGTTCGGGGCCTCGGTCGTCGCGCAGGACATGGACGAGGTCGACCCGAACGCGTCCTCAGTCGAGCGGGCGCGCCTGTTCCGCGGCCGCTGGGGCCTGCGCCGGGACGAGGCGTACGCGGAGGTCGTCCGGCTGCGTGACGCCATGGGCGACCGGCTGCCCCCGGCGGTCCGGCGGACGGTCGGCGAGGTCCTGGCCTCGGTGGAAACGCCCGCGGCGGTCGACATCGAGAGCCGCGCCGAGGCGGCACTGCGGCACGTCGCCTCCCGGCTGGACGACGCGCGCGCTTCGGCGCCGGCGGTCCCGGGCCCGGCCGTCGACCCGGACACGGGGCTCGAAACCTTGGCGGGCCTCACGCGGTGGCTCGGCGACGCGACCGACACGGTCCCGCTCGGGCTGGTCCTGGTCGCGGTGGACGACCTGACGGCGGTCGAACGGCGGTACGGCACCCGCATCCGGATGCACACCGAGCAGAACATCGCGGACCTGCTCCGCGCGGGACTGCGCCCGCTCGACCGCGCGGTCCGGCTCGGGCCGGGGGAGTTCCTGGTGGTCCAGCCGGCGGTGCCGGGCGCGGAGCTGACGTCCCGCAGCCGGCACCTGGAACGCCGCCTGGCGGCCCTGCACGCGACGTACCCGTTCGTGGACCTGCACCCCCGCACGACGACGCTGCTGACCCGCCGGCGCCCGTTGCCGCTGCAGAAGCTGCGTGCCCAGCTGCGCGAGATCCCGGCGGTGACGCTGTGGCCGCCGAACCAGGGGTCGCTCCCGATCGCGCCGGAGCGGCAGGGCATGGCGGCGGGCGTCTGGTTCCGCTGACGGCGGCTTTCGTATAACGACCTATACAGACGCCGTGTGGACACCTCGACTTCCGGCCCGGCTGAGTGCCGAAACCGCCGCGGCAACCGCGAAGAGTCCGCAAGCCACACCCGTCGCCACCTGCACCCCCGCGGTGCACGCCGCCCGCGCGGCCGCCGACAACCCCTCCGCCGCGAACTCCCGCGCCGCCGCCTCCGCCTGGACCGGACCCGCCGTCGCCAGCCGGGCCGCCTGAGCCGGCACTCCCGGCGGCACCACCAGCCGCGCCGCGTACACCGTTGCCGCCAGCGAACCGAACGCCGTCGTGCCCAGGCCCGCGCCCAGCTCGTACCCCGTCTTCTCCACCGCCGCCGCGCCGCCGGCGTGGCCGGGCGGAGCCGCCGACAGCAGCGTGTCCGTGCTCGACGTCAGCGCCAGCGCCATCCCGAACCCCGACCCGACCAGCGCCGCACCCAGCCACCACGACGTCAACCCGCCCGCCGCCGGCACCGCCAGCGACGACCCCGCCACCGCGAACCCCGCGGTGCGAACCCGTGCGTTGCCGAACCGGCCGAGCAGCGCCGGCGCCGTCACGCTGCCCACCGCCGACGCGCCGAGCACCAGCAGCAGCCGCGCCGCCGCGGCCGTCGGGGACAGCCCCAGCGCCACCTGGAGGTACTGCGCCAGCAGCACCCCGAGTCCCACCAGCGTGCTCATCACCAGCAGCACCCCGCCCACCGCGCCCGGCACGCCCGGGCGGCGGAACAGCGCCAGATCCAGCAACGGTGCCGCAGCGGAACGCTGGCGCAGCACGAACAGTCCCAACAGGACGCACCCGGCCACGCCGGCGAGAACGCCGCCGCCCGACGGCCCGGCGGCGAACGCGATCCCGAGCACGCCGCCCGCCGCGAGGACGGCGCTGAGCGCGTCCCACGGCCGCCGCCCGGGCGGCGACCGCGGCAGCCAGCGCAGCGCCGCGACCACCGCCACGAGGATCACCGGCGGGTTCACCAGGAACGTCGCCCGCCAGCCCCACGCCTCGACGAGTACGCCGCCGAGCACCGGCCCGAACACCGAGCCCGTCCCGGCGACGCCGCTGCACACCGCGATCGCCGTGCGCCGCCGCCGCTGGTCGGGGAACAGCTCCCGCAGCAGCGACATCGTCACCGGCATGATCATCGCGCCACCGCAGCCGAGCGCCGCCCGGGCGGCGAGCAGCGCCGGGACATCCGGGGCGAACGCGCAGCTGAGCGAGGCCACGCCGAACACCGCGTAGCCGGTGACCAGCACGCGCCGTCGTCCGAAGCGGTCGCCGAGCGTGCCGAACGGCAGCAGCAGCGGCGCCGCCGTGAGCGGGTAGATCGCCACGATCCACACCTGCGCCGCCGCGCCCGGGCGCAGGTCCCGGACGAGGTCGGGGAGCGCGACGTGCAGCACGGTCGCGTCCACGGCCACCAGGAACAGCCCCGCGCCGAGGACGGCCAGCAGCGACCGCCTCACAGCAAGCTCGCGAGGTGCCGCGCGACGACGTCGACGTGCGGCGGGTCGACCACCGAGAGGTGGTGCGCGGGCACCGGCACGATCTCCAGCCGCGGGCACAGGTCCGCCCAGCCCGCGGCGAGGTCGGAGCGGGAGTAGCGCGGCTCCATGGCCAGCCCGGCGGCGTACGGCTCGGTCGCCCGGTAGAGCACCACGCGGCCGTCGTAGCGGCGCGGGACCCCGCGTTCGGCCGCGAGAGTGTCCAAAAAGGACTGGCGTTGGTGCCGCAGGACACCGGGGCCGAGCAGCCCGGCCTCGGCGACCCGGCGCATGGTGAGCTCGATCTGCTCCTCCTCGGGCAGCGGCGCGAGCTCGTCGTGCCCGAGCCGGACCGGGCGGCCGTACGTGCCTTCGACGTAGCCGGTGAACCGCAGGAACCGCCGCGCCGACGACGCCCGCGGGTCGAGGCCGGGTTCCGGCAGCGGCAGCATGGTGTCGACGAGGGCGACGAGCTCGACGTCTTCGCCTTCGTCGGCGAGCCGGGTCGCGACGCCGTAGGCCAGCGCGCCGCCGAACGACCACCCGGCGAGCCGGTAGGGCCCGCGCGGCAGCCGCGCGCGGACCAGCGGCAGCAGCCGTTCGACGCGGTCCTCGATGCTCGTGCCGGGCACGCGTTCGAAGCCGAGGCACGGCACGGCGGCGGGCAGGCGGTCGAGCAGCGGCCGGTAGACGGTGCACGTGCTGCCGCCGGGGTGGAACAGCAGCAGGGGCGCGGTGCCCGGGTCGCCGGGGGTGAGGACGTGCACCGGGCCGCGGGCTTCGCGCGTGTCGAGGACGGCGCGGGCGACGTCGGCGATGGCGGCGAGGGAGTCGTGCCGGAGCAGGTCGGCCGCGTCGATCGGGGTGTCGAGTTCGGTGGAGAGGTCGGTGGCGAGGAGCTGGGCGAGACGCTCGTCGAGGTGGACGCGCGGGCCCGGGTCCTCGCCGGTGTGCCGGCGCCAGAGCCGCAGGACGAGGCGGTCGGCGGCGTCCCAGGCGCGGCCGCGGGCGGGCCGGGGGAGTTCGCCGTCGCGGGGAGCGAGGTCCCGGTTGAGGTCGGCGAGGGTGGCGCCCCGCAGGACGGCGGCGGTATCGGGTTCGGCGCCGAGTTCCCGCCGGACGGCTTCGCGGATCCGGTTGGCCATGAGGGAGTCGAGCCCGAGGTCGACGAGCGGGGTATCGGCATCGAGGCGGGCGGGGGCGAGCCCCATGACCGCGGCGACGATCTCGGTGAGCCGGTCGCGGGCGGTGAGGGGTGCGGCGCCGACTCGGCCGCTGGTGGCGGCGAGCGGCCGGTTGGGGTGTTCGGCCGCTGCGCCTCCACGGCCGAGCAGCAGCTCGGCCTGAGTGGCGAGCGGGTCCGCAGCGGCCGCCTGAGTGGCGGCGAGCGAGGTGCCGCCATGGCCGGGCTGTCGTTCCGCCCTCCCGGCGGCCGGGTTCGTCACCCGAGCTGTCGCCGACACATCCGTGTACCAATGCCGTTCGTGCCGCCACGGCATCGGTGGCACGTCCGCCAGCCGCGCGCCGTCGTCCGGAGCGCTCACCGTGATCCGCGTTCCCGCGCAGTACAGCTCCGCCGCGGCCGCGCCGAACGCGCGGATCTCGTCCTGTCCCCGGCGCAGTGTGCCCGTCACCACCGCGTCCTTGATCCCCACCGCTTCGAGCGTGCGCGCCAGGGAACCGCGCAGGATCGGGTGCGGCGACAACTCGACGAACACGCGGTGCCCGTCCGCGGCCGCCGCCGTCACCGCCTGGCGGAAGCGGACCGGGCGGCGGACGTGCGCCGCCCAGTAGTCCGCGTCGAAGTCCGGCAGCGAGCGCGGGTCCGTCAGCACCGTGTCGTACCACGGCACCAGCGGCCGCCGCCCGCCCAGCTCGGCCAGCGCGTCCCGCAACGCACCCAGGATCGGGTCCACCGACGACGAATGCCCGGCGACGGACACCGGCAGCCGGCGCGCGGTTCGCCCCGAAGCCGTGAGCGACGCGACCAGCGAGTCCAAAGTGGACATCTCCCCGGCCACCGTCAGCTGCCCCGGCGCGGCGTCGACGGCCAGCTCCACCCCGCTCGGCAGTTCCGACGGCGACAGCGGGACGGCGGCCATCGCGCCGCCCGCACCGAGCGTGCCCAGCAGCCGCGCGCGGGTGGCGACCAGGTGGACGGCCTCGTCGGCGGTCAGCACCCCGCTCACCACGGCCGCGGCCGCCGAGCCCAGCGAATGCCCGACTACGGCGGCGGGCCGGACGCCGAGCGCCTCCCACCGCGCGGCCAGCGCGACCTGCGTCCCGAAAATCGCCAGCTGGGTCTCGGGCAGCGTCAGACGATCCGAGCCGAGCAACGTTCGCAACGACCGTCCACTGTGCTCGGTGAACGGGTCGCCGAGCTTGTCCACCTGCGCCGCGAACACCGCTGACGAAGCCAGCAGCCCGCGGCCCATCCCGGTCCACTGCGAACCGTGCCCCGAGAACACGAACACCGGACCCTCATCGGGCACCGCGGTTCCCGTCGCCGCACCCGCGGGCCGGGGATCGGCGTCGACGGCCCGCAGCAGGGTGGCGAGCTCGGCGGTGTCCCCGGCGACGAACGCCGCCCGGTGCCGCTCGTCGTTGTCGCGCCGGAACAACGTGTGCGTGACGTCGGCGAGGGACCGTCCCGGCGCCGAGTCCAGCCAGTCCGCCAGCTGCGTCGCGCGTTCGGCGAGCCGGTCGCGGCTGCGCGCGGACAGCAGGCCGATCCGGACGCCGGCACCCGGCGAAGGAGTACCGATCGGCGCGGCCTTTTCGAGGACGACGTGGGCGTTGGTCCCGCCGAACCCGAACGCCGAGACCCCGGCGGTGGCGCGCCCGGAGTACGACGGCCACGGCGTCGGTTCGGTGACCACCTTCAGCCGCAGGTCGTCGAACGCGATGTGCGGGTTCGGCGCGGTGAAGTGCAGCTGCGGCGGCAGTTCGCCGCGGCTCAGCCCGAGCACGACCTTGATCAGCCCGGCGATCCCGGCGGCCGCCTCCGCGTGCGCGATGTTCGTCTTGACCGACCCGACCAGCAGCGGGGCGCCGGGGGAGCGGCCCGCACCCAGGACCGCGCCGAGCGCGCCGGCCTCGATCGGGTCGCCGAGCAGGGTGCCGGTCCCGTGCGCCTCCACGTAGTCCACGGTGGACGGATCGAGCCCGGCGCCGCGGTAGGCGTCGCGCAGCATCGCTTGCTGGGCCACGGGGTTCGGGGCGGCCAGCCCGTTGGAGCGGCCGTCCGAGTTGACCGCCGACGAGCGGATGACGGCGAGCACGCGGTCGCCGTCGACCTCGGCGTCGGCCAGCCGCTTGAGCACGACGACGCCGCAGCCCTCGGCGCGCGCGATGCCGTCCGCGCCGGCCGAGAACGTCTTGCACCGGCCGTCGCCGGCGAGCAGCCCCGCGGCGGCGAACGCGGCCGTCGGCCCCGGCACCAGCATGAGGTTAACCCCGGCGGCCAGCGCCAGGCCGGCTTCACCGTCGCGCAGGGCGCGCACGGCGTGGTGCACCGCGACCAGCGACGACGAGCAGGCCGTGTCCACCGCCATGCTCGGGCCGCGCAGGTCGTAGACGTAGGACAGCCGGTTGGCGGCGATGCTGCCCGCCGCGCCGGTCGCCGTCCACAGGTCCGGGGCGGCACCGGCGAGGGTCAGGTGGCCGTAGTCGTGGGTCGAGATCCCGGTGAAGACGCCGGTGCGGCTGCCGCGCAGCGACGCCGGGGCGATTCCGGCGTGCTCGAGGGCCGCCCAGGCGACTTCGAGGAGCATCCGCTGCTGGGGGTCCATGGTCGCGGCTTCGCGCGGGGTGATGCCGAAGTGCTCGGCGTCGAACCCGGCGACGTCGTCGAGGAAGCCGCCGGTGACCGGCGCGGCCTCGGCGTCCCAGCGGCCCGGCGGCGCCGTCCGGACGGCGTCCCGCCCGGTGCGCAGCAGGTCCCAGAACTCCTCGACGCCGTCGGCGCCGGGCCAGCGGCAGCCGAGTCCGATGACGGCGATCGGGTCGGTCCGGCGCCGGTCGGCGGGCGGGGCCTCCGGCTCGTCGCCCGAGGTGAGGCTGCGGACGAGGTGGTCGACGGTCGGGCTTTCCCACAGCAGCGTCGCGGGCAGCCGCGTGCCGACCAGGTCTTCGAGGTCGGCGGCGAGGCCGACGGCCTGGCGGGAGGACAGGCCGTAGTCGGCGAGCGGGCGGTCCGGCTCGACGTCGGTGCCGGTGTGTTCGGCGAGCAGCTCCAGGAGCCGTTGGCGCAGGTCGGGGTTTCTCATCGCGCCAAGGCCTTTCCGTAGTCGCCGGCCAGGTAGCGGTCGCGGCAGGCGGCGCGCGCGATCTTGCCGCTGGAGGTGCGCGGCACCCGGCCGGCCGGGACGAGCAGCACGTCCCGCAGGGACAGCCCGTGCGCGTCGGAGACCAGCCGCCGGACCGCGACGCCGAGGGCGCGTTCCGCGTCCTCGGTCAGGATGTCGTGGGTGCGGTGTTCCGCGACCACGACGACGGATTCGGTGTCGGCACCGGTGACGGCGAAGGCGGCGACGCTGCCCGGGCGGATGGCGGGGTCGGCCGACGCGGCCGTCGCCTCGACGTCCTGGGGGTAGTGGTTGCGGCCGTCGACGATGATGAGGTCCTTGATCCGGCCCGCGATGTACAGCTCGCCCTCGTGGCGGACGCCGAGGTCGCCGGTGCGCAGCCACGGGCCCTCGGGCAGCCCCGGGTGGTCGCCGGCGAGGCGGGCGCCGAAGGTTTCGGTGCTCTCCAACGGCTTTTCCCAGTAGCCGGCGCCGACGTTCGGTCCGTGGACCCAGATTTCGCCGACCCCTCCGTCGGCGAGGGCTACGGCGGTGTGCGGGTCGACAAGGGCGACCTGCTGACCGGCCGGGACTCCGCACGCGACGAGCCGGATGCCGGTTCCGCCCGGTCGCGCGGTCCCGGTCGCGAGGGCGTCGCGGTCGAACGTCGTGACCTTCGGGGCCGTGGCCGGGCCGGTGGTGACGAAGACGGTCGCCTCGGCGAGGCCGTAGGCGGGGCGCGTCTTCTCGGGCGCGTACCCGGCGGCGGCGAACGTCGTGTGGAAGCGGTCGAGGACGTCGGGGTTGATCGGCTCGGCGCCGTTGATGATCGCCGCGACGGCGCCGAGGCGCAGGCGTTCCGGCTCGCGCACGCGCGTCGCGCAGTAGTGGAAGGCGAAGTTCGGCGCGGCGCTCCACGCGCCCGGGTGGTCGCCGAGCAGTTCGAGCCAGCGGACCGGGCGCTCGATGAAGGCGAGGGGGTCCATCAGCACCGACCGCAAGCCCAAGGCGAGGGGCGTGATCAGGCCGAGGACGAGCCCCATGTCGTGGAACAGCGGGAGCCAGGACACCGTGGTGGCCGTCTCCGGGTCGAGGCCGAGGCCGCGCACGACCTGGGCGACGTTGGCGAGCACGGCGGCGTGCGTGAGCACCACGCCGGCCGGGCTGCGGGTCGAACCGGACGTGTACTGCAGGTAGGCGACGTCGTCCGGCGACGCCTCGGGAGCCGGCCACGAGCGCGTGGGACCGGGGCGGTCGGCGGCGATGACCGGGACGGCGCCGTCGAGGAAGTCCGCCACCGCGGCGTGGGCGGCGGTGGTCGTGACGACGGCCGCGGGCGCGCAGTCGTCGAGCACCGCGGCGAGGCGCCCCGCGTGGCCGGGCAGGCCGGGGTCGAACAGCGGCACGGCGATCGCGCCCGCGGCGATGGCGCCGAGGAACCCGGTGACGTAGTCCGTCCCCTGCGGGCAGAGCACGGCCACGCGGTCGCCGGGCCGGACCGGCAGCGCGGCCGCGACGGCGTCGACGCGCTCGGCGAGCCGCCGCCAGGTCAGGCCGCGCCGGCGCCCGGCGGGGTCGGCGGCGAAGTCGAGGAAGGTCACGGCGGGCTCGTCGGGCGTCGCCGCCGCCCAGTGGCGCAGGCAGGCGGTGAGGGTGCCGCCGCCGAGGTGCTGCAGGGACATCGGGGTTCTCCTTGCGGTTCAGCGGTTTCAGCGGCCCAGCCGCGGGCCCGCGTGCTGCCACGCGGCGACGGCCAGGGTGTCGAGGTCGAGGCCGGTCGCTCCGGCGTCGCGGAGCACGAGCAGCACGTCGTCGGCGGCGATGGCGACGGTGCGCAGGCTCAGCCCGGTGGTCTGGCCGGGCAGGCTCAGGACTTGCCGGTAGGACACGGTTTCCGCGCCGGGCACGGCGGGTGGGGTGGCGAGGGTGAGCGTCGAGACGGTCGGGAGGTCCCCGTCGTCGACGGTGACCTGGGCGCAGCGGCGCGCCTGTGCGGTCCAGGCGGTGAGATCGGTGCGGGTGCGGGCGAGGAGTTCGGACAGCTGCCCACCGGGGACGGTTGTCTGGAAGCCGCGGGCGGTCGCGCGGCCGCCGGGGAGCAGCCGGCCGCGGACGACGGCGGTGCAGCCGTCGTCCTTGTCCGTCGTGGACGGTGCTTCGGGCACGTCGAACTCGGTGCGGGCGGGGGTGCCCGGGATCGCTTCGGCGGGCAGCAGCGCGGCGGACGGAACCGCCGGCGGCGGTTTCGCGGTGGATCCGGAAATGGTCGTCGCCGCGGCGGCGGCGATCAGGAGGACGGGGACAAAGCGAATTTTGGCAGCCATGGACTTCCCTTTCGGGAGCGTTCTCGAGGGGTTCGCGGTCCCCGCACTGGGACCCTTCGGCGAGGAGGCGTCCGTGGACGGCCGGGCCGGGCGGCAGGGGAAGGCTACGACAGGTAATCGGTTACCGGAAGGGCCTCAAGATTCCGTAAACGCACCGCGTGTACCCGGCGTGACCTGCGGAATGGCTGGTTACTCATGAGTCAACCCCAGCGGTGTGGCACGGGCGTCCGACTTTGGTCACGCTCGGTGGTCATCGACTCACCCTGATGGGGGAGTTCGTTTGCCTCCCATTCACATTGTCCGGCACCGGACAATTGCGTTTTCGTTTCCCACTCCGCTAGCTTGGCCGCACACCCCGAGACATTTTTCGGGTGATCGCCGTCACTTTCCCGGGAAAGGAAAACGCATGCGCATATCCGCGAGGTGGCTGCGGTGCGCCGCGGTGCTGCTCGCCGTGGCGGGCACGCTGCCCGGCACGGCCGCCCGGGCCGCGACGGGCGGGCCGGACGCCCGCGCCGACGACGGCTCGCACGTCGTCGCCGTGTCCACTGTGGACGGAGACGCGCGGGTGGTCGACCTGACCGTGCGCTCGACCGGCGTCGGCGGCTACGCGATGGTGCGGCTGATCCTGCCGCGCGACTGGGCGGCCGAGCCGGACCGGAAGTGGCCCGCCGTCTACCTGCTCGCGGGCGAGACGCGGCTGCAGGACTACCGCGGCTGGAGCGCCAACACCGACATCCGGAGCCTCGCCGACGACGCGGACGTCCTCGTCGTCATGCCGGGCGCGGGGCCGGCCGGGTTCTTCACCGATTGGTGGAACTACGGCAAGGACCTCGCGCTCAACCAGTGGGAGACGTTCACCGCCGTCGAGCTGCCGCAGCTGGTCGACCGCGGCTACCGCGGGGACGGCCGGCGCGCGGCGGCCGGGCTGTCGCTGGGCGGCTACGGCGCGATCGAGCTCGCCGCGCGCCGGCCGGGCGTGTTCCGCTACGCCGCGTCGTACAGCGGGAACCTCAACCCGGCCGGCCCGACCGGCGAACTGCTGACCGACGCGATCGTCGCGTCGGCGCACCTCGACCCCGAAGCGCTGTGGGGCGACCGCCGTCGCGAATCGGCGCGCTGGGAGGCGCACGACCCGGTCGTGAACGCCGATCGGCTGCGCGGCACGGAGCTGTTCCTGTCGGCGGGCAACGGCCTGCCGGGTCCGCTCGACGCGCAGCTCCCGGTCGACGTGCTGCCCGGGGCGATGCTGCTGGAGTTCCTGTGCGGGAGCCAGACCACGGCGATGGCCGGCCGGCTGCGCGCGCTCGGCGTCCCGGTGACGGCGGACCTCTACGGGCCGGGCACCCACCAGTGGGCGTACTGGCAGGAAGAGCTGCACAAGACGTGGCCGCGGATGCTGGCGGTGGTGGCGTCGTGAAACCGTCCTATGTGGTCACGGGGGCGTCGAGTGGGATCGGCCGCGCGTGCGTGGCGGAGCTGGTCCGCCGCGGCGCGCACGTGTGGGCGAGCGTTCGCACGGACGGGGACGAGAAGGAGCTGGACCGCGCCTACGGCGACGCGGTGAGCGTGCTGCGGATGGACCTGCGGGACGCGGAGTCGATCGCCGAGTGCGGCGCGCGGGTCGCGGCGGCGGGCCCGGTGCGGGGGCTGGTGAACAACGCCGGCCTCGCCCGGCCGGGACCGCTGGAGTACGTGCCGCTGGCGGCGTTCCGCGAGCAGCTGGACGTGAACGTGACGGGCCAGCTCGCGGTGACCCGCGCGATGCTGCCGGCGCTGCGGATCGCCCCGGTGGCGCGGGTGGTGACGGTCGGCTCGATCGGCGGCCGGATCGCGGGGCCGATGGTCGGGCCGTACCACACGTCGAAGTTCGCGCTGGTGGGCTTGACGGACAGCCTCCGCGCGGAGCTGGCCCCGGAGGGGATCGAGGTGATCCTGGTCGAGCCGGGCGCGGTGGCGACGGCGATCTGGTCCCGAGCGCGAGAGGCGGCGGAGGAGGTGCGCGCGACGCTGCCGCCGGCGGGCCTCGAGAGGTACGGCGAGCAGCTGGCGGCGGCGGAGCGGAGTGCGTCGCGGTCGGCACGGACGGGGGTAGCGCCCCGGCGGGCCGCGGAGGTGGTGGTGCGCGCGTTGACGACCCGCCGTCCGGCGCCGAGATACCTGGTCGGTGCGGACGCGCGGCTGGCGGCGGTGCTGGCGAGCTTGCCGTTCCGCCTGCGATACCGCTTGACGGCGGCGAAGCGATGACGGCGGTCGCAAGGTTTGCCCGGCGGTCGCAGCGCGCACCGGCGGATCGGCTCGGCCGGTCGCGGTTTGCGCGGGCGGTGGCGTGCCGGATTCCCCAGCGGCCGATTCCCCCTGCGGTGGCGAGGCCCGGCTGCCCGTGGCCCCGCCGCGCGGCGGCGATGCGGCGGCTCGCTCCGGCGGATCGGGTTGGCGGGCTGCGTTTTGCGCGGGCGGTCGCGGGCCGGATTCCATCGGCGCCGGCGACGAGGTTCGGCTGCCCACAGCCCCACCGCCCGGCGGCGAAGCGATGAGCCGCCGGGTCGTCATCATCGCGCCCGGGTCGCGCGGGGACGTCCAGCCCTGCGTCGCGCTCGGGCGGGGGCTCGCCGCCGATGGTGACCAGGTCCGCGTCCTCGCCGCCCCCGCCTTCGAACCCCTCGTCACCGCGCACGGCCTCGACTTCGGCCCGCTGTCGGCGGATCCCGGCGAAGTGCTCGACTCGGCCGCCGGCCGGGCCTGGACCGCCGGACGCCGCCCGCTCGCGTTCCTCACCGGTCTCCGCGAAGTCCTGCGGCCGGTCCTCGACCGCCTGCTCGCCGACGTCCACGCCGGGACGAAAACCGCCGATCTCGTGCTCGCGCCGACCCTCGGCTTCCTGGGCACCCACCTCCCCGTCCCGAACGTCGAACTCCACTACCAGCCCGGCATCCCGACGCGCGCCTTCCCGCATCCGCTCCTCCCGTGGGCCGCGAAGCTGGGACCGTGGGGCCGCCACCTCAGCTTCACCGCCGTGGACGCGCTGGCCGGGCACCTCCTGCGTCCCGAGCTCGACCGCTGGCGCGCCGAAACCCTCGGCCTCTCCGGAAAACGGCCACGCCGCGATTCGCCGGTCCTGTGCGGCTTTTCCGATGCCGTCGTGCCGCGGCCACCCGACTGGCCGGCCCGGGTCCACGTCACCGGCTACTGGTTCCTCGACGCCGACCCCGGCTGGCGCCCGGACCCGCGGCTGCGCGACTTCCTCGCCGCGGGACCGCCGCCGGTGTACGTCGGGTTCGGCAGCATGCGCGCGACCGAGGAGACCTTCGCCCTCGCGCGCACCGCCTTGCGCCAAGCCGGCCTGCGCGGTCTGCTCGGCACCGACGCGGACTTCGCCGACGACGATCTGCTGACCGTCACCGACGTCCCGCACGACTGGCTGTTCCCGCGCACGGCCGCGGTGGTCCACCACGGCGGCGCCGGAACGACCGCGGCCGGGCTCCGGGCCGGCGTCCCGGCGCTCGTGTGCCCGGTCTTCGCCGACCAGCCCTACTGGGGCGACCGCGTGTACCGGCTCGGCGCGGGACCCCGCCCGCTCGGCGACCTGGCCGGCCTGCCGGCGAAACTGCAGGAGCTGACCGGCAACCCGCTCTTCCGCCGGGGCGCGCAGTACGTCGCAGCCCGGCTGCGCCACGAGAACGGCGTCGCCCACGCCTGCTCGGTCCTGCGAGAGGTCTAGGAGCCCGCCCGCTCGACGGCCTTCACCAGCGCCCGGAGCGCGGCCACCTCCGCGGCCAGGGCACGCAAACCGGCCCGGCTCGGGAGCCGTTCTGCGATCATGAAGCCGTGAAGCCACGCCGCTGGAACCCCGACACCGTCGCACCGCCGCTGGGGCGGTACAGCCACCTGGCCGAGGTGCCGCCCGGGCACCGGCTGGTCTTCCTCGCCGGCCAGCTCGGCGTGGCACCGAACGGCACCCTCGCCGACGGCGCCGAAGCGCAGGGGCGGCAGATCTTCGCCAACGTCGAGGCGCTCCTCACCGCAGAGGGAGCCGGGCCGGAGCACCTCGTGAAGCTGCTGACGCTGGTCGCGGGCACCGAGCACCTCGCGGGGTACCGCGCGGCGCAGGCCGAGGCGTTCGCGAAGTGGTTCCCGGACCAAGACTTTCCCGCGCAGACCCTGGCGGTCGTGGCCGCGCTCGCCGGGCCGGGCTACGCGGTCGAGGTCGAAGCGATCGCCGCCGTGCCCGCCTAGGCGAAGATCGCCAGCGCAAGTCCCGTGCCGATGATCAGCGCGCACGCCGCGATCGTCGTGCGCCGGTAGTGGAGGATCAGCGCCGCGAACTCGCGCAGCAGGGCGCTCGGCAGGAAGTAGCGGGCCGTCGGTGCTCCCGCCGCGTCGAACGGGAGGCCCAGGCGGCGGCACTCCACCGCCGTCCGGAACACGTGGTAGTTGCTGGTCACCGCCAGGACCCGGGGCGGGCGCACGCCGCCGGGCAGCAGCTCCGCCGAGAACGTCAGGTTCTCCTCGGTCGTCGTCGCGCGGTCTTCGCGGCGGATCCGCTCGGGCGGGATTCCCCGCGAGGACAGGTATTCGTCCATCGCCGCGGCTTCGGTTGTCGTCTCGCCAGGCCCGCGGCCGCCGGACACCACCAGCAGCGGGGGCGCCGGTTCGCGTTCGTACAGCCGGATCGCGCGGTCGAGCCGGGCGGCCAGCAACGGCGTCACGCGATCGCCGTCCAGGCCGCAGCCGAGCACGATGATCGCGTCGAAGCCCGTGCGGCGCCGCAGCCTGCCGTAGAGGATCGAGTACCCGAGCAGGGACGCGAACAGGAACCCGAAGTAGCACGCGAGCACCGTCGCCGTCGCCACCAGGGCCGAGCCCCAGCGGCCGAGCGGCACGAAAAGCAGTCCCTCGAGCACCAGCATGCCGACGCCGAGCAGGAACGAGAGCAGGTTCGCGAGACTCCGGCCTTCGCGCCGCACCATCCGGACGCCGTTCACGACCAGCGCCGCCGGCAGCAGCAGCGCCACGATCGCCACCACACCGGCCAGGATCGGGGTCAGCCACTCCAGGTGCAGGGCCGCGCGCAGCAGCCACAACCCGGCCAGCAGCAACGCCACGCCGAGCCAGACGGCGTTGCCGAGCCGGCGCGGCTCGCGGAGCAGCCGGATCGCGAACACCACCAGGGCCGCCGTCGCGCCACCGGGCAGCACGGCATCGGTGACGCTCACCCGGCCTCCCCTTCCCTCGAAGGGGCCAAGGTAGAGCACGCGGACCCGGCGGGCGTCCACCGGGTCCGCGTCCGCTCCCGCGTCGTCAGGCCTTGCGCTGCATGCTCGAGCGCGCCGGGTTGCCCTGGTCCGCGGCCTTCGGGTCCTTCTCGTCCTGCTTGGCGCGGACACCCGACTCGATCCGGTCGCCGAGGTCCTTGTCGACGTTGCGCCAGTAGTCGAAGGCCCGCAGCAGCACCGGTTCGGAGACGCCGTTGAGCAGGTGCCCGACGATGTTGTCGACGAGGCGGCCGCGCTGGTCGTCGTCGAGCACCTCGCGGACCATCGTCCCGGCCTGGCCCCAGTCGTCGTCGTCCTCGCGCAGTGTGTAGGCCGTGCGGACCATGTCGCCGTCGGTGTGCCAGCCCGCCGGCTGCCCGTACCGGGCGACGTCGGCGTGGGGGCCGCCCTTGGAGTTCGGCGCGTACACCGGGTCGGACACCTTCGTGTACCGCATCGCCCCGTCCTTGCTGTAGCTGTGCACGGGGGCGACCGGGGCGTTGACGGGCAGTTGCTTGTAGTTCGCGCCGATCCGGTAGCGGTGGGCGTCCGGGTAGGAGAACAGCCGCCCGAGCAGCATCTTGTCCGGGCTGGCACCGATGCCCGGCACCAGGTTGCTCGGCTCGAACGCCGCCTGCTCGATCTCGGTGTGGTGGTCGGTCGGGTTGCGGTCGAGCGTCATCCGGCCGACGTCGATCAGCGGGTAGTCGCCGTGCGGCCACACCTTCGTCAGGTCGAAGGGGTTGAACCGGTAGGTCTTGGCGTCCTCGAACGGCATGACCTGCACCTTCAGCGTCCAGCTCGGGTGGTCGCCGCGCTCGATCGCCTCGTAGAGGTCACGCGTGTGGTAGTCGGTGTCGGCCGACGCCATCTGGTCGGCCTCGTCCTGGGTGAAGGTCTCGACGCCCTGGTCGGTCTTGAAGTGGTATTTCACCCAGAAGCGTTCACCGCCCGCGTTGACCCACATGTAGGTGTGCGAGCTGTAGCCGTTCATGTGCCGCCACGTGCGCGGGATGCCGCGGTCGCCCATCAGCCAGGTGACCTGGTGCGCGGACTCCGGCGACAGCGTCCAGAAGTCCCACTGCATGTCGTGGTCGCGCAGGTTGTTGTCCGCGCGGCGCTTCTGCGAGCGGATGAAGTGCTGGAACTTCAACGGATCCCGGATGAAGAAGACCGGGGTGTTGTTCCCGACCATGTCGTAGTTGCCTTCGCTGGTGTAGAACTTCACCGCGAAGCCGCGCGGGTCGCGCCAGGTGTCGGGGCTGCCGCGCTCGCCGGCCACGGTGGAGAACCGGATCAGCAGGTCGGTCTTCGTGCCGGGCTGGAACACGGCCGCCTTGGTGTACGCGCTGACGTCGCCGGTAACCTCGAAGTGCCCGAACGCGCCGCTGCCCTTGGCGTGCGGCTGCCGTTCGGGGACGCGTTCGCGGTTGAACTGCGCCATCTGCTCGATGAGGTAGTTGTCGTGCAGCAGGATCGGGCCGTCGGGCCCGACGGTGAGGGAGTGTTCGTCGCTCTCGACGGGGATTCCCGCGTCGGTGGTGGTCGGGTCGGTCACGGTGTTGCCTCTTTCCGGGAAGTGGTGGCACGGCAGCCGGGGCAGACGCCCCAGAAGACCACTTCCGCTTCGTCGACCAGGAAGCCGTGTGCGTCGTCCGGGGTCAGGCACGGGGCGGCGCCGACCACGCAGTCGACGTCCTCCGTCCGCCCGCAGCGACGGCACACGACGTGGTGGTGGTTGTCCCCGGCCCGCCGTTCGAAGCGGGCCGGGTGTCCCGGCAGTTCGATCCGGCGGATCAGGCCGGCCGCCGCGCACGCGCCCAGGACGTCGTAGACCGCCTGGGTGGACACGGATCCCAGCACCGAGCGGACCCCGGTGCCGATTTCGTCCACTGTGGAATGAGGATGCGCGGCCAGCCACGTGAGCACCGCCTGCCGGGGCGCGGTGACGCGCAGGCCGGCGGCCCGCAGCGTCGTGGTCACATCGCTCATGACACCCCACCGTGCGCGCTCTTCTGGATCGGGTCAAGTCCTCGGATGGACGGTTTGGACGGCCGGAAAACGGGTAGATGCGCGGCCGTCTGGCATGGTGGAAGGGTGAAACCGGCCTTCGTGCTGCACGAGCACTGGCGCCCGCGGCACCACTTCGACCTCCGGCTGGAGGAGGACGGCGTGCTGCGGTCGTGGGCGGTGCCGCGCGGCCTGCCGCCGGACGCGACCGGCAACCGGCTCGCGGTCGCGGTGCCCGACCACGCGATGGACCACCTCGCCTACGAAGACGACACGAAGAAGGTCGCCGACACCGGCTGGTGGGAGGAGCACGATCGCACGGAGAAGCGGATCCTGTTCACGCTGCACGGCCGGACGGAGTCGGTCCGGTACGCGCTCATCCGCACCGACCGCGACTGGCTGCTGCACCGGACCCGCGAGCAGCCGCCGGCTCAGGCCGCCCGGAGCTGACCGCCGGCGCGCATCGCCCGGTGGGCCCAGTGGCCGAGCACGGCGAGCAGCGCGATCTCCAGGACCATCATCAGGCGCTCCACCAGGCCGGTCGCGACCGTCGGGAGGTGGCCGCCGAGGACGACGTTCACCGCGAACGGCACGATGAACGGCAGGTAGAAGGGGATCGCCGCCAGTGCGAGCCGCCGCGACCAGGTCGCGAACCGGCGCCAGCGCGGGTCGTCGCGGTGCCGGCGGCCCAGCGACCAGCCGACGATCGGCAGGCTGAGGCACGTCACGGCCGAGGCGTACAGGTGGATCTTGCCGGTGGCCGTGATGGCGCCGCCCTGCGGATCCTTGGCGAAGACGGCGACCGCGAGCAGGCTGACGCACCACAGTGCCTTCGCCGCCACCAGCGCCGGGTTGGCCAGCAGGCCGCGGCGGTAGAGCGCGACCAGCAGCAGCGCCGAGCCGGTGCTGGTCAGCAGCAGCGCGGCGTCCCACATCCAGCGGCCCGGGCTCAGCGCGTAGTCGCTGAGCATCGAGCTGACCGGGTCGAGCGGCGCGAGCCGCCGGTCGACGTGCAGCACGACGAGCAGGGCCATCGCGGCGGCGAGCGTGACCAGCGCGCCCGGCACGAGCAGCCGGGCGGGGAGTGAAGGGCGGACGGGCGAGGACAACAGCATGTAAGGGGACACTCCCGGACGGCTCGGCTGGTTCAGGCGCAAGCCGGGGACGCTACCTGTGACCATTCCGTGATCATCGCGGGACGCGCCCGAGATGTGACCTGGGCCACCGGGAGGGGCCGTCAGTGGTCGCCGGCCTGGGGGATCTCCGCCGAGTCCGTGAGCCGCAGCTTGCGCCGCGCCCGCTGGTAGAACGTCGTCATCCCGAGCCGGACCACCCGCGCCGCGCTGGGGCGGGCGTGCAGGTCGAGGCGGTCGCCGGGGGAGACGTACCCCTCGACCTGGCCGTCGACCTCCACCGCGAGCCGGCCGCTGGTCGGCAGCAGCTCCAGCGTCACCTCGTCGTGCACCGAGAGCACGATGCCCCGGCTGTACGCGGAGTGCGGCGCCGCGGGCGTGACCAGCAGCGCCTCCACCGACGGGCTGGTGATCGGGCCGCCGGCCGAGAAGCTGTACGCCGTCGAGCCGGTCGGCGTGGCGACGACCACCGCGTCCGCCGAGTAGCTGACGAACTGCTGGCCGCCGACGTGCACCGCGACCACCGCGCTGCCGTCGCCGGGCACGCGCACCACCGCGATGTCGTTGAACGCCGTGATCCGGCGTCCCTGCAGCACGGCGTCCACGGCCAGCCGCGGCTCCACCGTGAACTGGTGGTCGTCGATGGCCGAAAGCGCGCCCGGCAGGTCGGGCACGTCGACCTCGGCCAGAAAGCCCAGCTTGCCGAGGTTCACGCCGAGCACCGGCGCGCGCTGCCCGTCGGCCAGCCGCATGGCCCGCAGCATCGTGCCGTCCCCGCCCAGGCTGACCACGAGGTCGGACCGCCGGCCGAGTTCCTCGGGCGTCACCCCGATCGCCGCGCAGTTCAGGCGGACGATCTCGTCGGCGATGCCGAGGATCTCGATGTTCCGGTTGCCGGCCCAGCCGAGCACGGCTTCGACGGCGGCCGCCGAGTCGCGGCGAGGGTGCAGCACGAGTCCCGCGGAGTGCATGTCAGCGGCTCCGGACGGGTGAAGTGAGCGTCATGCGCTCAGTCTGCCCGCTCCCGCCTTCCGTCGCGAGAAGCGGAGCGCGCCGTCGTCGATCCGGCCGTGCCGCAGCTTGACGACGTCGTGCGCGTAGCTCATGCCCAGCGTCCACGGCGCCCGCGACCCGGCCTTCGGGAACTCGTCGATCGACCGCAGCACGTACCCCGCGTCGAAGTCGAGCAGCGGCCGCTCGGTGACCGCCGGGTCGTCGTTGACCGGCACGCACTGGTCGTACCCGCCGCGTTCGAGGTGGCGCAGCAGCCGGACGAAGTACTCGCCGACCAGGTCGGCCTTCAGCGTCCAGGACGCGTTCGTGTAGCCGATCGTGAAGATGAAGTTCGGCACGCCGCTGAGCATCATCCCCTTGTACGCCATGGTCTCCGGCAGCTTGACCGGGTCGCCGTCGACGACCAGGTCGATGCCGCCGAAGGCCAGCAGCCGCAGCCCGGTGGCGGTGACGACGACGTCGGCGTCCAGCTCGTCGCCCGATTCGAGCCGGATGCCGGTCTCGGTGAAGGAGGCGATCCGGTCGGTGACGATCGAGGCGTCGCCGCGCTTGATCGAGCGGAACAGGTCGCCGTCCGGGACCAGGCACAACCGCTGGTCCCACGGCTGGTAGCGCGGCTTGAAGTGGGTGTCGACGGCGTACCCGGGCGGCAGCTGCTTCATCGCGGCCTTGCGGATCATCGCCTTCACGACGCCGGGGCGGCGCCGGCTGAGCTGGTAGATCAGGGTGCTCACCGCGACGTTCTTCCAGCGCGCGATCGGGTACGCCAGCTTCGGGCCGAGCAGCCCGCGCAGCCGGTTGGCCAGCGCGTCCTCCGACGGCAGCGACAGGATGTACGTGGGGGAGCGCTGCAGCATCGTCACGTGCTCGGCGCGGTCGGTCATGGCCGGCACCAGCGTCACGGCCGTCGCGCCGCTGCCGATCACGACGACCTTCTTGCCGGCGTAGTCCAGGTCCTCGGGCCAGTGCTGCGGGTGCACGACCGTGCCGCCGAAGTCCTCGAGGCCCGGGAACTCCGGCGTGTGGCCGCCCGCGTAGTCGTAGTAGCCGCTGCACAGGTAGAGGAACTTCGCGGTGAACCGCACCGGCTCGCCGTCGTGCGTCGCCTCGACCGTCCACTGCGCGTCCGCGGTGGACCATTCGGCGCGGAGCACCTTGTGCCCGAACCGGATGTGCCGGTCGATCCCGGCGTCGGCCGCGGTGTCGCGGACGTACTGCAGGATCGACGGGCCGTCCGCGATGGCCTTCTCGCTGGTCCACGGCCGGAACCGGTAGCCGAGGGTCTGCATGTCCGAATCGGACCGGACGCCCGGGTAGCGGAACAGGTCCCACGTGCCGCCGATGGCGTCGCGGGCTTCGAGGATCGCGTACGTCTTGCGCGGGAAAGCCGTCCGCAGGTGGTGGGCCGCGCCGACGCCGGACAGGCCGGCCCCGACGATCAGGACTTCGACGTGCTCGGTCATCGCACGGCCTCCGTCCGCCGCGGGCGCCTCATCAGGCGCGTGAGCACGGCGTTGTAGTGGGTGGGGGTGACGCGGGCGAGCGCGTCGAACAGGTAGGCGTCGGGGCCGACGAGGATCCGGGCCTTGCCGCGGTCGACGCCGGCGTGGATGATCGCCGCGGCCTTGTCCGGCGACGTCATCGTCATCGCTTCGAACTGCGCGGCCATCTCTTCGCGGCTCCGGCCCAGCCCGGTGGGGTCGCGGCGGACCCGGGCGTTGCGCGCGATGTTCGTCGTGATGCCGCCCGGGTGCACGGTGATCGCGCGGACGGCGCTCCCGGCCAGCTCCTGCCGCAGCGACTCGGTGAAGCCGCGGACGGCGAACTTCGCCGCGCAGTAAGCGCTTTGGTAGGGCATCCCGAGCAGGCCGAACACGCTGGAGGTGTGGACGATCGCGCCTTCGCCCTGCTCGACGAGGATCGGCAGGAACGCCCGCGTCCCGTGCACCACCCCGCGGAAGTTGATGTCGTGCAGCCAGTCGTCGTCCTCGGGCACCGCGTCGAGCACGGACGAGGTGACCGCGACACCGGCGTTGTTGAAGACTGCGGCCAGCGGCGCCGGGAGCCACTCGCGGACCTCGCCGGCGAACCGGAGCTGGTCTTCGGCGTCGCGGACGTCGAGCACGCGCGTGAGCACCTTGCCGTGCAATGCCGACGCGGTGGCTTTCAGGCCGTCTTCGTCGACGTCGGCTATCGCGACCGGCGAGCCGAGCCGGGACAGCCGGGTGGCCAGCGCCCGGCCGATGCCGGACGCCGCGCCGGTGATCACCACCGGGCGGCCGGTGATGCTACGGGGCCGTGACATCGCTGCTCCTCACGTGCTTGTCGATGAGGTCGAGCAGGGTGGGCCACGCGCCCTCGGGCAGATCGTGCCCCATGCCGGGAACGGTTTCCAGACGGGCGCCGGGAATCGCGCGGGCCGTGGCGGCGCCGCCGGTCGGGTGGACCATCCGGTCGCGGTCGCCGTGGATCACCAGCGTGGGCGCGGTGATCTTGCGCAGCCACGCCGTCCGGTTGCCGGACTTGAGGATCGCGCCCAGCTGACGGCCCACGCCGCCCGCCGTCGGGTCGCGGTCCCAGCCCGCCCCGGCCTTCTCGCGCACCCAGGCCTCGTCGAACGGGAAGCCGTGCGAGCTGATGTGCCGGAACATCGTCACGGCGCTTTCGATGGCCTCTTCGCGGGACTTCGGCGGCTTCGCGCCCATCAGCCGCAACGTCGAGAACGCGGGGCGGCCGATCAGGCGGGACCCGGTCGTCGACATGATCGACGTCAGGGTCCGGACGCGCACCGGGTGCAGCGCCGCCACCGTCTGCGAAATCATGCCGCCCATGGACACACCGGCGATGTGCGCGGTCTCGACGTCGAGCGCGTCGAGCAGGCCCACGGTGTCGGCGGCCATGTCCTTCAGGTCGTACTGCTCCGGCGGGAAGCGGCCGGCGAACATCGCGGGCAGGCTCGACGGCCGGAAGCGCGGGTGCGTGGAGCGTCCGGCGTCGCGGTTGTCGAACCGGACGACCTCGAAGCCCCGCTCGGCGAGCCGCGCGCAGAACGCGTCCGGCCAGCTGTGCAGCTGCTGGCCGAGCCCGGCGACGAGCACCAGCGGCTCGGCGCCGCGGTCCCCGATCCGTTCGTAGGCCAGGGAAATGCCCCGGCCGGCGTCGGCGATCTCTTCGGTCACGCAGCTCCTCCGGTGTTCCGGCGGCGCACGATCGCGCGCCCGCCCTTGGCCGGGGCGTAGGCCACGCCCCGGGAGTGCCAGCGCTCGCCGCGCTCGGCGGTCGGCACGAGGTCGAAGTCCCGCAGCAGGGTCCGCAGCACGACGGTCATCTCCATGGTGGCGAACGCGGCGCCGAGGCAGCGGCGGGTGCCACCGCCGAAGGGGATCCACTGGTAGAGGTCCGGGCGCGCGCCGGCGAAGCGGTGCGGGTCGAAGGTGGCCGCGTGCGGGAACACCGCGTCGTCGTCGTGGATCAAGGCGATGCTGACGAGCACCGCGTACCCCTTCGGCAGCGTCCAGCGGCCGAGCCGGTAGCCGTCCTGCTTGACCTGCCGGGCGGTCAGGTCGATGACCGGGCGGGTGCGCTGGACCTCGAGGATCGTGGCGTCGAGGAGCTTCCCGTCGTCGTTCTTCAGCTCTTCGAGCAGCGCGGGGTGGCGGCGGAGGCGCTCGACGGCCCAGGCCAGCGTGGTCGCCGTGGTTTCGTGGCCGGCGGTGAGCAGGGTGAGGAGCTGGTCGGCGATCTCGTCGCGGCTCAGGCTGGACCCGTCGTCGTAGCGGGTCTGGAGCATCATCGAGAGGACGTCGTCTTTTTCTTCGACGCGGGCCTTGGCGATGAGCCGGTCGACGATGGCGTCGTACTCGCGGCGCATCCGTTCGAAGCGGCGCCACGGGTTGAAGCGGCCCTTCTTGGAGATCGGCGCGACGGCCAGCCGGGACCCGAGGGTGACGAACGGCGGGAGCAGCTCGCGCAGCGCCGCGAACTCGGCCCCCTCGGCGCCGAACACCGCGCGGAGGATGGCGTTGAGCGTGATCCGCATCATCGACGGCAGGGTGGCGACCGCCTGTCCGTCCGGCCAGCTTTCCAGCTCGCGAAGGGTTTCTTCCTCGACGATCTTCTCGTACGCGGCGAGCCGGCGGCCGTGGAAGGGCGGGACGAGGAGCTTGCGCTGCCGTTTGTGCTCGTCGCCGGCCAGCGCGAACATCGAGTGCGGGCCGAGGACCCGGCCGAGGTTGACCTCGAGGTTGTCGACGAGGTCCGGCCCGGAGGTGAAGAGCTGCTTGATCTCGGCCGGGTCGCTGATCACGACGGCGTTGCCGAAGATCGGGACGTTCACCGTGAAGGCGTCCCCGTAACGCTCTTTGAGCCGCCGCATGCCGCGCAGCGGTTGCGTGAGCGCGTAGGCGCCTTGGACGGCCCGGGGCGCGGTCGGCCCCGGCGGCAGCGTCACCGCGGTTGTCGTGGTCGTCATCGACCCTCCCGGAAAGGTGGTACGCGGACGTACCGTCGGTACGGTACGCCGGTGTACCATCGCCTTTCAAGAGGAGGGCTGTATCTTGACTTCCGTGGACGTCGACACGCGCCGGTTCCGGCAGCGCCTGCTCGACGGGCTCGCCGCATCGATCACCGAGAACGGCTTCCGCGACACGACGGTCGCCGAAGTGGTCCGCCGCGCCAAGACGTCCCGCCGGACGTTCTACGAACACTTCTCCAGCCGCGAAGAATGCCTGATCGCGTTGCTGGCCGAGGCGAACCGCTCGATGATCCAGCAGATCTCCGACGCGGTGGACCCGGGCGCGCCCTGGGCACTCCAGGTGCGGCAGGCGATCGAGGCGTGGATCGCGTGCGCGGAGTCCGAGCCGGCGATCACGCTGAGCTGGATCCGCGACGTCCCGGCCCTGGGAGCCCCGGCCCGCGACCTCCAGCGCGACGCGATGGAGGGGTTCATCGCGATGACCCAGCGGCTGACGGACACACCGTCGTTGCGCGCGGCGGGGATCAGCCCGCCGTCCCGCCAGCTGGCGATCATGCTCCTGGGCGGCCTGCGGGAGCTGATCGCGACAACCGTCGAGGACGGCGGGCGAGCGGGGGATGTCACGGAGGTCGCGGTGCGGGCGTCGCTCGCACTGCTCGGCCCCGCTTGACCCCCGCCTGCCGTCACGCGTCCAGGTCCTGGGCGATCAGCTCCGCCAAGGCGTCCACGGACTCCCGGGCCGAGTCACCCTCGGCGGTCAGCTCGACCTCGTCTCCATGGCCCGCCCCCAGCGTCATCAACCCCAGGACGCTGGCCGCGTCGACCGGGTCTCCGGCCACCCCGCCGGTGATCTTCGCAATGCGAACCTTCGCGGCCTGACCGGCGGCCGCGCGAGCGACCAGGCCGGCCGGGCGGGCGTGCAACCCGACCGTGCTGGCGACGAGCGTGCGGCGTTGGTACACAGTGGACTCCTTCACGCGTTGACGGTCTGGCCGGACACGGCGGCGGAACGTTCGGATGCGCGGAACCGGACCTGCTTCAGCGCGATCACCGACCCGGCGGCCACCAAAGTCCCGGCCACCAGCGCCACCAGGAACAGCAGCGGGCTGCCGATCAGCGGGAGCACGAAGATCCCGCCGTGCGGGGCGCGCAGCGTCGCGCCGAACGCCATCGACAGCGATCCGGTGACCGCTGACCCCAGCATGATCGACGGGATCACGCGGAACGGGTCCGCCGCGGCGAACGGGATCGCGCCTTCGGTGATGAACGACGCGCCGAGCAGCCAGGCCGCGCGGCCGTTCTCGCGTTCGGCTTCCGTGAACAGCTTCTTCCGCACCGTGGACGCGAGCGCCAGCGCCAGCGGCGGCACCATGCCCGCCGCCATCACCGCGGCCATGATCTGCAGCGACGCCGTCGCCCCGGTGGTCAGCCCGCCGACCGCGAACGCGTACGCCGCCTTGTTGACCGGCCCGCCCATGTCGAACGCCATCATCAGGCCGAGCACGGCGCCCAGGAGCAGCGCGCTCGCTCCGCTGAGGCCGTTGAGCCAGCTCGTCAGGCCCGAGGTCGCCGCCGCGACCGGCTTGCCGACCACGACGTACATCAGCACACCGACCACAATGGACCCGAGCAGCGGGTAGACGACCACCGGCATGATGCCGCGCACCGCCTTCGGCACCTGGATCTTCTTCAACGCCATCACGACGCCACCGGCCAGGAGACCCGCGACGAGGCCGCCGAGGAACCCGGCGCCCACGGTCACGGCGATCGCGCCACCCACGAAGCCGGGGGCGATCGCCGGGCGGTCGGCCATCGCGAACGCGATGAACCCGGCCAGTACCGGCACCAGGAAGTCGAAGGCGGCACTGCCGATCTGGAACATCAGCGCGGCCCAGCCGGCGACCGACCCCGCGTCGAAGTGCTCGGTGACCTTCGGCGCGTCGACGATCTTGTAGCCGCCCAGGGCGAAGCTCAGCGCGATCAGCAGCCCGCCCGCGGCGACGAACGGGATCAGGTAGCTGACCCCGGTCATCAGCCATTGGCGGACCTTGGTACCGGGCTTGTCGTTGGCGCCGACCTTCGACGTCAGCTCCGGGGCGGCAGCGGGGGCGACGGGCTCCTGGGCCGCGGCCTTCGCGCGTTCGAACAACCCGGCGGCGTCGTTGATCGCGGCCTTGACCGGCGCCTCGACGATCGGCTTGCCGGCGAAGCGTTCCCGGCCCTGCACGGCGAGGTCCGCGGCGAAGATGACGGCGTCCGCGCTCGCGATGTCTTCGGCGGACAGCGGGTCGGACCCGGCCGAACCCTGCGTCTCGACGACGATCGTGTCGCCGTTGGCCTTCGCGGTCTGCTCCAGCGACTCGGCGGCCATGTACGTGTGCGCGATCCCGGTGGGACAGGCGGTGATGGCGACGAACTTCATGGTCAGGACACCTCCTGGCGGATGTAGTCGGCGACGGCCCCGGCGTCGGTGGCGTCGAGGAGGTACTGCTTGAACTCCGCCCGGACGAGCCGGCGGGCGAGGGCGGCCAGGACCTTGAGGTGGTCGCTGCCGCCGCCTTCGGGCGCGGCGATGAGGAAGATCAGCGTCGCCGGGCCGTCCGGCGCGCCGAAGTCGACGCCCGCGCGGCTGCGGCCGAACGCCAGCGTCGGCGCGGTCACCGCGGCCGAGCGGCAGTGCGGGATGCCGATGCCGCCTTCGAGCCCGGTGGCCATCTGCTCTTCGCGCGCGGCGACGTCCTTGAGGAAGAGGTCGAGGTCGGTCACCCGCCCGGCGGAGACGAGCCGCTCGGCGAGCGAGCGGACGACGGATCGCTTGTCGGCGGCGTCGAGTTCGAGGTCGACCAGGTCGGCGGTGATCAGGTCTGGGGTGGTCATGCGGCGGCTCCGCTGAGGGTGAGGGTGGGGTCGGCGTCGAGCACGCGCACCTGATCGGGGTGCACGTCGTGGGGGGTGGGCATGCGGCTGCCCTCCTGCGTGACCGCGGCGGTGCCGTAGGCGACCGCGGTCCGCAGGGCTGTGGGGCCGGTTCCTCCCGCGTGGAGGAACCCGGCGAGCGCGGCGTCTCCGGCGCCGACGGTGCTGCGCACGGCGACCAGCGGGCCGAGCGCGTGGCAGGTTTCCGTGTCCTCGACGAGCACCGCGCCGCGGGCGCCGAGGCTGACCAGCACGCGGCCGACGCCGCCCGAGATCAGCTTGCGGCAGAAGGCGACGACATCGCCGAGCAGCGGCAGCGGGTGCCCGGCGAGCTCGATCAGCTCGTCGAGGTTCGGCTTGAGCAGGTCCGGCCCGCCTTCGCAGGCGGCCGCGAACGGTGCGCCGGAGGAGTCGACGGCGACCTTCGCGCCGGCGTCGTGGGCGAGTTTCGTCAGGCGCGCGTAGAAGTCGGCGGGCACGCCGGCCGGGAGACTTCCGCAGCACACCAGCCATTCCGCGCGCGCCGCCAGTTCGACGGCGCGGCGTTCGAGGGTGGCGAGCTCGGCGGGGGAGATCTCCGGGCCCGGTTCGTTGATCTTCGTCGTCGTGCCGTCGGCTTCGACGAGCGTGATGTTGCTGCGGGTCGTCCCGGCGATCGGCACGGCGACGACCGGGACACCTTCGGGGGCGAGCAGGTCGGCCAGCCGTTCGCCGACCAGGCCGCCCGCGGGCAGGAGCGCGACGGTCGGCGTCCCGGCGGCGGCCAGCGCGCGGGCGACGTTGACGCCCTTGCCGCCGGGGTCGAGCCGGACGGCTTCGGCCCGGTTGACCTCGCCGCGGCGCAGGTCGGCCAGCCGCGCGGTGCGGTCGAGGCTCGGGTTCGGGGTCACGGTGACGATCACGCCAGCACCACCTCCGGGCCCGCCTCTTCGAGTTCGGCCACGGCGCCCGCGTCGAGGCCGCTGTCGGTGACCAGGACGTCGATCTCGGCCAGCCGCGCGAACCGGCTGAGCTGGTCGGTGCCGTACTTGCTGTGGTCGGCCAGCAGCACCCGCTTGCGCGCGGCGGCGACCACCGCGGCCTTCACCGCGGACTCGGCCATGTCCGGTGTGGTGCAGCCGTGTTCGGCGGAAAAGCCGTTGGCGCCGAGGAACGCGACGTCCACGAGCAGGCCGTCGAGGGCGTGCAGCGTCCAGGCTTCGACGGCGGCGAGCGTCGTCCCGCGGACGCGGCCGCCGAGGATGTGGAGCGTGATGCCCGGGCGGGTGGCCAGGATCGACGCGACCGGGATCGAGTTGGTGATCACCGTCAGCTCGCGATCGGCGGGCAGGAGCGTCGCGAGCCTGCTGGTCGTGGTGCCCGCGTCGAGCAGGATCGAGCCGCGCTCGGGGACCAAGTCCAGCGCGGCCCGGGCGATCGCGTCCTTCTCGGCGGCGTTCGTCTGGTCCCGTTGCGCGACTTCGGGTTCGAAGTCGAGCCGGTCGACCGCGACCGCGCCGCCGTAGACGCGGCGGACGACGCCCTGGCGTTCGAGGACGCCGAGGTCCCGGCGGATGGTCTCGGGGGCGACACCGAGTTCGGTGGCGACGTCGTTGACGTCGAGCCGGCCGTCGCGCCGTGCGCGCTGTGCCAGGAGCTGATGCCGTTCGGCGGCGTACATGCCCGTTCCTCTCCGATGTTTGCCCGTTGCCGTTTGATTGTGCCCATTGTTACCGTAGTGTCAATCCCTGGTTACTAGATCTTTTCTCCCGGAGGTCTCGCCATGCAGTTGTCCGGAGTCGGAGTCAGCCCCGGCCGGGTCGCCGGCCCGCGCGTCGTCGTGGTCGCTGACCTGCGGGAACCCGCTTCTTTGCCCGTGCCGGACGATCTTCGGGCGGAAGCGGGCAAGATCGGGCCCGCAGCTGAGTCGGTCGCGGCGTCGCTGTCCGATCGTGCCCGTTCCGTGTCCGGCGATGCCCGATCGGTCCTGGAGACGACGGCGGCGATGGCGTCGGATCCCGCTTTGCTCGCGTCCGCGGAAAAGCGCGTTCTCGACGGTTCGCTGCCCGCACCGCGCGCGGTGTGGGAGGCGGCGGGGGAGTTCATGACGGCGCTGCGGGCGGCCGGCGGATACCTGGCCGAACGCGCCGCGGACGTCGCCGACGTGCGCGACCGGATCGTCGCTGTCCTGCTGGGACTGGCTCCGCCCGGCGTCCCGGAGCTGACGTCGCCGAGCGTCCTCGTGGCGCGAGACCTCGCCCCGGCCGACACCGCCGGGCTCGACCCGGACCTCGTGCTCGCGCTCGTGACGGAGGAGGGCGGCCCGACGAGCCACACCGCGATCCTCGCGCGGGCACTGGGAATTCCCGCCGTCGTCGCGTGCGCCGGCGTGCTCGGCCTCGCCGGGCCCGGGCTGGTCGTGGACGGTTCGGCGGGCACGGTTTCGCCGTCCGACGGCCGGGTGGTGGCCCCGGCGCGGACGTCCCGCCCCGAATGGGACGGGGTCGGCCGGCTCGCCGACGGCCACCGCGTGAAGCTGCTCGCCAACGTCGGCTCGGCGTCGGACGCCCGCGCCGCCGCCGCGGCCGGCGCTGAAGGCATCGGGCTCTTCCGCACGGAGTTCTGTTACCTGTCGGCGACTTCCGAGCCGACGGAGTCCTCGCAGCGGGCGGCCTACGCGGCGGTGCTGGAGCCGTTCGGCGGGAAGCCCGTCGTCGTCCGGACCCTGGACGCCGGTTCGGACAAGCCCCTCGCGTTCCTGGACATGGGTGCGGAACCGAACCCCGCGCTGGGGGTCCGCGGCTTGCGGGTCGCGTTCGACCGGCCGGATCTGCTGGACCGCCAGCTGACCGCGATCGCGGCGGCCGCGGCCGACACCGGCGTCGAGCTGTCCGTGATGGCCCCGATGGTGGCGACGGCGGCGGAAGCGGCTTGGTTCGCTGAGCGGGCGCGCGCGGCGGGAATCGGCCGCGTGGGCGTGATGATCGAGATCCCGGCGGCGGCGTTGTGCGCCGCGGAGATCCTCGCCGAGGTCGACTTCGTCTCCTTGGGCACGAACGACCTGGCGCAGTACGTGTTCGCGGCGGACCGCCAGCTCGGCGCGGTGGCCGCGTTGAATGACCCGCACCAGCCGGCGTTGCTGCGGCTGGTCGGCATGGTGGCGGAAGCCGGTGTGGCGGCGGGGAAGCCGGTCGGGGTGTGCGGCGAGGCGGCGGCGGACCCGGCGCTGGCGCCCGTGCTGGCCGGGCTGGGTGTCACGTCGCTGTCGATGAACGCCGTGGCCTTGGCGGGAGTGGGCGCGGCGCTGCGCGCGGTCGACCTCGCCGCGTGCCGCGCGTTAGCTTGAGGGCATGGAAAGCGACAACAGCCGGAGCGTGTTCGACGTCCTCGCCGAGGCCGCGGCCCTGCCCTCGACCGCCACGACGATGCTGGTGGACAAGTACTTCGTCGACAAGCCCACGGCCAGCGCGCGGATCTTCCGGATCTACCGCGAAGTACCGCTCCACTACCACGAGGAGTGCGACGAACACCTCTACCTGCTCAGCGGCGGCGGCACGTTCCACCTCGACGGCGAGGAGTTCGAGGCGCGGCCGGGGATGTTCCTCTGCTTCGAACGGCGGAAGGTCCACGGTTTCCCCCGGATCACCGCCGAACCCCTCGTCGTGCTGGCGATCGACGTCCCGCGGCGGCGTCCGGACGACATCGTCTTCGTCGACCCCGCCGAAGGTGACGCCCGGACGTTCATGGCCCGCAATGCCTGAATCTCAAATTGCGACAGCCGGGCGCCCGCCGCGGTCCTAGCGTCGGGGACGGCCGTGCCCGGCCACGGGAGCCGGGCGGCCGACGGAGGCGACGATGAAGGCGCTGGTCTACCACGGTCCGGGTGCGAAGGCTTGGGAAGACGTCCCGGACGCCACCGTCCAGGAGCCGACCGACGTGGTCGTGCGCGTCGACACGACCACGATCTGCGGCACCGACCTGCACATCCTGCAGGGCGACGTCGCCGCGGTCACCGACGGCCGGGTCCTCGGCCACGAAGCGGTCGGCACGGTGACCGCGGTCGGCGACGCGGTCCGCGCGTTCGCGGTCGGCGACCGGGTGCTGATCCCGGCCATCACGCAGTGCGGGCGCTGCGAGTACTGCGGGCGCGGGATGCCCTCGCACTGCCAGACGGTCGGCGGCATCGGCTGGATCTTCGGGCACCTCATCGACGGAACGCAGGCCGAGCTGGTGCGCGTGCCCTTCGCGGACACGTCGCTGTACGCGGTCCCCGACAGCGTCACCAACGAGCAGGCGATCTTCCTGGCCGACTCCTTGCCCACGGGGTACGAGGTCGGCGTCCTGGCCGGTCGCGTCCGCCCGGGCGACACGGTGGCGGTGGTCGGCGCCGGCGCGGTCGGGCTGGCGGCGATCCTGACGACGGGCCTGTGGGGCGCGTCGAAGGTGATCGCGGTGGACTCCGACAAGTTCCGCCTGGAGAAGGCCCTGGAGTTCGGGGCAACGGACGCGTTCGAGGCGGGCCCCGGTGTTCTCGAGGACGTCCGGTCCCTGACCGACGGGCTCGGCGTGGACGTGGCGATCGAGGCGGTCGGCTACCCGGAGACGCTGCTGACGGCGGCATCCCTGGTCCGCCCGGGCGGCCGCATCGCGAACATCGGCGTGCACGGCGTCCCGGTCGAGCTGCCGATGCAGGACATGTGGATCCAGAACCTGACGCTGACGATGGGCCTGGTCGACACGGCCTCGATCCCGACACTGCTGAAGATGGTGGCATCGGGCCGCATCCCGGCCGAGCGGATGGGCACCCACCGGTTCACCTTCGACCGGATGGACGAGGCCTACGAGGTGTTCGGCAACGCCGCCGCCAACTCGGCGCTGAAGGTGGTCATCACTCCCTAAACCACGGTCGGATCGCCGAGGGCGAGCTCCGGTGGCCGCCCTCGGCCCGGCCGGGTGACGAAGTAGGCGCTGGAGCCGACCGGTGACGACGGTACGCCCGGGCGCGACATCTCGAGCCGGAGCTTCAGGCCGCCGGTGACATCGAGGTCGATCTCGGCCGGCTTCCCGACCGCGACGTCGTGCTCGGAGCGGGGCTTGCCGTCGAGGAGTACGCGGACGTGGCCGACCTGGAAGCGGTCGGCCGCGTCGTCGAGCACCCCGGCCACGGTCGAGAACCGCTGGTACTGGCCGCCGAGGTCCAGCTCGACGAACCCCGGCCCGGTGGTCGCCGACGTGGTGGGCCGGAGCACGATGCTGTTCTCGTACCGCACCTCGTCGATCGACGCCGCACCGCGCCGCACGCCCTGGCTGGCGCACATCCACGGCAGGTCGCTCGCGAGGATCGGCTGCGGCTCCGAGGATCCGCCGAGCCACCGGCCGCGCGGGGGCACCGGGTACCGGCCCCGTCCGGTGATCGCGGCGAGCAGGTCGGCGACGCCCTCGTCGGTGAAGTCCTCGATCTCGTACCGCGTCGTCGAGTACGGGTTGAGGAAGGCGGGGATGTCGTCGATCGACCCGCCGGGCAGGACGACGGGCAGAATCCGCCGGGTGCCGTCCTCGATGTCCTTGGTCACCTTGTTGCGGAGCATGGCGGTCTCGTACTGGGCGCCGCGCCCCTCGTCCGGCGGCGCGTCGCCGTCGGCGCGCGCCCGGTAGAGGGGAGACGCCACGGCCACGATGAAGTCCGCGGCCGTGATGTTCCGGGTGGCCCACAGCGACCAGTCGATGCGGTGGTTGTCGTCCCACTGGTCGAGCACGACTTCGAGCCCGATCCGGCCGCGCAGGAACGTCGCGAACCTCCGGACCTGGTCCTTGTGCTCCTGGGTGTCGTGCGAATAACTGAAGAACACCCTCGGTGCGGCACGCTCGGACATCGGGTTCCCCTCGGGATCGGTCGGTGATTCACCGATCCGGGAGATCGGTATTCAGGAAACACTTCGCGGCCTGGTTCTCCGCTCAGGTCTGTCATCTATCCGGGTCGGGAACAGTTGTCAAGATGCATTTACGGGTGGCACTTGAGGGGTGGCCAGTTATTGTCCTGGATCTGTCAGGTTTACCGCCTTCTTTGCCGGTGCGATGGCGATCTAGGATCGGATCCGCCTGGTGGGGAGCGGTGAAGGAGCGATGGCACGGGTGTACGAGTACGACGTGTTCATCAGCTACCGGCGCACCGCGGGGGATCTGTCGGCATGGGTCAAGAACCATTTTCACCGGCGGTTGTCCGAAGCGCTCGACAACACTCTCTACCGGGACGTGAAAATTTTCTTCGACGACCACGTCCGGACCGGGGGAAACTGGCCCGCCACGGCGCGGGCGGCTTTGCAGCGCGCCCGGGTACTGGTGCCGGTTTGCTCCCCGAAGTACTTCAAGGACGAATGGTGCCTGGCCGAGTGGCATTCGATGGCGGCACGCGAGACCCTGGCCGGCCGGACGTCCGGCGACCGCCCGACGCTGATCTACCCGGTGATCTTCTGCGACTCGTGGAACTTCCCCGCCTGGGCCCACGAGCGGCGCATGAAGGACCTGCAGGAGTGGAACTTCCCCTACGAGCACTTCCAGGCCGCCCAGGCCTACCTCGAGTTCCACCAGGAGATCGGCCAGGTCGCGAAGGAGCTGGAAGAGCTCATCGAGCGTGCACCGGAGTGGCGGGACGACTGGCCGGTGCGCACCCCGGTCCCGGACCCGCCGTCCCCGGTGCGGATACCGAGGTTCTGACGGGATGCCCGGTTCGGTCTTCACCTTCTACTCGTTCAAGGGCGGCGTCGGGCGCAGCTTCACCCTGGCGAACATCGCGGTGCTGCTGGCGCGCTGGGGGAACCGCGTGCTGTGCCTCGACTGGGACCTGGAGGCCCCCGGGCTCGGCGACTACTTCCGGCCGCGCCTGGCGGCCGCGCCCACCAGCGGCGTCGTGGACCTCGTCGACGACTTCCGCGAGGGCCGCTTCGAACCCTCGGCGCACGCCGTCCGGCTGACCGGCCTCGGCGAGCTCGACTTCGTCGCCGCGGGCCGCGACGACCCGGACTACGTCGGGCAGCTGCAGAAGATCGACTGGGAAGAGCTGTACGTCGACGGCTTCGGGGACTACCTCGAGCGGTGCCGCGAGCACTGGACGGCCCACTACGACTTCGTGCTCATCGACAGCCGGACCGGGATCTCCGACATCGGCGGGATCTGCACCGCCCACCTGCCGGACCACCTGGTCGCGGTCTACACGGCGAACTTCCAGAGCGTCCGCGGCGCGGTCGACGTCGCCCGGCGGGCGGACGTCGCGCGCAACCGGCTCCCGTTCGACCGGCCGAGGCTCAGTGTGGTGCCGGTGCTGTCGCGGTTCGACAACCGCGAGGAGTACGACCGCTCGGAGACCTGGCGGAAGATGTGCGTCGACGAGACGGCGCACCTCTACCGCAACTGGCTCGACCAGGCGGTCACGGTCGACGCGATGTCCCGGCACCTGACCATGCCGTACGTCTCGTACTGGACGTTCGGAGAGCAGCTGCCGGTTCTCGCCGAAGAGACGCCCAGCGCCGACCAGATCGGGTTCGCGCTGGAGACGGTCGCGGCGGTGGTCGCGCACCGGCTGGATCGCACGGATCTGCTGGCGCGCAACCGCGACGCGTACGTCGGCGCGGTGCGGGACAGCCGCCGGGAGTTCGGCCGGGATCTGCGGGTCAGCATTCCCCGGGGCGCGCAGACGGTGGCGAACGAACTGGTCGTCGAGCTGGAACGGCGCGGCGTGAAAGTGGTGAGGTCGCTCTCGGGCGATCGTTCGCTGCTCGAGCGACCCGAGGACGAGGCGAAGCACCTGTGCCTGATCGTCGACGGCAAGGTGAGCCGCTGGCAGTCGGCCGAAGTCGAGCTGTTCTTCCACCAGACCCTCGGCCAGGACCGGCGCGTCATCCCGGTGCTGACGCCGGGCACGCACCCGAACACGTTCCCCGCCCACGTCGGGACGCTGCGGTACCTCCGGCTGAGCTCGTCCCACGGTCCGGCGGAGGTGGCCCGCGACCTGGTCGACCAGCTGAGGGGCTTCGCACCGCTGGTCGAACCGGAGGAAGAGCCCAAGCTCCCGGTCCTGCTGCGGCAGGCGCTCACGGCCCGGCTGCGCCCCGCGCGGTGGGACCTCGTCGACGAGCTGGTCGACGCCTTGAGCGTGACCGTCGGGGCCGGCGACGACGTGCGGACGAACGAGCTCGCTGTCGACCTGGCGGTGGCGATCAAGCCCCGTCCCCCGAACGGCACCGGGCAGCAGGCGGTCCCGGAGCAGACCCGGAGGACCGTCGACTGGCTCCTGCGCGTCCTCGAAACCCGCGCGCAAACCCCGACGCAGCACCCGAACCACCGGAAGGATCTCGGATGACCGACCGCTTGGGACACAAGCAGACCGCCGCGATGTTCACGCTGATGGTGCTGGGCCGGGAGGTGCCCAACCAGGAACTGCAGGAAGTCGTGGGGTTCACGCTCACCGGCAAGGACCGCACGACCCTGAACGGGCTCGGGTACGTCGACAGCGAACCGTCCGGGCCGCGGAAGAGCTTCGTGCACGTGCTGACCGACAGCGGCTGGGGCTGGTGCGAGAAGGAGCTGGCGGCCGACGGTCCGCCGCCTCCCCGGGGGCAGAGCACCCTGGCGTCGGCGTTGTACGTCCTGCTCCGCGGCTTGAACGACTTCCTCCAGCGCGAGAACAAGCGGCTGTTCCACGTCTTCGGCCCGGCCGCGGAGCCGTCCGGTGCCGAACCGATCGTCGAACAGATCCCGCACGGCACTCTCGAGGAGCGTATCCGCGCCGCTTACCGCGAACTGGTGCGGGAACCGCGTGGCTGGGTCGGGCTGGTGGACCTGCGCCCGAAGCTCGGCGCGCCCGCCGAGGAAGTCGACGCTGTGCTCAAGGAGCTGAGCCGCGCCGGCAAGGTGCACCTCGTCCCGGAGGACAACCGCAAGGCGCTCACCGCGGCCGACCACGAGGCGGCGATCCGCATCGGCGGTGAGGACAACCACCTGCTCTCGATCGAGGCGTTGTGATGGACGAGCTCGCGGCACTGGCGGCATTGAGCTTCGACTGGGCTGATACCCCCAACCATGTCTGGAAGGACTCGCCCTACCACGTCGACGGGCTGCACGCCGACGCGCTCGCCGCGCTCGACACCGGCATCCGGGACGCCGTGACCAGCGACGGACCCAGCCCGATCGGGCTCGTCCTGCGCGGGACGAAGGGTGTCGGCAAGACCCACCTGCTGGGGCTCGTCCGGCGCCGGGTGCACCGCGCGCGGGGCTACTTCTTCCTCGACGACGTCACGGCGGCCGAAGCCTTCTGGGAGAACACGGCCGAGGCGCTGCGCCGCGGGTTGGCCCGCCCGGACGATTCCGGCGACTCGCAGCTCAAGCGGTTCTTGTTGCGCGTGTGCTTGCGCGCCCACGTCGATGCCGAGGTCGAGGCGCGGATCCGGCGCGGGCAGGGCCTGACCACGGGCGATGTCGAGGCGTTCATCGAGGGAGTGGAGTCCCTCGACGAGGCGGTCGCGGACGAATGCGGCGACACCGCGCGCGCCCTTGTCCTCATCGCCAGCAAAGATCGCGGCGCGAGGTACATCGGCGAAGACTTCCTCGACGGCGACGAGCAGCTCACGCCCGAAGCCCGGCAGTGGAACATCTACTCGCGGCCGAAGCCCGCTCGCGTTCTCGTGCGGGAGATCACCCGGCTACTCGCCCTGACCGGACCGGTCGTGATCGCGGTCGACCAGCTCGACACCCTCGTGGCGAGGTCCGCCCAGCGCACCCAGGAAATCGGGGACAGCACGGAAGAAAGCCTGCTCGTGGCGCAGATCGCCGACGGGTTGATGGGGCTGCGCGAGGTCACTCACAAGACGTTGACCGTGCTGGCCTGCCTCCCACCCACGTGGGAGCAGATCAAGAGCAAGGCGGCCGGGACCGTGCCCGACCGCTTCCGGGAGTCGGTCACGCTCGGCCGGATCCTCGACGCCGAGGTCGGCCGGGCGCTGGTGGCGAAACGGCTGGGCGTGGCTTACGAGGCCATGGGATTCACTCCACCGCACCCGACCTGGCCCGTCGCGCCGGTGGCGTTCGCGGCTCCGTGGGAGCAGTGGACTCCGCGGCAGCTGCTCAAGCGCATCGGCGCGCACATCGAACTCTGCCTGCGTGCCGGTCACGCCCAGGAGCTCACCTCCTTCGACGAGAAGGTCGTCGTGCCGGTGGCCCCGGTGCGGACGACGGCGGAGACCGACCGGTTCGCCGACCTCGACACCGAATTCGAGAAGCTGCAGGCGGAAGCGGAGCCCGAGAAGCTGCTCGCCGAGAAGGCCGTGGACAAGGCGATGCCCGATCTTCTCTCCGCAGCCTTGCGCTGCTGGGTCACCGAAGTCGGCGACGACGACATGGAGTGGTCCTGCGAGCGTCAGAACGGGCGCAGCGAAGTGCACGCCTGGCTGACCCGTACCCTCGACGAGGCCGCGGACCTGCAGGAACACTGGGCGTTCCGGGTGATCGCGGCCCGGGATCCGCGGGCCGCGCTGAGCCGGTTCCGCAAGGCCCGTTCCGCGGCGGGGCAGCTGCAGGGGGCCGCCAACCGCCACCTCGTGATCCTCCGGGACGCCTGGGGGCGCGGGGCCAAGACCCGCGAAGAGGTCGCGAAGTTCAAGGCCGCCGGCGGCAAGACGATCCGGCTCACCGAAACGGATGCGCGGACCTTCTGGGCGTTGCAGAAGATGCTCGGGACCGGCGGTCGCGAGCTGCACGAGTGGCTGATCGACCGGCGACCGGCGAGCCGGTCGGACCTGTTGTCCGCCGTCCTGCCGGAGAAGCCGTCGGGGCAGCCCACCGAAGGGACCCATCCGCCGCCGGCGACCCTGGTGACGCCGCCGGTGGCCGTGCCCGCACCGCCGGCCGAAGGGGAGATCACGCTCGGTGCCGTCGTCGGTTCGGGGGAGCCCGTGCGGGTCGCGCTTTCCGCGCTGCGCAAGCACGCCGCCGTCTTCGCCGGGTCCGGTTCGGGGAAGACCGTGCTGCTCCGGCGGATCGTGGAGGAGTGCGCTCTGCTGGGGGTCTCCGCGATCGTCCTGGACCCGAACAACGACCTCGCACGGCTCGGGGACGCCTGGCCCACCCCGCCCGACGGCTGGGGGCCCGACGACGCCCAGCTCGCGAAGCGGTACCTGGCCGAAACCGACGTCGTCGTCTGGACGCCCGGCCGGGCGACCGGGCGGCCACTGGCCTTCCAGCCGCTGCCGGACTTCGCCGGCGTCCTCGACGACTCCGACGAGTTCGCCGCGGCCGTGGAGGTGGCCGTGGCGACACTGGCGCCGCAGGCCCGGCTCACCGGGACCACGGCGAAGACGAACATCGGCCTCGCGGTGCTGCGCCAGGCGGTCGTCCGGCACGCGCGGACCGGCTCGCGCAGCCTGCCCGGGCTGATCGACCTGCTGACCGATCTGCCCGAGGATGTCAGCAACCTCAACGACGCCCCGCGCATCGCGGCCGGCCTGGCCGAGGTGCTGAAGGCGGCGATGGTCAACGACCCGCTGTTCGCGGGCGGCGGCGAGCCGGTCGATCCGGGCGTCCTGCTCACTCCCGCCGCCGGGAAGCGCGCGCGGGTTTCGGTGATCAGCTTCGTCGGCCTGCAGGCCGACGAGCAGCGGCAGAACTTCGTCAACCAGCTGCAGATGGAGCTGTTCGCCTGGATCAAGCGCAACCCTGCGGGCGACCGGCCGCTGGGTGCGCTGTTCGTGATGGACGAAGCCCAGACGATGGCGTCGTCGGGGAGCTTGACGGCGAGTACGCGCAGCACGATCGTGCTCGCCTCGCAGGCCCGCAAGTACGGATTGGGCCTGCTGTTCGCCACCCAGGCGCCGAAGGGATTGCACAACCAGGTGGTCGGCAACGCGATGACGCAGTTCTTCGGCCGCCTGAACAGCCCGGCCCAGATCGCGGCGGCCAACGAGCTGGCGCGCGCCAAGGGAAGCCCGGTCGCGGACATCTCGCGGTTGGAGCGGGCGCAGTTCTACGTGGCGGGGGAGGCGTTCGGGTTCCGCCAGGTGGCGACGCCGCTGTGCCTGTCCCACCACCCGGCCAGCCCGTTGCGGCTGGAGGAGGTGATCACCCGGGCCCGCGGTGAGGAGACGTAGGCGACGCCGCGACGGGGGGCCGCGGCGTCGCCTCACTTCACGCGTGGCGGAAACACAAGGTGCCCCACTGGAAACCCGCTCCGATCGACGACACCACGTACGTGTCCCCGGGACGGACCGCGTCCGTGCTGAACCGCTCGTGCAGGGCCGTGAACACGCCCGCCGAACCCGTGTTGCCCAGGCTCTCCACCGTGATGGGCGCCCGGGAGCGGGGGATGCCGAGCTTGTCCAGGGCCGCCGTGATGATGTTCAGGTTGGCCTGGTGGAGGAACACGTGCGTGATCTCCTCCACCGGCACCCCCGCGTTGTCCGTCGCGCGCAGGATGCTGTCCGGGAGGCAGCGCGTCGCCGTGTTCCAGACCGATCGGCCGTTCATCTTCAGGTACTCGCCCGCCGCCGGGATTTCGACGTCGTACGACAGTTCCGAGCCGAAGTCCCAGCCCAGGAGGCCGCCCTGGGGTGACGACGCGCGCGTGAGGACCGCCGCGCCCGCCGCGTCGCCGAAGAACACCCTGGTCGTGCGGTCCCGCGGGTCCGTCACGCGGGACGCGCAGTCCGCCGCCACCACCAGGACGGTCCGGGCCGCCGACGTCTGGAGCAGGTGCGCCGCCAGGAACAGCGCCTGGACGCCGTTGGCGCACGCCGCCTGCGTGACGTCCAGGGTCAGCGCGCGGTCCGCGCCCAGCAGTTCCTTGACGATCAGCGCCGTCGACGGCAGCGGCTGGTCGGCGGTGTAGGTCCCGACGATGATCGCGTCGAGGTCGCGGGCCGTGACGCCGGCCGCGGCCAGCGCCGGGCGGGCGGCCGCCGCGCACATGTCCGACGTCGCCCGGTCCGGCGCGAGGCGGCGGCGGACGTGGATGCCGGTGCGGCTGACGATCCACTCGTCGGAGGTGTCCAATGTCGACGCGAGCTCGGCGTTGGTGACGACCTCCGGTGGCAGGTGGACGCCGGTGCCCGTGATCGCGACCGGAACGGAGAGGGCGGTCACCGCGCACCTCCGGCGTAGACGTTCCGCGACGGGTGCAGCTGCTGCTCGAGGTCGGTGTAGAACCGGCCGGACTCGCACGGCTTGCCGAGCAGGATGCGGCGCGCCGCCTCGCCGCACAGTGCCCCGCCGAGCGCGACGCCGGACGCGAGCTGCGGCCAGCTGCTGAGCGTGCGGCCCAGCTCGCCGAACGACGCGGCCAGTTCCGGGCTGATCCGTCCGGCGTCCACCATCGCGAGGATCAGGTCCACCTTCTCCTGGTGGCCGAGTTCCAGCAGGTCGACGGACTTCACGTCGCCGAGCAGCCCGTGCAGCAGCGGCCGGTCGGGCTCGGCGTCGAACCGCTCGACGTCGAGCATGCCGCGGTCGTTGCAGTCCATCACGACCGGGATGCCGAGGTCGCGCGCGTACTCGCGGGCCGCGATCTTCACCCACGGCGTGTCGCACTCCTCGACGAGCAGGTCGATCCCGCCGCGGAAGAACTCGTCGATGGTGTCCGGGTTCAGGCCGTCGCGCTGGATCTCGATGTCGAGGTACGGGTCGATCTCGGCCATCTGGCGCGCCGACAGCACCGCCTTGTTGACGCCGAGGTCGTGCACCCCGCCGCGCAGCCGGTTCAGGTTCGACAGCCCGAAGTCGTCGAAGTCGGCCAGCCGGTAGGCGCCGCCGATGCCTTCCAGCGCGAACGTCAGCGCCGCGCTGTTGCCGACGGACAGGCCGATGATCCCGATCCGCTTGCCGAACAGCCGGCGCTGCTCGGGCCGCTCGATCCGGCCGCGGTTGCGGTCCGTGCGCACCAGGCGGAACTCTTCGCGGGGCAGCACGTGCACGAGCCGGCCGGACCACGGGTACCAGGCCCAGGTTCCGTACGCCCACGGCGGAACGCCGGCGAGCTGGTCGGCTTTGATGCGGTCGATCTCGGCCGCGTCGCGGCACGCGGGTTCGCGGCTGCGGACCAGCTCGATCAGCTGGTCGTCGATCGTGTCGTGGACCTCGCGGACGTCGCCGGAGGCCAGCAACGCGGTCAGCGTGTCCGCGCTGTGGAGTACCGGCTGCCAGACGTCGCGGTCCGGCGCCGGCGCGTCGGCCAGGGTGACCGGCGCGGCGCGGACGGCCTGCGGCGCGGCGGCCACGGGCGTCGCGCTGGCGGCGGCGATGACGGGGAACTCGTCCCGCAGCCGGGTGACGAGGTCGTGGTGGCGCCCGGCTCCGTCGGCCACGCGGTGCAGCATGATCACGACGTCTTCGGTGTACTGCGGGACATAGCGGCGCGTCCCGGGCACGGGCCGGAAGCCGAACCGCTCGTGGAAGCGGTCCTGGCCGTCCTTCGTGCCGGACGTGCCGACCATCGCCCGGGCGCCGAGGTGGTGGGCGGCGCCGACGGCGAGCGCGTTGAGGTACTGGCCCAGTCCCAGTTTCCGCGCGCGGTGCTCGACCACCAGCCTGCTGTGCTCGAACACGTCCGCCTCCGGGAGCCCTTCGGCGGCCAGCAGTTCCTCGTAGCGTTCGTCGCCGAGGAACTCGCGCGACTGGTACGGCACGCCGGCGTCCGGCGTGGACAGCCGGATGTACCCGAGCGGCGGCCCGGCGGGGCTCCGGCGGGCGATGAAGTGCCACGCGCCGAAGTCGAGGGCCTGGTCGTCGACGTGGGTGCCGTCGGCGCGGCGGAAGTCCGGCCGGCGGCCGTGGTCGAACAGGATCCGCGCGCGGAGCTCACGGACGGCGTCGAGCAGCGCACGGTCGCCGCGGAAGGCGGTGACGTGCCAGTCCGGCGTGGCCGACTCCGCGCCGGGGTGGTTCAGGTGGGTCAAGTCGAGCCTTTTCTCCAGGAGGTGTGGGCGGAGGTCGCCCGGAAGAGGCCGGGCCGGACGACGTGGTCCGGACCAGGGCGGGCGAACAGTAGCAGCGGCTGCCGGCCCCGGCTCGATGATGCGACAGCGCCTGCGCACGGCCGGGAAATCCTTTACCGGGAACGAAATTGACGCGCGGTGATTTCGCGTGCCCGCGAATGATGAAGATCGACAACGGTTTTCCACTCGATGGGGTGGCGGACCGTTCCGGACGGCGATGAGCGCGCCGACCGAGGCCGGGCGGCTCACGACGAGTCTTCACCCCGGCGGGGGAGAGATCATCTCGCCGGGCGGTCGATTCGGACGTCTCCCGTTCGACGCACTGGTGACGACGACACGGAGGAACCGATGACCGGACCGATCAGGCTGTACATGACGATGTCGCTCGACGGCTTCGTGGCGGGGCCGGACGACCGGCCGGGCCAGGAGATGGGACGCGGCGGCTTCCGGCTGTTCGACTGGCTCGACGACCGCGACGGCGACGGGCCGAGCGGGCAGGTGTACGCCGAAGCGACGGCGACCGGCGCGCTGATCTCCGGCCGGCGGACGTTCGAGCTGGCCGGCCGCTGGGGCGGCGATCACCACGACGGCGTCCCGATCCACGTGCTGACCCACCACGTCGACCCGTCCGACGTGCCGCCCGGGAGCGCGCGGTTCTACACGGATGTGGTGGCGTGCGCGGAAGAAGCGCGCGAGGCGGCGGGCGACCGCGGGGTCATGGTCCACGGCGCGGGGGCCGCGCAGGCGTTGCTGAAAGCGGGACTGCTGGACGAGCTGGAAATCCACCTGGTGCCGGTGCTGCTCGGTGGCGGGCGCCGGTTGTTCGGCGACGGGGACCAGGTCGAGCTGGACCTGGTGCGGCAGCTGGCGGATCGCGGCGTACTCCACCTGCGGTACGCCGTGCGCCGGTGACGGGTGCTCGGTCCCGGGGGTGCCGCCCCGGGACCGAGCGGGCGGTCAGTCGGCGTCCGGGAAGTGGATGTCGGCGACGTGGACGTCCACGGAGGCGACCTCCAGGCCCAGGTAGTCTTCGACGGCTTCGACCAGCTGGACGCGGATCTGCTCGGCCAGCGCCTTGACCGCGCGCCCGAACTCGACCACCAGCGTGACGGCGATCGTGGCGACCTCGCCTTCGACCTCGACGGAGGTGCCGGCCTCGTCGAGCTCGTACACGCCTTCGGCCTTGCGGGCGACGCGGATGACGATCTTGGACACGACGCCGTCGGCGACGGTGGTGCTGCCGCGGTTGCCCGCGGCGGGCCGGGAACCGGTTTCTTCGGCCACGGGGGCCTCCTCGGTGGCGACCGCCACCGGCGCCTCCTCGGCGACCTCGGTCTCCTCCGCGACAGCTTCATCTGCGGTCTCGGCGGAATCGGTGTCCTCGTCGGACTCTTCGTCCGCGACCGCTTCGTCGGAAGCCTCGTCGGTGACGTCCTCTTCGGTCTCGGTCTCGGCCTCGGCGGAGTCGGTGTCCTCGGTGGCGTCGTCGTCAGCGGAGTCGTCGGCTTCGTCCACGTCGGTCGTCTCGTCGACGGCGTCTTCGGTCTCGGTGGTGGTGTCCTCGGCCGGCTCGACGGTCTCGGTGGTGTCGGCGGCCACGGTCTCCGTGGCGGCGGTGCCGTAGCCGTAACCTTCTGAACTGGGCGTTTCGTTCTGGGCGCGACCGAAGATGCTGTTGATGACGTCGGACATGTTTTCCCCTTTTCGGGAGCGACGACTGCGGATGGGGACGAGCGGAGACGGCGACACTATAGGGGTACGGAGCATGATCCCCGTCACAGACCCCCGGGTTCGAGACTCGCTTGTGTCCCAACAGATATCCGGCGCGTGACAACGCTCTCCGGGTTGACTGGACCTGTGATCACGGTCCGTCAGACCGGGGTGAGCGATCAGTGATGCCGACGCGGAAATGACGTCCAGGAATTGTCCACTTTCCGGCCAGTGGGCATTCCGTCAGTCATTCCGGAATAGCCCGGCGGGAACGCTCGTGCCCAAAGCGCGATACCCCGCCGGGTTCAGGTGCAGGTGGTCGCCGACGTCGTAGGCCGGCAGCAGGCGGGCCGGGGCTGCCGGGTCGCGGACCACGCGGTCGAAGTCCAGGACCGCGTCGAAGTGACCGCGGATCCACGTGTTCACCACTGTCCGAGCCGCCTCGCGTTCCGGGGAGTCGTAAGCGGAGTTGCCGCCGAACGGGGTCAGTGTCGCGCCGTACACCTGGATGCCGGCCGCGTGGGCGCGGGTCAGGATCTGGTCGTACGCGTCGATCAGGTCGGCCGCCGTGGACGCCGCCGCCTCGGGGGCCGCCGTGCCGAGGTCGTTGATCCCCTCGAACACGATCGCCCGCGAAACCCCGCTCTGGGCCAGCAGATCGCGGTCCAAGCGGGCCAGGACGTTCGGGCCGAGACCGTCCTGCAGCACCCGGTTGCCGCCCGCGGCCTGGTTGACCACCGCGGACGACAGCCGCGACGCCAGGACGTCGGGCCAGCGGTCGTTGCCGTTGGTCGTCGAACCGCGGCCGTCGGACAGCGAATCGCCGATCACCGCCACCGCCGGCGCGGGGGACAGGACCTCGATGCCGCTCAGGAAGTACCAGTGGTCCACCGGCGTCGCGCCGGTCAGGTCCGCGGCGGCCACCTGGTCGCCCGGCACCAGGTACGACGTCGTGCGGGAGCCCGGGTGGGACGTGATCGACAGCGATCCCTGGCCGTGCGCCAGGTACGCCGTCACCGTGATGTTCTCGAAGGGACGCACCGGGAACGGCAGCGGGTCCGACACCACCTGCGCGCCCATCGGCACCGTCGTCGACGGCTTGCCGTGGAACGTCACCGGCAGCACGCTGCCGGGCACCACCGCCGAAACCCCGGCGCGCCCGTCGAGCGGCCGCGCGACCGTGACGGCCGAAAGGGGCAGCGGTGCCCCGCCGAAGGCGTTCGAGAACCGCAGGCGGATCCGGGGCCCGCCGGCCGACACGTGCGCCGTCTGCCGCAGGGAAGCGTTGTCCAGCACCCGGTCGGCGCCCGTGTATGGCGCCGGCGGCAGGTTCGACGGCTCGGTCAGCTGCGGCATCGACGTCCACGTCGCGACCCAGTGCGACGCGGGCGGGCGCCCGGACGCACCCACGAACAACGCGGTCAGGACGGCCAGGACGACGACCAGCGAAGTCCGTCTCACGACCCGAACTCCGGCGCCAGGACGCGGTCGAAGCCGACGTGACGGCGTGACCCGGTGAGCGTGCAGTGCAGGGTCGCGACGAACTGCTCGCTCGAAGTCCCGACGCGCAGTTCGACGTCGCCGGGGTCGACCAGGCGCCGTCCGTCCCGGCCCGTGTACGACGTCAGGTCCGCGTGCAGGCCGATGTCGACGACGACCGTCGCGCCCGGCTCCAGCGAGACCCGGCGGGCCGCGATCAGCTGGCGCTCGGGGCGCGCGACCTCCGCCACCGGGTCGTGCAGGTACACCTGGACGACCTCCGATGCGGGCCGGGAGTGGTCGTTGCGCAGGGTCACCCGGACCCGGCACACGCCGTCGGTCGGCCACAGGGACCCCGTCGCGCTCACGTCGACCCAGGTCACCGGCGCGTACGACAGCCCGTGGCCGAACGGGAACAGTGCCGTCGGGTCGACCGTGCTCACCTCGCTGCGGCGGCCGAGCGGCGCGGCGAGGTACGTCGAGGGCTGGCTCGCGCCGGCCGCCGGGAAGCTCACCGGCAGCCGGCCCGACGGGTCGATCCGTCCACTGAGGACACCTTCGAGCGCCGGAGCGCCCTCTTCGCCGGGGTAGAAACCGCAGATCACCGCGGCCAGCCGGTCGATCTGCCGCGAAAGCTCGTACGGGCGCCCGGAGAGCAGGACCAGCACGACCGGCTTGCCGGTGGCCAGCAGAGCTTCCAGCAACTCCTCCTGCCGGCCCGGCAGCCGCAGGTCGGGCGCGTCGCAGCCTTCCCCGGACGTCCCGCCGCCGAACAGGCCCGCCCGGTCACCCAGGACGGCCACGCAGACGGACGCGTCGGCGCACGCCGCCACCGCTTCCTCGATCCCGGCGTCGTCCCCGCCGACGACCGGGCAGCCCAGCGCGTACGTGACGTCGAAGGACGACCGCAGCGCCTCCGCCACCGTCGGCACCGTGACGCCGAACGGGACGTCCGGGTGGTGGACGCCGACGTGCAGCGGGAACGAGTAGCAGCCGAGCATCGCACCCGCCGTGTCGGCGCGCGGCCCGACGACGGCGACCCGGGCGCCGGGAGCCAGCGGCAGTGTCCCGTCGTTGTGCGCCAGCACGATCGACTTCTCGGCCACCTCGCGGGCGAGCGAGCGCGACGCGGCGTCGTCGAGGTCGACCTCCTCGGGCACCTCGGGTGCCCAGTCCGCGTCGAGCAGGCCCAGTTCGCACTTCTGGCGCAGCACGCGCTCGAGGGCGCGGTCGACAGCGGCGGCGTCGACCGCGCCCCCTTCCACCGCGGCGAGCAGCGGCTCGCCGTAGCAGTCCATCGTGGGCAGCTCCACGTCGACGCCCGCGGTCAGCGCCTGCCCGGCCGCGTCGGCCCGGTCGGCCGCGACGCCGTGCAGCCGGTGCAGGAACGCCACGCCGAAGTAGTCGGCGACGACCGTGCCGGTGAAGCCGTAGGTGTCGCGCAGCAGGCCCGTCAGCAGTGTCGTATCGGCGGCGGCCGGCACGCCGTCGGTGTCGTTGTAGGCGCTCATCACCGACCGTGCGCCGGCGCGCAGCGCGAGCTCGAACGGCGGGAGCAGGACGTCCGCGACCTCCCGCGGCCCGGCCGAAACCGGGGCCAGGTTGCGCCCGGCACGCGAGGCGGAGTACCCGACGAAGTGCTTCAACGTCGAGATCACGCCGGCCGACTCGAGCCCGGCGACGTACGCGCTGCCGATCGTGCCGACCAGGTACGGATCTTCGCCGATGGTCTCTTCGACGCGGCCCCACCGCAGGTCCCGCGCGACGTCGAGGACCGGCGCGAGGCCCTGGTGCACGCCCAGTCCCCGCATGGTCTGCCCGATCCGCGCGGCCATCCGGCGCACGAGGTCCGGGTCGAACGTCGCACCCCAGGACAGCGGCGCGGGGTAGATCGTCGCCTGCCACGCGGCCAGCCCGGTCAGGCATTCCTCGTGGACGAGGGCGGGGATGCCGAACCGGTTGCTGGAGACGATCTGGCGCTGCCTGCGCGCGAGGCTGTGCGCCCCGATCAGCGGGTCGACCGGCCGGGTGCCGAAGACGCGGGTCAGCTGCCCGATGCCGTGGCGGACCAGGTCGTCGAGGTCGACCGCGGCGTCGACGAAGTCGTGCTGGTGCGGCGCCATCTCCCCGCCGGCGTCGATGCCGACCCAGACGCCGTAGAGCTGGGCGAGCTTTTCGCGCAGCGTCATGCGCGCCATCAGGGCGCGGACGCGTTCGCCCGGGTCGGCCGCGGGGTCTCGCCACGGCTCGGGGGCCGCGGCAGGCTGCGTGGTCAAGGCTTTCCGCCCTTCGTCAGGAGGTGAGCTTCCGGGACGCGAAGCTTCCGGATGTCACAGGATCAGGAGAGGGCCCGGGTCGAGCTGCGCACCACCAGGCCGGTGTCGAGGGTGATGTGGGTGCGCTCGACCTCGTCGCCGTTGATCAGCGCGATGAGCATGCGGATCGCCCGGTGGCCCATCTCGCGGATCGGCTGGTCCACTGTGGTCAGTGGCGGGCTGCAGAGCGCGGATTCGGGGACGTTGTCGAAGCCGACCACGGAAAGGTCGTCGGGCACGGAAAGCCCCAGCTCGCGGGCCGCGCCGACGGTCGCGATGGCCGAGATGTCGTTCGCGGCGAACACCGCGGTGGGGCGGTCCGGGCCGGTCAGCAGGTCGTGCGCCGACGCCGCGGAAACCTCCGGGTCGTAGGCGCCGATCCGGATCAGGTTCTCGTCGGCCGGCACGCCCGCGGCGTCGAGGGCCCGCAGGTAGCCCGCCTTGCGCAGCGACGCCGATTCGAGGTCGGGGCGGCCGGCGAGGAAGGCGATCCGCCGGTGCCCCAGGTCGAGGAGGTGCTCGGTGGCCAGCTGCGCGCCGCGGAGGTTGTCCGAGTCGATGGTCGGCAGGTGCGACGGCCCGGTGTGCGGGTCGACCGCGACGACCGGCGTGCCGGGCACGGCTTCGAGCGAGACGGCGGGCGTGACGAGGACGGCGCCGTCGACGAGAGTGCCGGAAAGCCTGGACAGGTAACGCTTTTCCCAGCCCTTCGGGTCACCGGTGCGCCCACCGGCGGAGTAGACGACGAGCTCGAACCCGCTGCCGCGGATGGCGTCCGCGGCGCCTTTGAGCAGCTCGGTGGAGAACGGTTCGAGGTCGGCGACCAGGATCCCGATCACGTTGGTCCGGTGGTTTCTCAGGCTCTGCGCCACGAGACTCGCTTCGTACCCGAGCTCTTCGATCACCGCGCGGACCTTCGCGAGCGTCGCGGCGGAGACGCCGTAGCGCTCGTTGATCACCTTGGAAACTGTGGCCACCGAGACGCCGGCGTGGGCCGCGACGTCACGGATGGTCACCCTCGAACTGGGCTGCATGGGGCTCAGACTAGCCATGTAAAACGTTATCGACAACGATTGACATCCGATTTGCCCGGGAGCAAACTCTTCGCCAACCCGGGTGCCGTCGCGCCCCGTCCTACTCGGCCGAAGTCGTCAGGAGTGGACCCACGATGTCTGTCAAACGCCGGATCCCCGTTCTCGCCGCCCTGGCGGCCGTCGTGCCGCTCGCGCTCTCCGCGTGCAGCGGGGGGAGCGACGCACCCGCGCAGCCGAGCGGTCCGGTCACCCTCACCTGGTGGCACAACGGAACCACCGACCCGATCAAGTCGATCTGGGAGAAGGTCGTCGCCGACTACCACCAGGCGCACCCCGACGTCACGATCAAGGCCCAGCCGCTGCAGAACGAGGACTTCCCCACCAAGGTCCCGCTCGCGCTGCAGGGAGCCGAGCCGCCGGACGTCTACCAGTCCTGGGGCGCCGGTGACCTCGCCTCGCAGATCACCTCGGGCAAGGTCGCCGACATCACCGACGCCACGAAGCCGTGGATCACCCAGACCACCGGCAAGTTCGGCGAGAACTGGCAGGTCGACGGCAAGCAGTACGGGGTGCCGTTCGAGCAGCACTTCGTCGGGTTCTGGTACCGCAAGGACCTGTTCCAGCAGGCGGGGATCACCACCCCGCCGAAGACGATGGACGAGCTGAACGCCGCCGTCACGCAGCTGAAGGCCAAGAGCATCGCGCCGATCTCCGTCGGCGGCAAGGACCGCTGGCCCGACGCCTTCTACTACAACTACTTCGCCATCCGCGAATGCTCGATCGACGTGCTCAAGCAGTCGGTGAAGGCGGTCAAGCTCGAAGACCCGTGCTGGACGAAGGCCGGGCAGGACCTGAAGACGTTCCTGGCCACGCAGCCCTTCCAGACCGGATTCGCCGGCACCCCGGCCCAGCAGGGCGCGGGCAGCTCCGCCGGCCTCGTCGCCAACGGCAAGGCCGCGATGGAGCTGCAGGGCGACTGGGAACCCGGCACCATGTCGTCGTTGACCGACGACAAGCAGCTGGACTCGAAGGTCGGCTGGTTCCCGTTCCCGTCGGTGGCGGGTGGCCAGGGCGACCCGGCGGCCGTGCTCGGCGGCGGTGACGGCTTCGCCTGCACCACTCGCGCGTCGAAGGCGTGCGCGGACTTCCTGCAGTACCTGGGCAGTGAACCGGTGCAGACGCAGCTCGCGGCCCAGGGGGCCGGACTGCCCGTCAACACCGTCGCGGCCAAGTCGCTGAAGACCGACACGCTGCGGGCCGTCTACGACTACGGCACGAAGGCGCCGTACCTGCAGATGTACTTCGACCGGGCGTTCCCGACCGCGGTCGGCGCCGCGCTGAACGACGCGGTGGCCAACATGTTCGCCGGCCAGGGCACCCCCGAAGGCATCGTGGCCGCCGTCAACCAGGCCGCGGCGGGCAACAAGTGACCACGGCGACGACCCCGGTGCGGACGGCACGGCCGTCCGCACCGGCGGTCCCCGCCCGGAAGAAACGTCCGAGCCTGCGCAAACGGCTCGAGCTGGCGCTGCTGCTCGGGCCGGCCCTGCTGCTGTTCGCCGGGTTCGTCCTGGTGCCGATCGGGATCGCCGCCTTCTACAGCCTGTTCAAGTGGAACGGCTTCGGCCCGCTCGACAAGTTCATCGGCTTCGACAACTACGCCGACGCCTTCAGCGGGTCGGTGTTCCAAAGCGCCATCGTGCACAACCTGATCATCGCGGGACTTTCGATCGTGGTGCAGCTGCCGCTGTCGATCGGGCTGGCGATGCTGCTCAACCGAAAGCTGCGCGGCCGCGCGGTGCTGCGCGCGCTGGTGTTCGCGCCGTACGTGCTTTCCGAGGCGATCACCGCGGTGATCTGGGTGCTGATGCTGCAGCCCAACGGGTTCGCCGACCAGGTGCTCAAGGGCGCCGGGCTCGGCGGCCTGATCCACAACTGGCTGGCCGACCCGGGCATCGTGCTCTACACGATGTTCGCGGTGATCACCTGGAAGTACATCGGCTTCGGCATCATCCTGCTGCTGGCCGGTCTGCAAGGCGTGCCCGCGGAGCTGCGCGAAGCCGCCGCGCTCGACGGCGCGTCGGCCTGGCAGACCACCCGCCACGTCGTGCTGCCGCTGCTCGGGCCGACCATCCGGATCTGGATCTTCCTCTCGGTGATCGGATCGCTCCAGCTGTTCGACGTCGTCTGGATCATGACGACGGGCGGCCCGGCGAACGCGTCGACGACGATGGCGACCTACCTGGTCGACCACGGCTTCAAGCGCTACGAATTCGGGTTCGGCTCCGCGGTGGCGGTGATCCTGTTCGTCATCTGCTTCGTGTTCGCCCTGCTGTACCAGCGGTTCGCGCTCCGCCGCGACACCCAGGGCGCCCTGACGAGGATGGTGGGCTGATGCGTTCACGCCGGTTCGGCCTGTCGGTGGGCTACCTCGCGGCGATCGTCGTGCTCGGGGTGACCGTCGTCCCGCTGCTGTTCGTCGTGCTCGGCGGGTTCCGCAGCAACGCCCAGCTCAACAACGACCCGGCCGGGCTGCCCGGACCGTGGATCACGGACAACTACGCGTCGGTCCTCGGTACGAGCGCGTTCTGGGGGTTCCTCGGCAACAGCGCGCTGATCGCCGTGATCGCGACCGCGGTCGCCGTCGGGCTGGGCTCGATGGCCGGGTACGCGCTGTCGCGGTACCAGTTCAAGGGCCGGGAAGGCCTGTACACCCTGTTCACGCTCGGCCTGCTGTTCCCGCTGACCGTGGCGACGCTGCCGCTGTACCTGTGGCTGCGCCAGCTGGGCATGCTCGAGAGCTTCTGGGGCGTGGCGATCCCGGAGGCGGCGTTCTCACTGCCGGTGACGATCGTGATCCTGCGGCCGTTCATGCACGCCATCCCCGGCGAGATCGAGGACGCGGCCGTGCTCGACGGCGCGAGCCGGCTGGGGTTCTTCTGGCGCATCCTGCTGCCGCTCTCGACACCGGCGCTCACCACGGTCGCCGTTCTCGCCTTCGTGACGAGCTGGAACGCCTACCTGCTGCCGCTGCTCGTGTTCAACGACTCCGCGCACTTCACGCTCCCGCTCGGCGTCGCCACGTTCCAGTCCCAGTACTCCCAGGACACCGCCCGCGTGCTCGCGTTCACCGCGCTGTCGATGATCCCGGCACTCGCGTTCTTCGTGCTCGCCGAACGGCGCATCGTCGGCGGGCTGACCGGATCCGTGAAGGGCTGACTCAGGAGGTCTGCCGTGCCGTCCGAGGTACACCGTCGTGCCTTCTTGCAGTTGCTCGCCGCAGCCGGGGCGGGGTCCGTCGCCCGGCCGGGCCTCGCCGAAGCCGGGACCGGGTTCCCGTTGGTGTCAAAGGGAAAGGCCGCGACGATCGTGGTGGATCCCGGCGATCTGCCGGGGGTCCGCCGGGTCGCCGGAGACCTGGCCGCCGACGTCGAACGCGTCACCGGCGTCCGGCCGGTCGTGACCGACGTGGCTCCCGCCGGCGGGCCGGTCGTCGTGGTCGGGACCCTCGGCCACAGCCCGTCGGTCGACTCGCTGGTCACCGCGGGCCGCCTGGATGTCCGTGACATCACCGGGAAGTGGGAGACGTCGCTCAGCCAGGTCGTCGACGGACGGCTGGTCCTCACCGGGAGCGACCAGCGCGGCGTGATCTACGGCGTCTACGAGGTCTCGCGGCGGATCGGCGTCTCGCCGTGGTACTGGTGGGCCGACGTCCCGCCCGCCCGGAGCGCGGAACTGCACCTCCCGCGGGAACGGTTCAGCCTCGGGACCCCGCACGTGAAGTACCGCGGGTTCTTCATCAACGACGAGAACCCGGCCCTCGGCACCTGGGCGCCCGCGTACTTCGGGCCCGGTCTCGCGCCCGGCTTCCCGAACGGCTTCAACCACCTGTTCTTCGCCAAGGTCTTCGAGACGATGCTCCGGCTGCGGGCCAACTACCTGTGGCCGGCGGTGTGGGGGCGCGCGTTCGCCGAGGACGACCCGCTCAACCACGCGACGGCCCGGGAGTACGGCATCGTGATGGGCACCTCGCACGAGGCGCCGATGATGCGCGGGATCGAGGAGTGGAACCGGCACGCCGTCCCCGCGGTCCGCGACTCCGCGGGGACCATCACGACACCCGGCCACGACCCGTACGGCGGCACGGGCGAGTGGAGCTTCCGCCGCAACGGCGAGGCGATCAAGGCGTACTGGACCGACGGCATCCGCCGGATGGCCCGCGAAGGCTTCGAGGGCGTCGTCACGCTCGGCATGCGCGGCAACGGCGACGTCAGCCTGCCCGACGGCGACGGCATCGAGCTGATGCGGGAGATCATCGCGGCGGAACGCGAGATCCTCGCGCGCGAGCTGAGCACGGACGTCCCGCAGGTGTGGACGCTGTACAAGGAGGTCCTGCGCTACTGGGCGCAGGGCCTGCGCCCGCCCGACGACGTCATCGTGGTGTTCACCGACGACAACTGGGGCAACATCCGCAAGCACCCGGACCTCTCGCTGCCGCCGCACCCCGGCGGGTACGGGCTGTACTACCACTTCGACTACGTCGGCGGCGGCCGCAACTACAAGTGGGTCGACACGGCCCTGCTCGCGAACACCTGGGAGCAGCTGCACCAGGCGATCTCCTACGGGAACGACCGGCTGTGGGTGGCCAACGTCGGGGACATGAAGGGCAACGAGCTGCCGCTGCAGTTCTTCCTCGACTACGCGTGGGACCCTTCGGTGCTCCCGGTCGAGCGGCTGTCCACCTGGGAACGCCAGTTCGCCGCGACGAACTTCGGTCCGGCTCTGGCGTCGGACATCGCCGGGGTGCTGCACGACTACGGGCGGCTGCAGTCCCGCCGGAAGCCGGAGCTGCTCAACCGGCGGATCACCCTCCAGCCTGACGGCACGATCGTCTACGACGACCAGGCGACGCCGTTCAGCCTGGTCGACTACCGGGAACTGGACCGGGTGACCGACGAATGGCGGGAGCTGGCCGCACGGGCGACGCGGATCTCGGCGCGGGTGCCCGCCGATCATCGTGACGCGTTCTACGAACTGGTGCTGTACGAGGTGACGGCGTCGGCGAACCTCTACGCCCTGCGGCGCGCCGAGTTCACGAACCTGCTGTACGCGGCACAGGGACGCGCGTCGGCGAACGGGCTCGCCGCCGTCACCGAGGCGCGGTTCGCCGACGACCTCGCGCTGGCCGAGAAGTACAACACCGGCATCGCGGGCGGCAAGTGGAAGGGATTCCAGACCCAGCCGCACATCGACTACGGCGACGTCGCCCGCTACGGCCCGAACGCGCCCTGGCAGCAGCCGGAACTGAACAACGTCGCGCTGCCGGACGTCATCTTTCCCGCGGTGCGGCGGCTTTCGCTGCCGGTCGAGGCTTCGCTGGGTGTCGCGGTGGACGGGTCCGCGCAGGTGTGGCCGGGCGCGGCGGGACGTCCGGTGCTGCCGGAGTTCAGCCCGTTCCAGACCGCGCCGGCCCAGTACATCGACGTGGTCAACCGGGGCCGGACGCCGTTCCGCTGCCAGGTTTCCGTCGACGCGCCGTGGGTGCTGGTCGAGCCGCGTGGCGGCCGGGTGGGGGAGGAGCTGCGGATGACCGTGCGGATCGACTGGAGCCGGGCGCCGAAGGGCGTGACGACCGTGCCGATCACGGTGTCGGGGGCGGGGGAGTCGGTGGTGGTGGACGCGGTGGTGGCGCACCGCTCGGCGCCGCCGTCGTGGCGGCGCGGGTTCGTCGAGGCCGGCGGCTACGTGTCGATGGAGGCTGCGCACTTTTCGGCGAACGTCGGATCCCCGGACGCATCCTGGCGGGCGGTCCCGGACCTGGGCATGACCCCGTTCCCGGTGACGGCGGCGAGCCGGGCGGCGGGTGCGGGGCCGCGGCTGGAGTACCGGATGGCGCTGTTCACGGCCGGCTCGGTGACGGTGTGGGCGTACCTTTCGCCGCGTTCGAACGTGCTGCCGGGGGACGGGCTGCGGTACGCGATGTCGTTCGACGACGCCGCACCGCAGGTCGTGAACATCACGAAGGCCACGGGCGCCGACGACATGACGATGAACCGCCAGTGGGAGCGGACGACGTCGGACAACGTGAACCTGACTTCGACCCGGCACGTGGTCGAGGAGGCGGGCCCCCACGTGCTCAAGGTGTGGATGGTCGACCCGGTGGTGGTGCTCCGGAAGCTGGTGGTCGACACGGGTGGCCTGCGGCCGAGCTACCTGGGGCCGCCGGAGAGCCTGCGGTGGCCGGGATGAGCGGGCCGCTCTTCGCTACCTCCGTCCGCCGGCCAGCGCGCCGTTCCCCCGGTGCGCCGGGGCGGCCGTGCTGTGGCGGACCACCAGGCTCGTCGCCAGCTCCAGCCGGTGGCTCTCCGGGTGCGTCCCCCGGGCCAGCGAAATCGCCAGCCGCGCCCCCGCGGCCGCCATCTCCTGCAGGGGCTGCCGGATCGTGGTCAGCTCCGGGGTCAGCCAGCGGGCCACCGGCAGGTCGTCGAAGCCGATCACGCTCAGGTCGTCCGGGATGCGCAGCCCCGCGTCGCGCGCGGCCTCGTACACCCCCAGTGCCTGCAGGTCGCTGCCCGCGAACACCGCCGTCGGGCGGTCCGGGAGGGTCAGCAATGACGCCAGCTCGCGATAACCCGACCGGACGTGGAAGTCGCCGCGGCGGACCAGTGCCGGGTCGAAGGCCAGGCCGGCCGTCTCCAGCGCCGTGCGGTAGCCGTCGATCCGGGCTCGGCTGCACAGCACCCCGTCCGGCCCGCCGATCATCGCGATCCGGCGGTGCCCCAGCTCCACCAGGTGCCGGGTGGCGGTCAGCCCGCCCTGCCAGTTCGTGGCCCCGATCGAGGGCGTCTCCGGACCCGGCGCGCCGGCCGGGTCGACCACGACGAGCGGGATGTCGCGGGCCCGCAGCTTCGCCAGCTGCCCGCCGGTGAAGTCCGAACACACCGAAACGATGCCGACCGGCCGTCGCGCCAGCACGCTTTCCAGCCAGCTCTGCCCGGGCGTGTGCCGGCCGGACGATTCCGCGAGCACGACCGCCATTCCGTTTTCGCGGGCGACGCACTCGACCCCGCGGATGATTTCGAGCGCCCACGTGCTTTCGAGTTCGTGGAACATCAGTTCCAGCAGTCGCGAACGGCGGGAACGTTCGTCGGCGCGACGGCGGTAACCGTATTTCCCGATGACCGCTTCCACTCGGGCGCGGGTGCTTTCCGCGACGTCGGGGCGGCCGTTGAGCACTTTCGAAACAGTCGGAACGGAAACCCCGGTCTCGGCGGCGATCCGGGCGATGGTGATCCGGGACGTGAGGGGCTCGGGATCATCGGACGTCGTTGTCATGAAGGAGATTCTAGGTCATCGAAACCCGGTTTGACACACCTCGAAACTTTCGGAAAACGGAGGAAAGAGATGCTGCGAAGTATTCCTATTAAACGCGCCCTGCTGGCGGTCGCGGTCGTCACGGGCATTGCCGTGTGGCAGGCGCCCGCGGCTTCCGCGGCCGTTCCGCTGAAAGACATCACCCATCGCTACGTCGGCAGTGCGGTGGCGGCGTCCTACTTGGCGGACGAAGCCGATTACCGGGCCGTCCTCACCCGGGAATTCGACAACGTGACGCCCGAGAACGAGATGAAATGGGGCACGGTCGAAGCCGTTCGCGGCCAGTACGACTGGTCGGGCGCCGACGCGATCGTCCGGTACGCGCAAACGCACCACAAGACCGTCCGCGGTCACACGCTCGTCTGGCACTCCCAGCTGCCGGACTGGGTGGCCGCGCTGCCCGCCGCCGAGCTGCGGCGCGTCCTGCGCGACCACATCACCACGGAAGTCAAGCGGTACAAGGGAAAGATCCGCGCCTGGGACGTCGTCAACGAGCTGTTCAACGAGGACGGAACGCGCCGCGACACCGTCTTCCGGCAGAAGCTCGGCGACGGCTTCGTCGCCGACGTCTTCCGCTGGGCGCACGCGGCCGACCCGTCCGCGACGCTGTACATCAACGACTACAACATCGAAGGCCGCAACCCGAAGAGCGACGCGGTGTACGACCTGGTGAAGACCCTCAAGCGGCAGGGCGTCCCGATCGGAGGCGTCGGGGTCCAGGCGCACCTGTCGATCCAGTACGGCTTCCCGGGGGAGTACCGCGAGAACCTGGCCCGGCTGACGAAGCTCGGCGTGGACGTCGCGATCACCGAAGCCGACGTCCGGATCCCGACCCCGCCCGACGCGGCGAAGCTCGACACGCAGGCGAGCTACTTCGACCGCTTGTGGGACGGCTGCCAGGCGGTCCGGCGCTGCGTCGAGTTCACGACGTGGGGCTTCACGGACCGGCACTCGTGGGTCCCGGACGTCTTCCCGGGCGAGGGCGCGGCCTGCCTGTTCGACGAGAACCTCCGGCCGAAGCCGGCGTACCTGCGCATCAACCCCTGATCGGGACCGGGCGCAGGCCGCGGGCGGCGAGGGCCGCGAGGATCCGGGGTACCGCTTCGACCGTCGCCGGGCGGCCTTCGTGCATCAGGACGACGCCGCCCGGCTCGGCTCGCGACGCCGCGGCCTCGACCTCGTCCGCCGGGGCCCCCGCCCAGTCGCGGGTGTCGACGGTCCACAGCACCTCGGTGAGCTCGTGCTCGGCGGCGGTCGTCCGGACGGCGTCGTCCGTGTCGCCGTAGGGCGGCCGGAACAGCGCCGGGCGCAGTCCGGTCAGCGTGACCAGGAGGTCCTGCGTCCGCCGGATCTCCTGGTCACGGGCCTCGGCGGCCAGCCCGGTGAGGTGTGGGTGCGTCCAGGTGTGGTTGCCGATCGTGTGCCCCGCCGCGGCGATCGCCCGGACCAGGTCCGGGTGCGCCGCGGCGTGCTCGCCCCACAGGAAGAACGTGGCCCGCACCCCGCCGAGCGCGGCCAGCAGGGCCGGCGTCGTCGCGGGGTACGGGCCGTCGTCGAAGGTCAGCGCCACGGTGTCCATCCGGCGACGGTCACCCGGTACGGCCGCGAGGGGCAAGGACTTTCGGCGTGCTTTCGTCAGCGGGCCAGCGCGGCCAGCCGCTTGGCGGTCGGCCACCGGACGTTCCACGCCCAGCCGAGCTTCTCGAACGCCCAGATCACCCGGGCCGAGATGTCGATCTGCCCCCGCATCGCGCCGTGGCGGGCCGACGTCGGGTCCGCGTGGTGGGTGTTGTGCCAGGACTCGCCCATCGACAGGATCGCCAGCGGCCAGAAGTTCGCCGAACGGTCGCGGCTGGCGAACGGGCGCTCGCCGATCATGTGGCAGATCGAGTTCACCGACCACGTGACGTGGTGCTGGAACGAGATGCGGGCCAGGCCGGCCCAGAGGAACGCGGTGAGCGCACCCCACCAGGACAGGGTGATCAGCCCGCCGAGCAGGGGCGGCAGCAGCAGGCTCAGCACGACCCACAGCGGGAAGAGGCGGTCGACGACACGCATGTCGCGGTCGCGCTCCAGGTCGGGGGCGAAGCGGTCGACGTTGGTCTTGTCACGTCCGAAGAGCCAGCCCATGTGGGCGTGCCAGAAGCCGCGGGCGAGCGCGACCGGTGACGTACCGAACAGCCACGGCGAGTGCGGGTCGCCCTCGCGGTCGGAGAACGCGTGGTGACGGCGGTGGTCGGCGACCCAGCCGATCACCGGGCCCTGCGCCGCGAGGCCGCCGGCGATGGCCAGGGCGATCCGCAGCGCCCGCTTCGCGCGGAACGCGCCGTGGGTGAAGTAGCGGTGGTAGCCGACGGTGATGCCGAGCGTCGACACCACGAAGAACGCGCCGCCGATGGTGAGGTCGAGCCAGCTGACGCCCCAGCCCCAGAACACCGGGACGGCCGCGGCGAGCGCGAGGAACGGGACCAGCAGGAACGTGCGGATGGTGATCAGCTCGGCCACGGTCTGGCGGCCGGAGAGCACGGGTTTGGGGACGGAAGGTCGAGCCTTCACGGAGGCTGTCATGCACTACTCGTTTCGAAGTCATCGCGCGCGGAGCGGGGCTCACGCACGGGGGGCCGGGGAGCGGGAAACACCCGGCGGTCTGCGGTCTGCGGTGGGGGCCGGCACGTCGCCGCTCCTGTCGGCGATCGGCCTCGGGTGGCCTGGGTCGGGAGTGGGACCGGCGGGACACCGGCACTCGAAAAAGCTCTCGACCCCGCCTACGTTACCGGACCGTTGTGAATCCGCAGTGTGGCCGCGCACGAGAAAGGCCCCCGCCCCGGTGGGGGCGAGGGCCTTCAGGATGCCTCGTGGCTCAGATGACGCTGACGCGCTGGGCCTGCGGGCCCTTCTGGCCCTGGCCGATTTCGAACTCCACGCGCTGACCCTCGTCGAGCGACTTGAAGCCGCTGCCCTGGATCTCGGAGTAGTGGACGAACACGTCCGGACCCCCGCCGTCCTGCGCGATGAAGCCGAAGCCCTTTTCGCCGTTGAACCACTTGACACTGCCCTGAGCCATACCCATACCTACTCTTTTTTAGTGAGCCTGGACGTCCCGTTCGGACGCCCGGTCTCGGGACCATCCTCCCATTGCCGGTCCCGACTGGCCAGCCCCGGTGGTCAAATTCCCCAATCGGGGCGCAGCGGCATCCCCATCCCGCCCTCGCGGTCGGTCCGCACCCCGAGGATCTGGTGCAGTTCGATCTCGCGGCGTTCGAACGCCAGCCGGCAGGCCGCGAGGTAGAGCGCCCACACCCGGCTGCGCCCGGCACCGGCCTCGGAGACCGCCTCGTCCCAGTGCTCGTCGAGGTTCGCGCACCACCCGGCCAGCGTCAGCGCGTAGTGCTCGCGGAGGTTCTCCGAGTGACGAACCTCCAGGCCGGCGTCGTGCATGGCCGTGACGAGCTCACCGGGCGCCTCGAGCTCGCCGTCCGGGAAGACGTAGCGGTCGATGAACCCGCGCGACCGGTGGGCGACGCTGGTGTCGGGGTTGGTGATGCAGTGGTTGAGCAGGCGCCCGTGCGGCTTGAGCTTCTCCGCGAGGAACCGGAAGTAGCCGGGCACGTTGCGGGCGCCGATGTGCTCGGTCAGGCCGATCGACGAAATCGCGTCGAACCCCGTTTCGGTGACGTCCCGGTAGTCGAGATGGCGGATCTCGGCGCGGTCGGCCAAGCCGAGGGAGACGATGTTCTTCTGCGCCCACTGGGCCTGCTCGCGCGAGAGCGTGACGCCCAGCGCCTCGACGCCGTAGTGCCGGACGGCGTGCGCGACCATCCCGCCCCAGCCGCAGCCGACGTCGAGCAGCTTCATCCCCGGCTGGAGGCCGAGCTTGCGGCAGACCAGGTCGAACTTGTGCTCCTGCGCCTCCTCCAGCGAGGCGCCGGCCTGGGGGAACACCGCGCACGTGTAGGCCATCGACGGGCCGAGGACCAGCTCGTAGAACCGGTTGGACACGTCGTAGTGGCTGGCGATGGCCTCGCTGTCGCGGCCCTTCGAGTGCCGTAGCGCGGTCATCCCGCGCCGGATCCGGCTGGGGTGCTCCTCGGCCGGCGGCTTGACGACCCGCAGGTGGCGGGCACCGAGCTTGCGCAGCAGCCACAGCCGGTCGGCCGGGGTGAGCTGGTCGACCTGGGCCGACAGCGCGTGCAGCGCGGTGTAGAGGTCGCCGGTGACGTCGAGCGCGCCGGCGACGTACGCGCGGGCGAGACCGAGGTCGCCGGGGGACGACATCAGGTAGTCCAGGGCCAGCGGAGAGCGCACCTGGATCGAGACCGGCGCGTCGGCCGGGCCGCTGCTGCTGCCGTCGTAGGCGGTGATCGACACGGTCGCGCGGGGGCCGAGCAGGCGCTCGAAGACCTCGCCGACCGGGGTGCTTGCCTGGGTCACGTTCGTTCCTTTCACCGGCGGCGGACACATTTCTCGTAGAGGCCGAGCAGGCGCTCGCCCGGGTCGTAGGTCCGCTTGAGCTCCCGGTAGGCGTCGCCGTTGTAGAGCCGCCAGAACTCGTCTTCGGAGTAGAAGCTGTCCGAATAGAGCGACTTGTGCCCACCCAGCCGGGTGACCTCGGCTTCGATCATCCGGTTGTGCACGCCGTCGCGCTCACCCGGGTCGAGCGGCACGGCCGACCAGAACCCGAAGTTGACGTAGAGCGCTTCGGGGTCCAGCTCGTAGAGCGGCCACCGCACGCCACCGGGACGCTGCCGCAGCGGGCAGACCCAGACCGGGCTGATCGGGATCTCGCGTTCGAAGAACTCGAGGAACTCCGCGGCGCGGCTGACCGGTACCTCGATGTCCTGCACGATCGTCTCTTCCGGCGGCATCCGCCGGAGCTTGAGCAGCCGCTGCGCGATCTTGAACCGGCGGTCGAGCGCCACGGCCTTCCAGTAGACGGAGGACCGCAGGAACCGGCGGCCGAGCAGCAGCCGCGGGAGCCGGTGCTGGACGCCGAACGCGCGGGAGCACCAGAACCAGTCGGTGTCCCAGCGCCAGAGGTAGTCGCGGACGGTGAGGTGGTCGGTCTCCCGGGCCTGGATCGAGCGGTAGTAGATGTCGAGCCAGGTGTAGTCGCTGGTCGCGGGCGCCGTGTCGGTGAACGTGGCCAGGGTCAGGTACAGCTCGCCGGGACCGAACACCGTGCCGTCGACGAAGTCGTGCTCGCCGCTGTCGCAGGCCTCGGTGAGGGCGCGGAAGTAGGTGTCCCGGTCGTGGTAGCGGACGTGGCGCAGCTCGACGAACGGCTTGATCGGCTCGAGGACGATCTTCAGCCGCAGCGCGTAGCCGAGGGTGCCGTAGGAGTTGGGGAAGCCGCGGAAGAGGGCCGCGTGCTCGTTGTCCGGGGTGGCGACGACGATCCGGCCGTCCCCGGTGAGGATCTCCAGCTCGAGCACGGATTCGTGCGGCATGCCGTTGCGGAAGGACGAGGACTCGATGCCGAGGCCGGTGACCGCCCCGCCGAGCGTGATGGTCTTGAGCTGCGGGACGACCAGGGGCATCAGGCCGTGCGGCAGCGTGGCGTCGACGAGCTGCTCGTAGGTGACCATCCCCTCGACGTCGGCGGTGCGCGTTCCCGGGTCGACGCGCAGTACGTGGGTGAAGCCCGAAACGTCCAGTCCCGGGTGTTTCGCCGCGGCCCGGGAACGGAAGAGGTTGGATGTCCGCTTCGCGAGCCGGACGGTGGCTTCACCGCTGATCGCGGTGAGCTGCCGCCGCAGATCGTCGACGCGGGCTTCGTGCTCGGGGAACGCCGGGCCCGGACGGGCTTCCGGCACCCCGGCCTGATCGATGGTCACGTCTCGATCCTGCCTCACGGCAGGGGCGGGCGCACTGTGCCGTGGGGCATGAACATCGGATCTTCGCGATTGATCGGGGCGCGGGCGGGTATTCGAGGCTCGGACCGCGGGGATCCCGCGGCGACCTGGGGAAAGCGAGGCGGCGTTGAGCATTCTGATCGATTTCGAGCGCGACACGGAGTTCTCGTTCGAGCGGGGGCTGCGCGGGTACATCGCCGCGGTGGCCCGCGCGGTGGGGGTCGGGCTGGAGTCCTGCACCCTGGACGCGGGAACGCCCGCGGCGGCGTACATCGCGCTCGACTGGCGCCTGAACCGGTTCCCCGGGCACGACCTGGCGCTGGTCTGGGACGAGGTCCACGGCTGGGCGGCGGCGATCGAGGACCGCGACGGGCCGACGGTCCTGACCCACCTCGGCGGTGCCGTGCTCCCCGAACCCCGCGCGGTGGGCCGGTTCCTCTCGGCGGTCCGCGCCGGCGACCCGGACGCCGGGACGCTCGACGCGCCGGCGCTGCGCGAGCCGGGTGATCACGAGGAGCTGCTGCGCGCGCTGGTCCGGTGACGGCAGACTGGCCCCATGGACGGCGTGGGGGAGTTGACGGCGGAAGCCGTGGTGGACCGGCTGGTACCGCGCGAACCGCGGGTGTCCCCGGACGGCCGCTGGGTCGTGTACGTGACGGCGCCGCTGGGACGGGTGGGGAAGTACCCGGTCACGGGCTTGTGGCTGGCGCCGGCGGACGCGAGCGCGCCCGCCCGGGAGATCGCGGGTGGCGAGGCCGACTACCGGGCGCCGCGCTGGGCGGCGGACTCCGGCTCGGTGTTCTTCTTGTCGGACCGCGACGAGCGTGGGACCACGCAGCTGTACCGGATCGGCTTGGCCGGTGGCGCTCCCGAGCGGCTGACGGAGTGGGCCGGGGGAATCAGCGGCCACGTCCCGCTGCCGGGATCGGTGGTGCTGATCGCGCCGGACGCGGCGGACCACGCGGGCGATCCGCTGGTCCGGACCACCCCTCCGGCGGACGAGGTGCCGGCCCGCCGCCCTTCGGCGGAGGACCCCGACGGCGGCCTCGAACAGGCGGGCGCGTCATCAGCGGGACAGGCCCGCGTCTGGGACACGAAAGCCCGTCCCGACCGGCTCTGGCTGCTCGAACTGCTGACCTCGTCCATCCGTCCGCTCGGCGCGCTCGGCGACCGGCACGTCGACCAGGTGGCGGCGCGGCCGGACGGGGAAGTGCTCGCCGTCTTCACCTGGTCGTGCGCCGATCGTGAGCCCGGGGTCTTCGAACCCGGCCTCCACCTCGTCGATCTCGCCACCGGCGACACCCGCGACGAGGGCACCCCGGCGCTGGAAGCGTCCGACCCGGCCTGGTGGCACGACGGCGCCGGCTGGCACCTCGCCCACCTCGGCCTGACCCCGCCGGACCTGATCGGCGGCACCGCCGTCTTCGAGGGCGGCGAAAACCTCACCGAGGGCATGACCACCTGCCCCTTCGAACTCGTCCAGGTCGACGACGGCCCGCCGCTCGCGTTGTTCGCCGAGGGCCTGGACACGACCATCCGCCGCCTCGACCCCGGCTTCACCGAGGTCGCCCAGGTCCAGGGCACCTCGCTGACCGCGAGCCGTGACGGCCGGACGGTCGCGGTCGTGCGGAGCACCGGGACCGAGCCCGAACAGCTCTTCGCCGGCCCGCCGCACGACCTCGTCCGGATCGGCGCGCCCGCCCCGCCCCGGACCTGGGGAGCCCAGCACCGGCTGTCCTACCGAGCCGCCGACGGCCTGGACCTCGACGGGCTGCTGATCCTCCCGCCGGGAAAGTCCCGGACCGACGGCCCGTTCCCGCTCGTCACGCTCGTCCACGGCGGCCCCTACGACCGGTACGCCGACCGCTTCCACCTCGGGTGGTACCCCTCGGGCCAGTGGCTGGCCGCCGCCGGCTTCGCGGTCTTCCTCCCCAACGCACGCGGCGGCCGGGGCCACGGCCACGCCTTCGCGCACCGCGTCGCCGGGGACGTCGGCGGCGCCGAGTTCACCGACGTCCTCACCGGGATCGATCTCCTCGTGGAAGGCGGCGTCGCCGACGAAACCCGGCTCGGGATCGGCGGCTGGAGCCACGGCGGGTTCTTCGCCGCCTGGGCCGTCACCCGGACCGACCGCTTCGCCGCCGCCCTGGTCGGCGCCGGCGTCATCGACTGGCCACTGCTCGCCGCCACCGGCGAGCACTCCCGGTTCGAGGCCGCGCTGGGCGGCGTGGGCAACAGCCCGATCACCCACGCCGCGAAGATCCGCACGCCCGTCCTCATCCTGCACGGCGAAGGCGACACCAACGTCCCGCTCTCCCAGGCGGAACTCCTGCACCACGCGCTCCGAGGCAAGCACCACGAGTTCGTCGTCTACCCGCGGGAGAACCATTCGATCCGCGAACGCGACCACCAGATCGACGTCCTCAACCGCTCGCGCGCGTGGTTCTCACACCTGCTCGCCTAGCTTGAACTCCGCCTCCCCGGTGCTGAAGGAGAACCCGTCGGCGCCGATGGTGACGTCGGCTTCGCGCGGCTCGGCCCGGGCGACGACCGGCCGGACCACGCCGTCGAGGTCCAGCACCACGGACGCGTCGGTGTACCAGCTCGGCACCACCGGGTTGCCCCACCAGTCGCGGCGCTGGTTGTCGTGCACGTCCCAGGTGATCACCGGGTTGTCCGGGTCGCCGGTGTAGTAGTCGTGGGTGTAGATCTCGACGCGGTGCCCGTCGGGATCCCGGAGGTAGAGGTAGAACGCGTTCGAGACGCCGTGCCGGCCCGGGCCGCGCTCGATCATGCCCGGCCTGCGCAGCGCGCCCAGGTGGTCGCAGATGTGCAGGATCTGGTGCCGTTCGTGCGACGCGAACGCGATGTGGTGCAGCCGCGGGCCGTCGCCGCCGGTCAGGGCGACGTCGTGGACCGTCGGCTTGCGGAACATCCAGGCCGCGTACACCGTGCCTTCGTCGTCCTGGATGTCCTCGGACACGCGGAAACCCAGGCCCTCGTAGTACTTCCGGGCCGCCGGGACGTCCGGGGTGGCCAGGTTGAAGTGGTCCAGCCGCGACAGCGCGCCGGCGCCGTGGACGTCGTAGCGCTGCGTGAACCGCTCGACGTGTTCGGCCTCGTGGAAGAACTCCACCGGGAACCCGAGCGGGTCGACGACGCGCACCGCTTCGCCGATGCCGCGGGTCGCGCCCGCCGGACGGCGGTCCACCCGGACACCGAGTTCGCGGTAGTAGGTCTCGGCCAGGTCGAGATCGAGGGAGCTGCGGACGCGGTAGGCCAGGACGGCCAGCGCGGGCGTGGATCCCTTGCGCAGCACCAGGGAATGGTGCAGGTACTCCTCGAACGCCCGCAGGTACAACGCTTCGGCGTCCTCGTGCGTGACCACGAGCCCGAGCACGTCGACGTAGAACGCCCGCGACGCCGCCAGGTCGGTGACGACGAGTTCGGCGTACGCGCAGCGGAGGACGTCCGGCGGGGTGGTGGTCATGACTGTCCCTTCCGGACGCCGAACCGGGCGGTGTGCACCGGGCCGAGCGAGACGTGGATCGCCTGCTGGTGTGTGTAGAAGTCGAGCGAGCGGTAGCCGCCTTCGTGGCCGAGGCCGGACGCCTTGACCCCGCCGAACGGCGTCCGCAGGTCGCGGACGTTGTGCGAGTTCAGCCAGACCATCCCGGCCTCGACCGACTGCGCGAAAGTGTGCGCGCGCCGCAGGTCCGACGTCCAGAGGTAGGCGGCCAGCCCGTACTTGACGTCGTTGGCCAGCGCCAGCGCTTCGGTCTCGGTGTCGAACGGCGTCAGCGCGACGACCGGCCCGAAGATCTCCTCCTGGAAGATCCGGGCGTCCGGCGCGACGTCGGCGAACACCGTCGGCGCCACGTAGTTGCCACTGTCCACCCCGGACGGACGCCCGCCGCCGGCGAGCAGCCGGCCCTCGGACTTGCCCAGCTCGACGTACCGCATCACCTTCTCGTAGTGCTCCGGGTGGACCAGCGCGCCGACCTCGGTGGCCGGGTCGTGCGGATCCCCGACGACGATGTCCCGCGCCCGCGCCGCGTACCGCGCGCAGAACTCGTCGTAGATCGGCCGCTCGACGAGGATGCGGCTGCCCGCGGTGCAGCGCTCGCCGTTGAGGGAGAAGACGCCGAACAGCGTCGAGTCGAGGGCGGCGTCGAGGTCCGCGTCGGCGAAGACGATCGCCGGGGACTTGCCGCCCAGCTCCATCGACATGCCCTTGAGCCCGGCCGCGCAGTTGCGGTAGATCGTCTGCCCGGTCGTGGTCTCGCCGGTGAACGAGATCAGCGGGACGTCCGGGTGCTTGACCAGCGCGTCGCCCGCTTCCTCGCCGAAGCCGTTGACCAGGTTGAACACGCCGTCGGGCAGTCCCGCGCCGGCGAAGATCCCGGCCCACAGGCTCGCCGACAGCGGCGTGAACTCGGCCGGCTTCAGCACCACCGTGCAGCCCGAAGCCAGCGCCGGCGCGAGCTTCCAGCTCTCCAGCATGAACGGCGTGTTCCACGGCGTGATCAGCCCGGCGACACCGACCGGCTTGCGGTGCACGTAGTTCACCTGCCGCCCGGGCACCTGGTAGGTGTCGTCGGCCTGCGCGACGACGAGGTCGGCGAAGAACCGGAAGTTCTCGGCCGCGCGCTGGGCCTGGCCGAGCGCCTGGGTGATCGGCAGGCCGGTGTCGAACGTCTCCAGCTCGGCCAGCCGGGCGTCCTGCGCCTCGACGGCGTCGGCGATCTTGTTCAGCACCCGCGCGCGGGCGCGCGGCAGCATGCGCGGCCACGGTCCGTCGGCGAAGGCCCGGCGCGCCGCGGCGACCGCCCGGTCGACGTCCTCGGCCCGGCCCGCCGCCGCGGTCGCGTACGGCGTGTTCGACACGGGGTCGAGCACGTCGAACGTCTTGCCCGAGACGCTGTCGACGAGCTCCCCGCCGATGTAGTGCTTCAGCTCGCCCGGCAGTCCTTCCGGGACGTGGTGAGTCATGCTTTCCCCTTCACGGTGAAACCTTCGACCGGCGAGAGGTACTTCTCGCCTTCCCCCATGAGGTCCTTGATCCGGGCGAGACCGGCTTCGCTCGGCGTGATCAGCGGCGGCCGTACGTGCCCGGACGCGATCAGCCCGCGCTGTTCGAGGACCCACTTGCCCGGCGCCGGGTTGGTCTCGACGAACAGCAGGTCCACCAGCGGGTGCAGGCCGTAGTGGATTTCCCGGGCGCGCTCGTGGTCGCCGGACTGCCAGGCGGTGTACATCTCCGCGCAGGCCGCCGGGGCGATGTTGGCCGTCGCGCTGACGAACCCCGCGCCGCCGAGGGCCAGCAGCGGCAGGCAGAGCAGCTCGATCCCGGACCACACCAGCAGCTCCCGTCCGCACAGGTGCAGCACCCGGGAGAAGTGCTCGAAGTCCTTCGTCGTCTCCTTGATGCCGACGAAGTTGTCGCACGAGCGGAACAGGCGCGCGACCGTCTGCGGCGCGAGGTCGACCGCCGTCCGGCTCGGCACGTTGTAGGCGACGATCGGCAGGTCGGGGAACTCGCGGCAGGCCGTGCGGTACCAGACGAACAGCGCGTCCTGCGTCGGGCGCGCGTAGTACGGCGTGATGACTAGGGCCGCGTCGATCCCGGCGTCGCGCGCGGCGGCGGTGAGTTCGAGGGTCTCGTCGAGCTTCGCCGATCCGGTGCCCGGGACGAACGGGACGCGGTCGCCGACCTCCGCGGCCACCGTGCGGATCGCTTCGGCGCGCTCGGCGATCGTCTGCGACCCCGGTTCGCCGGTGGAGCCGCCGATCGAGATGCCGTGGGTGCCCGAGGCGAGCTGCCAGCGCACCAGGTTCTTCAGGCCGTCGTGGTCCACGGCGCCCTCGGCGGTGAACGGCGTCATGAGCGGCGCGATCGACCCGCGGATGGCCTGGGGATCGGAGCGGAAGCGCATGGGTTCCCTTTCTGCGTCAGGGATGGCGGTGGGCGAGGAACGCGTCGAGCGTCGCCAGCCGGTGGGCACGGACGGCTCGTTCGACGTCGGAAGCGGGGGCGCCCGCGTCGAGCAGGCCGAGGATCTGCTCGTGCTCGGCCACGGACTGTCGCGCCCGGCCGGGCACGAAGCTGAACGTCGAGGTGCGCAGCCCGCCGAGCCGGTCCCAGCCGCGCCGGACCAGGTCGAGGACCTGCGGGTTCGGGCAGGCGTCGAACAGCACGGCGTGGAAATCCCGGTTGAGCGCGGTGAACCGGGCCGGCTCGAAGTGGCCGAGGCAGCCGGCCAGGTCGGCGTTGAGGGCGCGCGCCCGGTCGAGCGACCCGGGCGCCAGGTGGGGCGCGGCCAGCGCGGCGGCGTAGCCCTCGACCAGCGCGAGGGTCTGCATCGTGTGCTGGTACTCGCTTTCGTCGACCATGGCGACCTGCGCGCCGACGTGGCGTTCGAACGTCACCAGGCCTTCGGCTTCCAGCAGCCGGATCGCTTCGCGGACGGGGACCACGCTGACGCCCTGTTCCTGGGCGAGCTGGCCGAGGACGAGGCGGTAGCCGGGGGAGAAGGTGCCGTCGGCGATCCGGGCCTTGATCCACTCGTACGCGATCCGCGACTTGCTCATCGCGGTGCCGTTCACCGTTTCGCGAGCCATGCGGCGTACCTCCCGCGCCAGTGCTCGTCCATCGGGTAGAGGCCTTCGACGCGCTCGCCCGCGGCGACCTGCTCGGCGATGAACGTCTCCTGCAGCTCCTGCTCGATCGCCGCGTCGACCACCTCCTCGACGAGGTCCGGCGGGATGACCAGGACGCCGTCGCCGTCGCCCACGATGACATCGCCGGGGCACACGGCCGCGCCGCCGCAGGCGATCGCGACGTCGACGTCCCACGGCACGTGCCGGCGGCCGAGCACCGCCGGGTGCGGCCCGGCGTGGTAGGTGGGAACGTCCAAAGCGGACACCGCGGCGAGGTCGCGGACCCCGCCGTCGGTGACGATCCCGGCGGCGCCGCGGACCTGCGCCCGCAGCGCGAGGATGTCGCCGACCGTGCCCGTGCCGCGTTCCCCGCGGGCCTCCATCACCAGGACGTCACCGGGGCCGAGGGCGTCGATCGCCCGCTTCTGGGCGTTGTAGCCGCCGCCGCGCTTCTTGAACAGGTCTTCGCGGTAGGGCAGGTAGCGCAGCGTCCGGGCGCGGCCGGTCAGCCGGGCGCCGGGCCGCGTCGACGTCAGCCCTTCGATGAAGACGTCGTCGAGCCCGCGCTTGCGGAGCTGGACCGACAACGTCGCGGTGCCGACGGACTCGATGCGTTCCTTCAGCCCGGCGGTCAGCTGGAAGTCCCCGGTGGACGTTCCGTACGCGTCCGCGCGCTGCTGGTCGTCGGCGCGGGGGAGGGCACCGTACGGTCCGAACGGGACGGTCCCTTCGGTGATCGGCGTGACCAGCCGGCCGGTGGTGTGCCCGGCGGTGTCGACCTCGACCTCGACGACGTCGCCGGGGATGGCGACCGACGCGCCCGCGGGCGTGCCGGTGAGGACGACGTCGCCGGGGTCGAGGGTGATCAGCTGGGAGAGGTCGGCGACCAGCCGGCCGAAGCCGAACAGCAGGTCGCCGGTGGTGTCCTCCTGGACCAGCTCGCCGTTGAGCCAGGTGCGCAGCCGCAGTGCGGCCGGGTCGACGTCCGCGGCGGGCAGCACCGCGGGGCCGAGCGGGGTGAAGCCATCGCCGCCCTTCGACCGCAGGTTGCTGCCCTTGTCGGCGTAGCGGAGGTCGTAGACGCCGAAGTCGTTGGCCGCGGTGACGCCACTGACATAGGACCAGCCGTCTTCGGGGCTGACGCGGCGGGCGGTGCGGCCGATGACCAGCGCGATCTCGCCTTCGAAGCCCAGCAGCTCGGTGCCGGCCGGGCGTTCGAGCGCGGCACCGCTCGCCGCCACCGACGTCGGCGGCTTGAGGAAGTACGACGGCTGCTGCGGAACCCGGCCGCGCTGGACGGCGCGCGACCGGTGGTTGAGGTGCAGCGCGATGATCTTGCCGGGCCGGGCGATGCTGGTCATCCGGGGTTCCTGCCTGCCGGTACGAAAAGATATTCCAAATAATATACGATCTGTGGCGTGCGGGAACCCCCGATCGGGTTCCCGTTCCGCTCAGCCGTAGTGGAGCCACACCGCCTTCGTCTCCGTGTAGGCGTCCAGGGCCCACGGGCCCATTTCGCGGCCCCAGCCGGACGCCTTGTAGCCGCCCCACGGCGCGGCCATGTCCGGGACCGGCGGCATGTTGACGAACACCGCGCCCGCCCGGATGCCGTCGGCGAAGCGCTGGGCGGTACGGAGGTCGCGGGTCCACACCGTCGCGGCGAGGCCGTACTCGGTGTCGTTGGCGCGGCCGAGGAGCTCGTCGGCGTCGTCGTAGGCGGTCACGGCGAGGACCGGGCCGAAGATCTCCTCGCGCATGATCGCCATGTCGTCGCGGACGCCGGCGAACAGCGTCGGGGCGTAGAAGTAGCCGTCGCGCTCGACCGGGTTCCCGCCGGTGACCAGGTCGGCGCCCTGCTCGCGGCCGGTGCCGACCAGGAAGTCGACGTGCTCGAGGTGTTTCGCCGACACCAGCGGGCCGAGCTGGGTGGTCTCGTCCGCGCCCGGCCCGATCCGCAGGCCGTCGAGGCCGCGGGCCAGCTTCTCGACGAACTCCTGCTCGCGCTTGCGGTCGACGTAGAAGCGGGTGTACGCGGCGCAGACCTGGCCGGTGTTGAGCGTCGCCCCGGCGAGGTTGCCCGCCACGGCGGCGTCGAGGTCGGCGTCGGCGGCGATGATGCTCGGGGCCTTCCCGCCGAGCTCCAGGGTGAGCCGCTTGAGGTTGGTTGCCGCGCTGGCCGCGGTGATCAGCTTCCCGACGGCCGTGGAGCCGGTGTAGGAGACGTGGTCGACGTCCGCGTGCCCGGTCAGCAGGGCGCCGACCGCGCCGTCACCGGTGACGAGGTTGACCACGCCCGCCGGGAAACCGGCTTCGTGGGCCAGCTCGACCAGGCGGATGCTGGTCAGCGGCGTCACCTCGCTGGGCTTGATCACCACGGTGTTGCCGGTCGCCAGCGCCGGCGCGAGCTTCCACGCGAGGATCATCAGCGGGAAGTTCCACGGCGTGATCAGCGCGTTCACCCCGACCGGCTCGCGGCGGGTGTAGTGCAGGGTGTCCGGGAAGGAGACCGGGTTCGTCGTGCCCTGCAGCTTCGTCACCCAGCCCGCGAAGTAGCGGAAGTGCTCGGCCGCGCCGGTGACGCTCACCTGCCGGGAGACGCCGATCGGCTGGCCCTGGTCGAGCGTTTCCAGCCGGGCCAGCTCTTCGTGGTGCCGCTCGACGAGATCGGCGAGGCGGAACAGCGGCGCGGCCCGCTGTACCGGGAGCAGCCCGGCCCACTCCGCTGCGGTCAACGCGCGCCGGGCAGCCGCGACGGCGGCGTCGACGTCGGCCTTCGACGCCGTGCCGACCTCTTCGAGCACGCGGCCGGTGGCCGGGTCGAGCGTCGGGATCGTCCCGCCGCCGGCCTCGGTCCACCGTCCGTCGATGCACAGGCGTGTCGCCATCCCGGATTCCTCCTCGGCCTCGGATGAGCCGAGTATCGGGCGCCGGGGCGCGGCGGGTCTTGTCCGCTCACGCATGCCCGTTGACCGACGGCGAAGGGATGCGTTCCGTCCGATGGCACGCGCGGCAGGCTGAAACGCATGGACGTGATCGTGGTGGGCGCCGGCTCGGCCGGCTCGGTGGTGGCGCGGCGGCTGGTGGACGCGGGCGCGGCGGTGACGCTCCTGGAGGCGGGCGGCCCGGACGTCAACCCCGCCATCCACGACCCGGCGCGGGCGGGGGAGCTGTGGCACGGGCCGGAGGACTGGGACCACCACACGGTTCCGCAACCCCACGCGGCGGGCCGGCGGCTGCACCTGCCGCGGGGCAAGGTGCTCGGCGGGTCGCACGCGCTCAACGCGATGATCTGGGTCCGCGGCGCGCCCGCCGACTACGACGGCTGGGGCCTGCCCGGCTGGACTTGGTCCGACGTCGCGCCGGTGTTCGAGCGGATCGAGAAGGACCTCCTCGAGGTCGTCCCGAACGTCCCGGTGCACCCGATCCAGCAGTCCGTCATGGACGCTTGTCTTTCCGTTGGCCTGCCTCCGAACGCCTCGGAGGGGGTGTCCGTGCAGCAGATCACCCTCCGGGACGGCCGGCGCTTCGACACTTGGCACGCTTACGGTTCGCCGGTGGCTTCGCGGATGACTGTCCACACGGGAGCTTCGGTGCACCGGCTCCGGTTCTCCGGCTCGCGCGTCACCGGGGTGGTCGCTTCTCTCGGAGGTTCAGTGCGCGAGCTGCCGGCCGATCTGGTGGTCCTCGCGGCGGGCGCGCTGGGATCGCCGGAGATCCTGCTCCGCAGCGGCGTCGGCCCGGCGGACGAGCTGACCGCGCTCGGCACCGACGTTGTCGCGGACCTGCCCGGGGTGGGGCGCAACCTGCACGATCACCTGCTGGCGCCGGTGATCTTCGCGACGGACCGGGAGGTCTCGCCGTGGCCGGGCCGGCCGGTGACGCAGGTGCACTGGTTCTGGCGCAGCCGCCCGGGTCTCGAGGTGCCGGACACGCAGCCGATCTGTTTCAGCGTCCCGATGTACGAGCCGTGGATGTCCGGGCCGCCGACGGGATTTTCGCTGATGGCGGGCATGGTGACGCCGAAGAGCCGGGGGAGCTTGCGGCTGGGCCCGGACGGCGCGGTACGGATCGACCTGGCGGCGCTCGCGGAGCGGTCCGACTTCGAGAGCCTGGTGGCGTCGGTGGAGCAGTGCATGACGGTCGGCCGCGCGCCGGCGTTGGCGACGGAATGGGGCGCCCGGCAGTTGTACCCGGCCCCGGAGGATGAAGTCCGGGAGTACGTGCGGCGGACGGCGATCACCTACCACCACCAGGTCGGCACGTGCCGGATGGGCACGGACGTCTCGTCGGTGGTGAGCCCGGAGCTGACGGTGCACGGACTCGAGGGGCTGGTCGTGGCGGACGCGTCGGTACTGCCGCGCGTGACGACGGGCAACACGAACGCACCGACGGTGTTGGTGGGAGAGCGGGCGGCGACGTTCGTCCTTGGGCGCTGACCCCGCGCGGAGCGAGGAGGACCGCTCCGCGCGGGGTCAGCGCCGGAACACGCGCCGTCCCGCGAACCACGTCTCGGTCACCCGCGTCTCGGCCACCTCGGCCGTCGTGAACGGATCCCGGTCCAGCACCACGAAGTCCGCGGACCGGCCCGGCGTCAGCGAACCCGTGACGTCGTCGAGGCCGGCGGCCCGCGCCCCGCCGAGGGTGAACACCTCGATCGCCTCGGCCAGGGTGATCGCCTGCTCCGGCCACAGCGCGCCCGGCCGCCTGCCGTGCGGATCCTCCCGCGTCACGAGCCCCGCGATGCCCTCCCACGCGTTCGGCGACTCGCTGACCGGCCAGTCCGACCCGCCGGCGACGAGGGCGCCGGTGTCCAGGAGCGTGCGGTTCGGCTGCATGCGGGCCGCGCGGGAGGCGGGCAGCACCTCCGCGATCGCGTCCGGGATCACGCCGGGCACCCAGAGGAACGGCGAGATGTCGGCCGCCACGCCCAGCGCCGCGAACCGCGGGAGGTCGTCCGGGTGCACGAACTGGCCGTGCGCCACCTGGAACCGCGTCTCGGCGAACCCCTCGGCGCGCAGCCGCGAAACCGCGTCCAGGAACTGCCGCACCGACGCGTCCCCGGTGCAGTGCACCTTCGCCGAGAATCCGGCCGAAGCCGCCGTGCGCAGCCAGTCCGTCAGCTCCTCGGGCGGCATCGTCGTCGAGCCGTGGAAGCAGCCGCCGTGGGTGTCGTCGGGCAGGTACGGCTCGAGGAACGCGGCCGTGCGCGTCGGCGGGACGCCGTCGAGGAAGATCTTCACGAAGTCCGGGCGGTGGTGTTCCGTGCGGTAGCGATCGGCGACCGCCAGCAGCGGCGCGCCGATCGGGTCGAAGCCGAAGATCGGGTCGTTGACCAGCAGCGACGACACCACCCACGCGTCCAGCTCGCCCGCGAGGTCCAGCGAGCGGAGCGCGCCGAGGATGTCGGTCGAGACCCCGGCGTCCTGGAACGCCGTGACGCCGAAGCTGTGCAGGATCTCGATCGCCCGCCGGGACGCGCGGCGATGCCGGTCGGGTGTCAGTTCGCCGGTCACCCGCTCGACCAGCACGCCGGCGGCCTCCAGGAGGAGCCCGCTGGGCGAACCGCCGTCGCGGACGATCACGCCGCCGGCCGGGTCCGGCGTGGCCGCGGTGATGCCGGCCAGTTCCAGGGCGCGGCTGCTCACCCAGCGGTTGTGCCGGCTGTCGTCGGTGAGCGACACCGGGCGCCCGCCCGCGGCCTCGTCCAGCGCGTGCCGGGCGGACGTGGACGACAGGGTCTCGACCAGGGTGGACGCCCACGCCCCGCCGGTCAGCCACTCGTCCGGGCCGAGCCCGGCGGTCCGCGCGCGGACCGCGTCGAGGATGTCGCCGAGGCCCGCGTCCGAGCCGAAAGTCAGCTCGAACAGGTCGGCGCGGCCGGCCATCGCGTGGTGGTTGTGGACGTCGACCAGGCCCGGCATGACGAACGCGCCGGCGAGGTCGAGGACCTCGGTGTCCGGCCCGACTTCTTCGTGCGCGACGATCTTCCCGTCGGTGACGGCCAGCGAAGACGCCCACGGCCGGGCGGCGTCCACGGTGTACACCACGGCGTTGGTGAGGACGAGGTCGGCGGCCACGGTCAGCTCTCCGCCGGGTCGAGGTGTCCGGGGTGGACGGTGGTGCTCAGCAGGCGGCCGTGCGCGCCGAAGGTGAAGTGCGTCGGCCGCTCGCCGGTGGCGTCCAGTCCGAAGAGGACACCGTGCGAACGCAGGCGGCGGGCGTCGCGGTGGTCGGCGATCGTCACCGACGCGCACGGGATGACCTTCTCCCGCCAGGTGAAGACGTGGATGCCGGGCCGGACCGTGTAGACGGTGTTCTCGTCGGTGTCGGCGAGCCCGCGCTCGGGCCCGGCCAGGCACTGCCACGTGTACCAGTGCGGGCTGAGGTAGACGTGCTCGTAGGCGTGCTGCTCGCTGTAGACCCAGAGCACGCGCCGGCCGATCAGCGCCGTGCTCGGCGCCATCGCCTCCCCGCGGACCTCGATGCCGTCGATCGTGGCGGGCCGGAACTCCTGCGAGACGCGTGGGGTGCCGGCGTCGCCGATCGTCGTGGTGACGACGAGCGCCCGGCCGTCGCGCAGGTCCAGGAACAGCGACACCGCTTCGCGCGCGTCGCCCGGGTCGGGCTGGACGTAGTGAAGGCCGTCGTCGACGAGGAAGGTTTCGCCGGGGTCCGCCCCGGTCCGGGTGAAGACCGGCCCGCCGGCGTCGCGCAGGACGAACTCGCGGCCGTCGAGGTCGCCGGTCGCCGGGGCCTTGTTCGCGTCGAAGCCGGGGGCCAGTCCGTCGAGCGGCAGCCAGGTCGAGGTGTCGGAAAGCGTCGTCACCCTGGTCAGTCTCGGCCGGTGCCCGCCCCCGCGGAACCGCCCGTGCGGGCGTGGACAACAACGGTGCGCTCGACGCCAACCGCGCGGCGGCGCCCGCGGTGAGGATGAGCGCACGCGCCACCGCACCTGGAAGAGGTGCCGGGCATCCGCGTCACCTGCGTGTGCCCCGACTTCGGGATGCCGGCCCGCTCGGCGTTCCCCCGCCCGGAAAGGATCCACAGTGGACACCAAGGAGAGGGTCGTCGCCATCACCGGCGGCGGCACCGGCATCGGCGCGGCGGTCGCGCGGCGCTACTCGGCCGAGGGCGCGCGGGTCGTCGTGCTGGGACGGCGTCGCGAGCCACTGGAGAAGGTCGCCGCCGAGACCGGCGCGCACGTGATCGCTTGCGACGCGAGTGTGCGTGAGGACGCGGAGAACGCGGTCGCCGAGATCGACGGCCGGTACGGGCGGCTGGACGTCGTCGTCGCCAACGCGGGTGGCCACGGGTTCCGGTCGGTCGCCGACACCGGTGACGACGAGTGGGAACTGGCGCTGCGCTCGAACCTGTCGAGCGCGTTCGTCCTCTGCCGGGCCGCGCTGCCGTCGCTGGTCGGGACCGGCGGGCAGATCGTCGTCGTGTCGTCGCTGGCCGGGTTGTTCGCCGGGCCGAACGTCGCCGGGTACACGGTGGCCAAGCACGCGCTGATCGGCCTGACCCGCTCGATCGCCCGCGACTTCGGACCGAAGGGCGTCCGCGCGAACGCCGTCTGCCCGGGCTGGGTCCGCACCCCGATGGCCGACGGCGAGATGGACCAGTTCGCGGCGGCGGCCGGTTTCGAAGGTGGCCACGACGAGGGCTACCGGCGCGTGACGGCGGAGGTCCCGTTGCGCCGCCCGGCCGAGCCCGAAGAGATCGCGGCGGTGGTCCGGTTCCTGGGCTCGCCGGAGTCGTCATACATCACGGGCGCGGTCCTGGTCGCCGACGGCGGCGCCCACGCGGTGGACCTCCCCACCCTGGCCTTCGAGCGCGCCGGCATGTGACGACGCCTGGGGGCGTGCGGGTCACGCCCCCAGGTAGGCCGCGTGCAAGGTCGCGGGGGAGTCCAGCAACGCCTGCGCGTCGCCCGCGTACGTCACCCGGCCCGACGACACCACCAGCGCCTCTTGCGCGACGCCCAGTGCCAGGTGCGTGAACTGCTCCACCAGCAGGATCGCCGCCCCCTCGGCGGCGAACCGCGTCACCACCGGCAGCAGGCGCGTGAACACCACCGGCGCCAGGCCCAGCGACATCTCGTCGATGAGCAGGAACGCCGGACGCGCCGCGAACGCCCGCGCCAGCACCAGCATCTGCTGTTCGCCACCCGACAGCAGGGCCGCGGGCGAGTCGCGGCGCTTGGCCAGCTCGGGGAACAGCTCGAGCACGGCGTCGAGCCGGGACGCCGTGCGGGCGGTCAGGCGGAGGTTCTCCAGCACCGTGAGCCCGGGGAACACCGCCCGGCCCTGCTCGATGTGCGCGAGCCCGAGCCGCGCCCGCGCCACCCGCGAATGCCGGGTGATGTCGGCGTCGCCGAGGTGGACGCGGCCCGCCGACGGCGCCACGACCCCCGACACCGCCTCCAGAAGACTGGTCTTCCCGGCCCCGTTGGGCCCGACCAGTGCCGTGATCCGGCCGGGCTCCAGCGTGAACCCGACGTCGCGGATCACCGGGCCCGCGCCGCGCTTCACCGTCAGCCCGTCGACGCGCAACGCGTTCACAGCAGCTCCGTTTCGCCCATGTACGCCTTCAGGACCGCCGGGTCGGCCAGCACGTCGGCCTGCGGCCCGCTCGCCAGCACTTCGCCGAAGTCGAGCACCGTCAGCCGGTCGCACACCGACCGGACGAGGTCGAGGTCGTGTTCGATGAGCAGCACCGACACCCCGAACCGGGCCGGCACCTGCCGCAGCCGCCGCCCGAACGCCACGTGCTCCTCGTGCGGCAGCCCGGCCGCCGGCTCGTCGAGCAGCAGCACCCGCGGCCGGGCCAGGAGGTGGCCGACGACCTCGACGAGGCGCCGCGCGCCGGCGTCCACCCGGGACAGCGGCGTCCGCGCCGCCGGGCAGCCGAAGAACTCCAGCGCGTCGGCGACCTCGGCGTCGGAGAGCCGCCGGCGGGCGACGAACCGCACGTACGCCCCCACAGCGAGGCCAGGGGGGACGCGGTCCTGCTGGAACGTCCGCCGCAGCCCGGCGCGGGCCCGCCGGGTCGGCGAACCTGTGAGCGGGTGGCCGTCGAGCGTGACCGTGCCGGCCGCGCGCGGCAGGAACCCACTGATCACGTCGACCAAGGTGGACTTCCCGGCGCCGTTGGGCCCGATCACGCCGAGGATCCCGTGCTCCGGCACCAAAATGTCCACATCGGACAGTGCCTTGACGTGTCCGAAGGAGACGGTCAGGCCGCGGACCTCCAGCACCGGGTCGCCCGGCGGCAGCGGCGCGACCTCGTCGACGTCGGTGAGGCCGAGCCCGGCCGGCCCGCGAGACCGGTGCCGCAGGGCGCGGACGGCGGTGCCGAGGTTGCCGCGCCCGGCGAGCGCCTGGATGCCCAGGACACCGAAGATCACGAACCCCCAGTCCTGCGGCACGCCCCAGCGCTTCAGCAGCTCCGGCACGGCGACCCAGAGCAGCGCGCCGAACACCGCCATGTCGATGAGGTGTGCGCCGGACATGACGGCCAGCACGTACAGCGCGAGGGACTGGATCGCGGTGAAGCTGGCCGGGAAGGCGAGGCCGACCTGGCCGGTGAGCAGGCCGCCGCTGATCCCGCCGAGCGCGGCGCTGACCGCGAACGCCGTCAGCTTCGACGTCCGCACGCCGGCGCCGACCGCGGCGGTACCGCGCTCGGAGAACGCGACGAAGTGCCAGCTGCTGCCCCAGCGGCCGCGGCGCAGGTAGTGCACGAGCAGCCCGCAGGCGACCAGGACCAGCACCGCGAAGAGGAAGTACGACCGGTCGTCGGAGAACGCTTCCGGACGCTCGACCGAGAGCCCTTCCGTGGCGCCGGGGAACTGGATCTGCACCAGTGTCAGGTCGGCGGCCGCGGCGAGCCCGAGCGTGACGACGGCCAGGGTGATCCCGCGCAGCCGCAACGCCGGCAGCCCGACGAGCACCCCGGCCGCGGCGGCGGCCAGCCCGCCCAGGACCAGCCAGACGACGAACCCGCCGGGCACGCCCGCGACGTTGCACGCCGAGACGACGAACGCGCCCACCGCGCCGAAGGTGAGCTGGCACAGGGAAACCATCCCGGCGGTGCCGGTGACGACGCCGAGCCCGAGCAGGGCGATCGCCGCGACGACGGCGCTGACGCCGAGGTAGACGAAGTACCCGGCGAGCCCGGTACTCAGCGCGTAGCCGATGCCGACCGCCGCGGCCGCGACGAGCGGCGGCAGGAACCGCTCAGCGAGCCGCATCCCACACCTCCTTGCGCTGCGTCCAGAGCAGCACCGCGACGATGACCAGGAACGGGAGGAAGTACCGCAGCACCGACAGCCGGTCGGACTGGGCGACCGCGCCCTGCGCCATGCCGAGCACCAGCCCGCCGGCCACGGCCAGGTCGAGCCGCCGGAAGCCGCCGAGCAGAGCGGCCGCGGCCGCCGGGACCACGAGCATCGCCAGCGACGTCGGGTCGTTCGACTGCGACGGCGCGACGATCGAGACGGCCAGCGTGGCGATCACCCCGGTCGCCGTCCAGACGCCGACCGACAGCGGCCGGGCCGGGATGCCCAGCAGCTCCGCCGTGGTCGGGCGCTCGGACAGCGCGCGCAGCCGGACACCGAGCGTCGTGCGGGCCAGCACCACCCGGCAGCCGAGCGCCACCAGCACGGCCAGCGCGACGGTGACCACCGTGACCTGGCTGATCACGACGCCGCCGACGGTGAACGCGGGCCCGGCCAGCAGCGGGTGGAACGGCTGCGGCTTGTTCCCGAACAGGATGAACGCCAGCGAGATCAGCAGCAGGAGCACCGCGACGGTCACCGCCGAGCGCGTCCCGGTGTCCGCCTCGGCGAGCCACGTCGACACGATCCAGCCGAGGACCGCGCTCAGCGCACCGCCGAGCACGATCCCCGCCACCGTCGCCGTCCACTCGGGCAGTCCTGAGTGGACGGCGAGGAACACCGCGACGTAACAGCCGAACATCCCGGTGGCGGACTGCGCGAAGTTGACCACGCGGACCAGTCGCGACATCAGCGTCAGGCACACCGCGAGCACCGCGTAGAGGCCGCCGGCGGCGAGACCGGCCAGAGCGCCCTGCAGCATCGACGTCCTCCTACGGCTTCGGGATCCGGAGCCAGTCCTGCCCGGCCAGCTCCCACTTGTTCGTGCCGGAGGCCAGCTTGATCGGCCAGCCGGCGGTGTTGTCGTGGTGCGCCTGCGCCGGCCCGAACACGTACGGCGTCCCGACCATCGGGTCGCTGACCGGCCGCATCTCGCGCAGCGCCTGGGTCACGGTCTCGCGCGTGACGTCACCCTTGATCCCCTTCACCACGTCCAAGAAGTACTTGGCCGCCAGGTAGCCGCCTTGGCTGAACGACGTCAGCGGGATCTTGTTCTTCGTCATCAGGTCGCGCCACTCCTTGGTCTGCGGGCTGCCGGCGTCGGTGAAGGGGTAGAACTCGGCCGGCACGTACACCCCGGCGCCGGCGTTCGAGATCGCCTTCGCGTAGTTCTCGCTGTAGACGCTGGTCAGCAGCAGCCAGGTGACGTCGTTCCAGCCCTGCGCCTGCGCGGCCTTGAGCTGGCCGATCGAGTCGGGCTCGACCGGGTTGACGGTGATCGCCTTGCAGCCCGCGGCTCGCGCCTTGACGATGTAGGAGGTGTAGTCGGAGCTGCCGTAGGGGACGGTGGAGTCGACGTACTTCAGCTTCTTGCCGGTGATCTTCGTCCACTCGTCGATCGCGGCCCGGTACGCCGGGAGCGTGTTGCCCGCGATCTCCAGCAGCGCGCAGATGTTGTCGAGCTTCAACGTCTCCGAGCCGTACAGCAGGGTGAGCGTCATGTCGTGGAACGGCCCGACGTTGACCGGCGCGATGTTCGGGCTCGAGAAGCACGCCGGGTCGACGCCGATGCCCTGCACGGACAGGATCTTCTGCTGCTCGTAGTACTTCGCGTTGATCTCGCACTCGATCAGGCTCGACGACCCGACGAGCGCGACGGCGTCGTCGCCGCCGACCACTTCACGCGCGGCCGCCGCGGCCGCCGCCGGGTCGCCCTTGTCGTCGATCGCCTTGTACTCGATCTTGCGCCCGTTGACGCCGCCGGCCGCGTTGGCCGCGTCGAACACGGCCTTGGCCGCCTGCGAGGCCTCCGGGAAGGTGGCCGCGCCGCTGAGCGCGTTGACCGAGCCGACGACGATCGGGCCGTCCGCGCCGGTTCCGGACCCGGCGCAGCCCGCGGTGAGGAGGACGGCGGCCGCGAGGGCGGGGAAGATCTTTCTCATGACTGCTCCCGGGCCGCGGCCACGACGGGCGCGGAGTCGACGATCTGCTCGAAGGAGGTGACCGCGCCGCCGTCGAACCGCCACAGGTGCGCGACGCGGGCGATGAAGGATCGGCCGGTCCGGCGGTGGGTGCCGGTGTAGGTGCCGACGCCGACGACGGTGTCCCCGGCGTCGAGGAGGTCGGCGAGGGTGAAGCGGTAGCCGTCCCAGTCCCGTCCGATCGCTTCGAAGACGCGCTCGCGGACTTCGTCCGGGCCGGTGTACGTGCCGGCGTAGGGGAAGCCCGCGGCCTCCGTCCAAGTCGTCTCCGGGCCGAGCGGGGCGAGCATGCCGGGCAGGTCGCCCCGGTCGCCGGCGGCGTAGTGCGCGCGGATCACGTCCACAGTGGACACAGGTGGCTCCTTCAGACGGGCTGGGCGTCGGGGTAGCCGACCGAGCCCAGCGGGTAGATGTGCCCGCCGGCGCGGGAGTGCTCGGACCGGCCGTCGCCGGTGAGGCCGAGGAAGACGCCGGTGGTGCGCAGCGCGTAGCCGAGGTCGTGCAGCCACACGCTGGCCACGGCGATCCGGAACTCCCGGAAGCAGAACAGGTAGAGGCCGTCGGCGAACTTCCACACCGTCGAGAGGTCCATGTCGCCGTGGCCGCGCTGGACGCCTTCCAGGCACTGCCACGCGTAGCGCTCCGACGAGACGTAGACGTGCTCGTAGAGGTGCTCGGGGCTGTAGCGGTACAGGTTGCGCTTGCCGATGAGGTCGCGCGACGGGCCGGGCGCGGCGCCGGTGGGCGGGCCACCGTCGGTGACCCCGGACTGGAAGCTCTGGGAGACCCGGGGAACTCCTTCGACGTCTTCCGCGCCGATCACCGAGCGGACGGCGAGCGCGCGATGGGACGTCGTCGAGTACACGACGGTCAGCGCTTCGCCGTCGACGCTGGTGAGCGGCAGGTTCACGAAGAGGACGTCGTCGCGCACGGCGACCGCGTCGTACGGGTCCTCGACGCCGTTGCACACGACGTGCTCGGCGTCCTTGAAGCTCAGGTTGAGGACTTCGCCGTCGTCGAGGGTGATCGTGACGTCCCGGCCGGTGAGGTCGGCGTCGGGCAGGCGGTAGGTGGCGATCCCGGCGGCGAACTCGTCGTAGGTGCGCCAGCCGTCGGTGGGGGCTTCGGGCATGGCCTCATCGTCGGGCGGGCACCCCGTCCGGGCGAGCGGTCACGCGCTGCGGGGCAACTACCGGTCGCTGACGGTCAACTCGCGGCGCAGCTCGCTCGGCGCCCGGCCGAACGCGCTCTTGAACACCCGGCTGAAGTGCGCGGCGTCGACGAACCCCCAGCGCGCGGCGATCGCCGCGACCGGGCGGCCGGCGTGCACGGGGTCGAGCAGGTCGCGGCGGCAGTGCTCGAGCCGGCGCGTGCGGATCCAGCCGGCGACGGTGGTGCCCTGCTCCTGGAAGAGCCCGTGCAGGTGCCGCGTCGAGATGAAGTGCTCGGCGGCGATCCGCGCCGGGCCGAGGTCGGCCGAGGGCAGGTTCGCGTCGATGTGGGCGCGGATCCGGCGCATCAGCTCGTGGTGCGGGTCTTCGTTCGCCAGGTCCAGCTCGGTGGCGACGAGCGTGGACAGCAGGTCGACGGCGCTGTGCGCGAGCCGCGCGCCAGCCGGGCCGGCCAGCTGCTCGAGGTTGCCGCCGAGCTGGGCGAGGAAGGGGACGACGACGTTGCCGACGCCTTCCTTGCCCGACATGCGCACCGCGGTGAGCCGGCCGACGAGCTCGGCGGGCAGGTCGATCAGGCGCTGCGGGAACATCACGACGAGGGTCCGGAAGTCCTCTTCGAACACCAGCGAGTAGGGCCGGTGGGTGTCGTAGAGGGCGACGTCCCCGGGGCGCAGGACGGCTTGGCGGCCGTCCTGCACGAGGAGGCTGGTGCCGGCGAGGACGAGGCTCAGCTTGTAGTAGCGGCGGTCACCGCGCGCGATCAGCTCGGGCGTGCGCTCGACGACGTGGGGCGAGGCGGTGACTTCGGAGACCTGCACCTCGTCGGCGCCCGAGGAGCGGATCCGGCCGCGGAAGCCGTCCCCACCGGCAGTGACGTGCAAGGGGACGAACGACTGCGAAACCGCGGTGCGGAATTCGGTGAAGTCACGGGCGATGAGGGTCGTGGGGGCGGGCACGGGGTCACCTCGCTGCATTGAGAGGGGAGCAGTGTCGTATACGATAAGCGATACGATCTTCGCCGACAATGCTTGACGGCGGGAGGTGGCCGACGTGGGGTGAGTCGGCCGGGTGCCGCTGACCGGCGCACCGCGCGGCCGGATGGTTCGGGCCGCCGTGGGCGGCGAGATCCGCTGACCAGGGCTCCCGGAGGTTGGCCGGTCGTCTGCGCGGTGGGAACTTCCGCCGCCCGGGCACGGGGGTCGGCGAGTCACCAGCGCGACGGAACCCCCAACCTGTCCTGGCGCCCTCCCTCCCCGGCATGTGATCCTCGTGCGGGGAGGGGAGCGGGGATGGAGTCGTTCGGTACTCGGCTGCGCCGCCTTCGGCGCGCCGCGGAGCTGACCCAGGAGGCGCTCGCCGAGAAGTCCGGGCTCAGCGGCCAGGCCATCGGCGCGCTCGAACGGGGCGACCGCCGCTACCCGCACCGCGAAACCCTCGACCGGCTCGCCGACGCCCTCGGCCTCACCGGCGACGACCGCGCCGAGTTCGCCGCCGCGGCCGCGCGGCCCGGCAGTCCGGCGGGCGCCGCTGTCGTCCCGCGTGAACTGCCCGGCGGGGTCGCCGCGTTCACCGGTCGCGAAGCCGAGCTGGATCGCGTCCTGGGCCTGCTCGGCGAATCCCGTCAGGGCGGCGTGGTCGCCGTCGCCGGGATGGCGGGCGTCGGCAAGACCGCGCTCGCCCTCGAAGCCGGCCACCGGCTCGCCCGGCGCTTCCCCGACGGCTCGCTGCACCTCGACCTGCGCGGCCACGCCGCCGACCCGCCGGATCCCCTCGACCTGCTCGACCGGCTCATCCGGGAACTCGGGGGTGAGCCGCCGACGCCGTTGTCGCTCGATTCCGCGTCCGCCCGCTTCCGGACGCTGCTCGCCCCGAAGCGCGTCCTGCTCCTGCTCGACAACGCCCGCGACGCCGCCCACGTCGCGCCGCTGCTCCCCGGCGCCGGGGGCTCGGCGGCGATCGTCACCAGCCGCGTCGCGCTGACCGACCTGCCCCAAGCGCACCAGGTGCTGCTCAACGTCCTGCCCGAGGCCGACGCGCTGCGCCTGCTCGCGGCCGAGGTCGGCGCCGAGCGCGTCGCGGCCGAACCCACCGCGGCCCGCACGGTCGCGCGCCTGTGCGGCTACCTGCCGCTGGCCCTGCACCTGGTCGGCGCGCGGCTGGCGACGCGGCCACGCTGGCCCGTCGCCCACCTCGCGCACCGGCTCGACGACGAACGTCGCCGGCTCGACGAAACCGGCGTCCGGACCAGCTTCGCGCTCGCCGTCGGCGCGCTCGACGAGTCCGCGGCCCGCGCGTACCCGCTCCTGTCGCTGCTCGACGTCCCCGAGCTGTCGGTGCCCGTCGCGAGCCGACTGCTCGACGCGCCCGAGCGGGAGACGGAGGCGCTGCTGGAGCGGCTCACCGACGAGCACCTCCTGACCACGCCCGCCCCCGGGTGGTACCGGCTGCACGACCTGCTCCGGCTCTACGCCCGGGAGCAGGCACCGGCGGGCGAGCGGGCCGCGGCGATCACACGCGTCGTCGAGCTGTGCGCGGCGATGGCGTGGCAGAGCATGGCGCTCGTCTCGGCGGCTTCGCACCGCCACGACTGGGCGGCCGGACGGTGGGCGTCGGCCGGGCCGGCGTCCGCCGACGAGGTGTTCGCCTGGCTCGACCGGCACCAGGCGCACCTCGTCACGGTCGTCCGGCAGGCCGCCGCGACACCCGGGGTGCCGCCCGAGGCGATCGCCGCCGTCGGGCTCGGGCTGTACGAATACCACCGCGCGCGAGCCCGCTGGCGGGACGCGATCCAGGTCGACGAGGTGGCGTTGCAGCTGGTCGACGGCGTCGACCCGGTCGCCGCCGCGACGCTGCGCAACGACCTCGGGGTCGCCGAGGCCGAGCTCGCATCCGGCGGCGAAGCGGCCGGGTTCCGCCGGTCGCACGCCTTCCTCCGCCGCAGCCTCGCCGACTGGGAAGCGATCGGCGACGAGCGTCAGCTGGCGGGCACCCTCAACAACCTGTGCTTCGTGTACGGCCTCGGGGACGACGTCGACGAGGCCATCGTCTTCGGCGAACGGAGCCTGGCGCTCAACCGGTCGCTCGGGCTGCGGTACGTCGAGACGCTGAACCTGGTCAATCTCGCGGTGTTGTACGGGCGCCAGGGCGACCGCGCGCGCGAACTGGCGTACGCGAGCGAAGCGGTGGCCGTCGGCGAGGAAACCGGCGACGTGCGCGGGATGGCGTACGGCCGGATGCGGATCGGGATCGTGCACCGGGAGCTGGGCCGGTTCGACCTCGCGGTCGAGGAGCTGGGCCGGAGCGTGTACCTCTGGCGCGAGGCCGGGGTCCGGCTGTACGAGGCGCTGACGCTGGCCGAGCTGGGCCGCGCGCACCTGGGCCGGGGGGACCGCGGCCGGGCGCGCGAGGTGCTCACGGACGCGCTGGAGCTGCTGCGGGAGTACGGCGGTGAGGAGCGCGCGGCCGTGGTGCGAGCGGAGCTGGACCGGTTGTGACCACGGGCGTCACGTAGGGCCGGGCCCGATGCGCGGGGACGCAGCTGACCATGCCGCCGTGACGCGCGCAGACGAGGGTGACGGTGTCGCGGACCCGCTCCACGAGAACGACGTGCGTCCGCGCTTCCGCGGCCGCGGCGGGCACCGCGGTGAGCAGGGACGCCGCGACGAGCGCGGCGAGCAGGATCCTCCAGGCGGCTCTCACCGGTGCCCTTCTCATCGGGAGTGGCGGCAAAAGCCGATCTTGGCGCCGCGCGGCCGGGCGCGACAGCGACAACCTCTACGAACGACCTCCACAAACGGGCATCACCCGTGATCGGAGGGGCATCACCTGTGTTTGGAGGGGCATCTCGCGTGATTGGAGGGGCATCGCGGTGATGCCCGCTCAATCACGGGTGATGCCCGCTCAATCACGCGTGATGCCCGTGCAGTCACGCGGGAAGCCTGCTCGGACACGCGTGCTGCCTCTCCGCTCACGCCGGGAGGGGCGAGGTCAGGCGACGGTGTCCTCGGCCAGGCCGCGGAGCAGGGCCGCCAGGCCGTCGGGGGCCCGGCCGTGCAGCCGCGCGCTCGTCACGACCGGGGCCCCGGACTCGTAGCAGCGGCGGAAGCCGGCCTGGCCGAGCCGGCGCCACAGGTCGTGGTCCTCGCCCGTCGCCCGGGGCCCGAAGCCGCCCACCACGTCGAACGCGTCCGCCCGCACGCCCAGGTTCGCGCCGTACACCGAGCCGTGCCCCTCCGTCGTGCGCGCGCGGTCGAGGACGTCGTCGTACCGCGAAAGCGCCCGGGCCGACGTGCTGAACGGGTCCGACAGCTCCGCCGTCCCCGCGATCGCGTGGTATCCCTGGCGCGCCCGGGCCAGGTGCGCCCGCGCCCAGCCCGGCGTCACGCGCGAGTCGGCGTCCGTGCTCAAGAGCAACGTCCGCGCCGGCGCGGGGGAGCCGAGGGCCGCGCGGACCCGCGCCACGCCGAGGTCCCGCACCTCGCCGACCGTCCGGGCCGACCGGGCGACCACGACCACGCCGGGCACCTCGCCGAACGCCGCGCACGCCTCGGCCGCCGTCGCGTCACCGCAGCGGTCCGCGACGACGCAGACCGCGCGCGCGACTCCGGCGGGCAGCCGCCGCAGCGAGAGATCCAAGGCGCGTACGCACGCACCGACGAGCGAAGCTTCGTCCCGCGCTGGTACGACGACGCCGACCGCCGTGATCACCGGCGCCTCAGCACGTGCAGGAGGAACTGCTCGTCGGTGTGCTCGACCAAGGGCTCGAACGCGGGGTGCGCGAGCAGGCGCGCGTGCGCGTCCCGGCCGTCGCGGGGCGCTTCGGGCGCCCACGGGAGCCAGTGCACGGCCAGCAGGTGTCCACCCTCGCGCAGCGCCGCCGCCGACGCCTCGATCGTCGCGTCGAGCGCGTCATCGTCCAAGTAGTACAGGATCTCCCCGTACACCAGCAGGTCCACGGGCCCTTCCGGAATCGCGGACGGCACCGCTCCGATGTGGACGTCCACATCGGACAGATCCGCGACGGCCGCGCGGGTGCGCTCCACCGCCGCGGGCACCGGGTCGAACGCGATGACCCGGTCGGCGCGTGCCGCGAGGTCACGGGTCAGCGCGCCCACGCCGCACGCGGGCTCGACGACCGTGCCGTAGTGCTCGTCGGGCAGGCAGGCCAGCACCATCGCCCGCTTCCGCCGCTCGTACCACTTCGTCCCCACCGACCACGGGTCTTCCGCGGCGGCGTAGAGCGAGGCGAACCGGCTCACCGGCGCCGACGTCCGCGGCGGTTCGCGGAAGAACACCTCCGCATCGCCGGCGAAGTGCGCCAGGACCTCGTCCGGCAGGATCGGGTCCTCGCCCCGCGGGCCGGGCTTGAGCTGCGAGGTGAACGTGGCGATCGCGGCCGCCTTGGCGTCCTGCTCGGCTCTCGTGAGCCGCAGTGCGCGCGCCCGGGACCACGGGATGGCCGGGTCGTCGGGACGCAGCCGGTGCCAGAGCCAGATCGGGTACGACCAGCACTGCGCGGGCACCGGCGCCGCGGCGAGCGCGGCCCGGGCGGCCGCCCGGTGGTCGGGGTGCGGGTCGTCCGGCCAGGGCAGCAGGCACAGGTCGTGCCCGTCGGCGTGCCCGCGCAGGACTTCGGTCAGCTCGTCCTCGTGCGCGGCCAGCCCGGAGTCCGGCAGCCCGGCCCACACCGGCTCGACGGCGGAAAGCCCTTGCGCCCGCAGGGAATCCGCCAGCTCGCGCCGGCGGGTCCGGGCCAGCTCCCGGCGTTCCGCGGCGCCGGCGGCGGGAAAGGCCGCTTCGCCGTCGGTCGCCACGACGAGCGTCACCGCGGTGCCGGCCGCGTGCAGGCGCTGCAGGAGGCCGCTCGCCCCGAGCGTCTCGTCGTCGGGGTGCGCGGCGACGACGAGGGCACGTTCGAACGGTTCTTCCGGCCAGGCGGGCAGCGAACTCGCGGTCATGCCGCACCCAGAACGGTCCGGCCGAGGGCGGCGAGATCGCGCTCCGCGTGGTGCTGCCGGACGTAGACCGGCAGGTCGGCGACCCGCTGGGCGAAGCGCCGGTCCCGGCACGCCGGCGTCGGCCCGGTCACCTTCAGCGCGCGTTCGAGGACCTCGACGGCGGTACGTTCCACCGCCGCCCGGCAGGTGCCCGCGACGAGAGCGTCCACGTCTTCGGTGGCCGCGCCCGCGAGCACGGCTTCCGCGCAGCTCAGCGCGGTGTGCATCGCGCCGACGTGGGCGAGCTGGTGCTCGTCCGCGGTACCCCGGTCGCGCAGGTACGCGAGGACACCATCGAAGACACCGGCGGCGCCGCCCAGCCAGACGGCCGCGACGCCCGCCCCACCCCGGGCGAACCCGGGCCGGGCCACGTACCAGCCGGGCGGCCCGACGAGCGTGCCGGGCACGCGGTCGAAGACCACGTCACCGCTGTCGGAGGCGTCCATCCCGACGGCCTGCCACGCGTCCGGGTGCCGCCGGACGCGGGGATCGGCGAGGTCCACCTCGACCAGCCGGTCACCCGCCGCGACCAGCGCGCGTTCCAGCAGGGAGAGCCCGGAGCAGAACCGGACCGTCCCGGTGAGCGCGCCGTCCTCCAGGACCGCACCGGTGCCGCCGGACTTCGCGGCCCACACGCCGTAGAGCGCCCCCGCGGCGGGGGAGCGGCCCGCCTCGGCGAGGATCGCGACGGCGTCGGCGTGCCCCTCGGCGAGCCGGGCCAGCGCGAGGTCGCGGCGGCCGAACGCGGCCAGCGCCGCCCACCGGGCCGCGGTCCGCTCGCCCCCGGGCAGCGGCAGGTCGAGCTCACCCGCGGCGTGCAGCGAGCGCAGCTCGGCGCCGACCGACGCGCTCGTGCGCGGGGACGGCAGGGGTTTCGGCGGGGTCTCCGCCAGCAAGACGTTCACAAGATCGACGGGTACCCGCTTCACACCGGGTTACGCGTGTGTGAAGGCTCTCCCGGCCGGGCACCCCCGAAGGTATGACCAGAACCCGCGCGTACCGCGACGGCGTGCTGTACAAGGACGGCTTCCCGGTCGAGGAGGTGTCCGACTTCCTCGCCGAACCGGACACCGCCGTCTGGGTCGACCTCTGCGAACCGTCCGAGGCGGACCTGACGGATCTCGCCGGCGAGCTGGGCCTGCACCGGCTCGCCGTGGAAGACGCCGTCCAGGAGCACCAGCGGCCCAAGCTCGACCGCTACGACGGGCACGCCTTCCTGACCGCCTACGCCGTCCGTTTCGACCCCGCGAGCGGCCGCACGACGACCTACGAGCTCGCCGTGTTCATCACTCCGCGCGCACTGGTGACCGTCCGCAAGGACGACGGCTTCGACGTCGACGCCGTCACGCGCCGCTGGGACCTGGAGCCGGACCTGGCGAAGTCCGGTGTGCCGTTCCTCCTGCACGGCCTGCTCGACCACGTCGTCGACGGCCACTTCGACGCCGTCCAAGCGCTCGACGACCAGGTCGAGGAGCTGGAGGACCTGGTGTTCGACGACCGCCCGGACACCTCCGAGCTGCAACGCCGGTCGTTCGAGCTGCGCAAGAACCTGACCGTGGTGCGGCGGGTCGTGGGACCCGTGCCCGACGTCCTGGGCTCGTTGATGCGGCGGGACCTGCGGCTGGCCGACGACACGATGGGGCCGTACTTCGAGGACGTCCACGACCACGCGCGGCAGGCCGCCGAGCACACCGAGGCGTTGCGAGAACGCCTCGCGACGGTCCGGGAGACCCAGCTGAACCTGCAGAGCGACCGCCTGAACCTGATCATGAAGAAGGTCACCGGGTGGGCCGCGGTGATCGCGGTGCCCACCGCGGTGACCGGCTTCTACGGCCAGAACGTCGCCTACCCGGGCAACGGCACGACGTCCGGGTTCTGGGTCTCGACGGTCGTGATGGTCGTGCTTTCCATCGGGCTGTACGCGCTCTTCAAGAAGAGGGACTGGCTATGACCCCGGCACCGGGGCGCCGCGCCGGACCAGCTCCTGACCTCGCTCGTAGTCCTCGTCGGCTTCGTGGGTGAGGACGCCGACCGTTTTGCCGTCCTTTGCGTACCAGACGGTGAACCCGCCGTCGTCGTGCGGCCGCGGGTACGCGCGGTCGAAGCCGTCGCCCCACGCGGCGTACTGCAGCACCCGGTCGCCGATCACCGACCAGAACCCGGGCACCTCGTCCCACGCGGCGTCTTCGCCGGCCGCGGTCCGCCCGGCCACCTCGCCCATCGCCAGGCCCTCGCCCCAGTGCTCGACGGCCAGCGCGCGGCCGGCCGCCGGGTTGTGGGCGAGCGCGACGTCGCCCGCCGCGAGCACGCCGGGCGCGCTCGTGCGCAGGTGCTCGTCGGTGCGGATCCGGCCTTGTTCGATGGCGAGCCCGGCCGCTTCGGCCAGCTCGATCCGGGGCCGGACGCCGGTCGCGAGCACGACGAGGCCCGTGTCGAGGATCGGCACCAGGTCGGTGCGGACCCGGTAGCCGCCCTCGATCGACAGCAGCTTCGTGCCGCGAAGCACGCTCACGCCTTCGGATTTGAGCCAGTGCAGGAGGAATTCGCCGGCTTCCCGGCCGAGCCGTTTCTCCTGCGGGACGTCGTCGGGGCAGACGACGGTCACCTGGAGGCCGAGGCGGGAGAGGGAAACCGCGGCTTCGCAGCCGATGAACCCGGCGCCGGCGACGATCGCGCTGCGCACCCCGGACGCGGCCGCGCGCAGCGCGCGGGAGTCGGCGGCCGACCGGAGGGTCCGCACGTCCGGGTGGCGGGCGCCGGGGATTCCCGGCCGGACCGGCTCCGCGCCGGTGGCGAGTACGCAGGTGGTGAACCGGTGGACCGTGCCGGAGGCGGTGCGGACCCGGCCCTCGCCCAGCTCGGTGACCGGATCGCCGAGTGCGACGTCGATGTCGTGCGTCGCCGGCAAGTCGTGGTCCAGCACCGGGAGATCGGCCTCGCCACGCAAGAATTCCTTCGACAGCGGTGGGCGTTCGTAAGGCGGGTCGGTGTCCGCGGTGAGCAGGCGGACGGGACCCGCTCCGCCCGCTTCCCGGTAGGCGCGAGCCGCCGACACGCCGGCCGGTCCGCTGCCGACGACGACGAGACTGTGGGGGTTCATGCCGGGTGGGTACCCGCCCGGCGCGACGGCACACCCAGTCCACTGTGGAGCGTCCACTGTGGACCTCAAAAGGGCACGACGAAGCTCCGGCGCCGCGCCGGAGCGCACGTCACCGGTCCCCGGGACGGCGTTCAGCCGAACGGGTCAACGCGGCCGGATGGCCTGGGGGAAAAGGAAAGCTCGGGAGCACCGCCTGGGAAAGCACGCGCGGACACGGGTGCGGCTGGTTGCTCAACCGTTGCCGCTCAGCATAGTGCAGCTGCACTATGCTGAGCCATCCCGGTGGGCACACCGGGACGGCGCCGGGCGCCGACAAGCGAAGGAACGGGTGGCGGATGGGTGGGGCAATGGTCGAGGGGACGCGCCCGGGTGCCAAAGGCGCAGTCGCAGGCGTGGGCGAAGCGGGCGAGCAGGAGCTGCGCCGCCTGCTGGCCGGCCTGACCGCGGTCCGCGACGGCGACTTCGGCATCCGGCTGCCCGGCGGGGCCGACGGCCTGCTCGGCGAGATCGCCACCGTGTTCAACGGCATGGCCGACCAGCTGTCGCTGTTCACCTCCGAGGTCACCCGCGTCGCGCGGGAGGTCGGCAGCGAGGGGCAGCTCGGCGGGCAGGCGAAGGTCCCCGGCGTGTCCGGCACGTGGAAGGACCTCACCGACTCGGTGAACGCCATGGCCGGCAACCTCACCACCCAGGTCCGGGACATCGCCCAGGTGGCGACGGCCGTCGCGAAGGGCGACCTGTCGCAGAAGATCGACGTCGACGCCCGCGGCGAAATCCTCGAACTCAAGGACACCGTCAACACGATGGTGGACCAGCTGTCGTCGTTCGCGGACGAGGTCACCCGGGTGGCGCGCGAGGTGGGCAGCGAAGGCCGGCTCGGCGGCCAGGCGCAGGTACCCGGCGTCGGCGGCGTGTGGCGCGACCTCACCGACTCGGTGAACTTCATGGCCGGGAACCTGACCGACCAGGTCCGCAACGTCGCCCAGGTGACGACGGCGGTCGCGAAGGGCGACCTGTCGCAGAAGATCACCGTCGACGCCCGCGGCGAGATCCTGGAGCTCAAGAGCACGATCAACACGATGGTGGACCAGCTGTCGTCGTTCGCGGACGAGGTCACCCGCGTGGCGCGCGAGGTCGGCACGGAAGGCCGGCTCGGCGGGCAGGCCGACGTCAAGGGCGTCTCCGGCACCTGGCGCGACCTCACCGACTCGGTGAACTTCATGGCGGGCAACCTGACCGACCAGGTCCGCAACATCGCCCAGGTCGCCACCGCGGTGGCCAAGGGCGACCTGTCGCAGAAGATCAACGTGACCGCCCGCGGCGAGGTCCTGGAGCTCAAGGACACGCTGAACACGATGGTGGACCAGCTGTCCGCGTTCGCGGATGAGGTCACCCGCGTGGCCCGCGAGGTCGGCACTGAGGGCAGCCTCGGCGGCCAAGCCGACGTCAAGGGCGTCTCCGGGACGTGGAAGGACCTCACCGAGTCGGTCAACGTCATGGCCGACAACCTCACCGCGCAGGTCCGCTCGATCGCCCAGGTCACCACCGCCGTCGCGCGCGGTGACCTCTCGCAGAAGATCCGGGTCGACGCCCGCGGCGAGATCCTCGAGCTGAAGGACACCATCAACACGATGGTGGACCAACTGTCCGCGTTCGCGGACGAGGTCACCCGCGTGGCCCGCGAGGTCGGCACCGAGGGCAACCTGGGCGGCCAGGCGACCGTCCGCGGCGTGTCCGGGACCTGGAAGAACCTCACCGACAACGTCAACGTCATGGCGTCCAACCTGACCGGCCAGGTCCGGTCGATCGCGCAGGTCGCCACGGCGGTCGCGCGCGGCGACCTGTCCGGCAAGATCACCGTCGAGGCCAAGGGCGAGGTCGCGGCGCTCGCCGACGTCATCAACACGATGGTCGACACGCTGTCGGCGTTCGCGGACGAGGTCACCCGCGTGGCGCGCGAGGTGGGCACCGAGGGCATGCTCGGCGGCCAGGCACGCGTGCCGAACGTCGCGGGCACGTGGAAGGACCTCACCGACAACGTCAACTCGATGGCGAACAACCTCACCGGGCAGGTCCGCAACATCGCCCAGGTGACCACCGCCGTCGCGCAGGGCGACCTGACCCGCAAGATCGACGTCGACGCGCGCGGCGAGATCCTGGAGCTCAAGACGACGATCAACACGATGGTCGACCAGCTCTCGGCGTTCGCCGCGGAGGTCACGCGCGTGGCGCGCGAAGTCGGCAGCGAAGGCCGCCTCGGCGGCCAGGCCGAGGTCGAGGGCGTGTCCGGCACCTGGAAGCGGCTGACCGAGAACGTCAACGAGCTGGCCGGGAACCTCACCCGCCAGGTCCGGGCGATCGCCGAGGTCACCAGCGCGGTCGCCGAGGGCGACCTGACCCGCTCGATCACCGTGGACGCCTCCGGCGAGGTCGCCGAGCTGAAGGACAACATCAACTCGATGGTCGAGTCGCTGCGCGAGACCACGCGGGCGAACCAGGAGCAGGACTGGCTCAAGTCCAACCTGGCCACCATCACCGGGCTGATGCAGGGCCGCCGCGACCTCGCGGTCGTCGCGGCCGCGGTGATGGACGAGCTCGTCCCGCTGGTCAACGCCCAGTTCGGCGCGTTCTACCTGGCCGACGACACCGCCGAGGTCCCCGAGCTGCGGCTGGTCGGCGCGTACGGCCACCCCGACGGCGAGGGCCCGGTGGTGCGCTTCCGGATCGGCCAGTCCCTCGTCGGGCAGGCCGCGCGCAGCCGCCGTCCGATCGCGGTCGACGACGTCCCGCCCGGCTACGCGACGATCTCGTCGGGGCTCGGCAGCACCGTGCCGGCCAGCCTGATCGTGCTGCCGATCGTCGTCGAAGACCAGGTCCTCGGCGTGCTGGAGCTGGCGTCGGTGCACGGCTTCACCGCGGTGCACCGGGCGTTCCTCGAGCTGCTGATGGAGCAGATCGGCGTCAACGTCAACAGCATCGTCGCCAACGCCCGCACCGACGAGCTGCTCGGCGAGTCGCAGCGGCTGACCGCCGAGCTGCAGACCCGGTCCGAGGAGCTGCAGGCGCGCCAGGAGGAGCTCCAGTCGTCCAACGCGGAGCTGGAGGAGAAGGCGGCCCTGCTCGTCACGCAGAACCGCGACATCGAGACGAAGAACCTCGAGATCGAGCAGGCGCGCCAGGAGCTGGAGGCGCGCGCCCAGCAGCTGACGATCGCGTCGAAGTACAAGTCCGAGTTCCTGGCCAACATGAGCCACGAGCTGCGGACCCCGCTCAACAGCCTGCTGATCCTCGCCCAGCTGCTCGCGCAGAACCCGACCCGCAACCTCACCGCGAAGCAGGTCGAGTACGCGGGCATCATCCACTCCGCGGGCTCGGACCTGCTGCAGCTGATCAACGACATCCTCGACCTGTCGAAGGTCGAAGCCGGGAAGATGGACGTCACGCCGGAGCAGGTGTCGCTGCGCGGCCTGCTGGACTACGTGGAAGCGACGTTCCGGCCGATGACGTCGCAGCGCAACCTCGAGTTCCGGATCACCGTCGCCCCCGGCTCGCCCGTCGAGCTGCTCACCGACGACTCCCGGCTGCGGCAGGTGCTGCGCAACCTGCTGTCCAACGCGGTCAAGTTCACCGAGGTCGGCGGGATCGAGCTGCACATCGAGCCGGTGGAGCCGGACAAGCTGCCCCGGCCGCTGCGCGCGCACGGCCCCGCCGTGGCGTTCCGGGTCACCGACACCGGCATCGGCATCGCCGAGCACCAGCTGGAGTCGATCTTCGGCGCGTTCCAGCAGGCCGACGGCACCACCAGCCGCAAGTACGGCGGCACCGGGCTGGGGCTGTCGATCAGCCGCGAGATCGCCCAGCTGCTCGGCGGCTTCATCACCGCCGAGAGCACGCTCGGCGAGGGCAGCTCGTTCACGTTCTCCCTGCCGGTCGCGCGGCCGGACTTCGCGACGCTGCCCGCGGGCGAGCACCCCGGCACGGCGCTCGCGATCGGCGACGCCGGTGCCGCGCTGACGGCCTCGGTGCCGCGCGCCCACCGGCGGCTGCTGGTCGTGGAGGAGCGTCAGCACGGGCTGCTGACGCTCGTCGCCGAGAGCGCCGCGGCCGACCTGGCCGACAGCCGCGACATCGGGATCTCGCCGGCCGAGGTCGAGGTCGTGACGGCGGTCGGCACGCAGGAGGCGGCGGCCGCGCTCGCCACCGACGCCTACCACTGTGTCGTGCTGGACCTGGACCTGCCGGAGCGCACCGCGTTCGGGTTCCTCGACGCGATGCAGGGCGACAGCGCGCTGCGGATGGTGCCGGTGCTCGCGCACAACAGCCGACGGCTCGACGGCGAGCTGGAGCAGCTGGTCCAGTCCCGCGCGGACGTCCAGTCGCTGGAGGTGCTCTCCGGTCTCGACGAGCTGCGCGAGCGGATCGCCCTGCACCTGTCGGCGGAGGAGCCCGGTGCGGTGCTGCCGCTGGTCCGCCAGGACGAGCCGGCCGCGCAGGTGCCGGCGGCCGACGTCGACACGACGCTGGCCGGGCGCACCGTGCTCATCGTCGACGACGACCCGCGCAACGTCTTCGCGCTGACCGGGATCCTGGAGCTGCACGGCATGCAGGTGCTGCACGCCGAGGACGGCCGCAAGGGCGTCGAGACCGTCGCCGCGCACCCCGGCATCGACCTGATCCTGATGGACGTGATGATGCCGGAGATGGACGGCTACACCGCCACGGCGAAGATCCGCGCGATGCCCGAGCACGCCGGTATCCCGATCATCGCCGTGACGGCGAAGGCGATGCCCGGCGACCGCGAGAAGAGCCTCGCTTCGGGCGCCACCGACTACGTGACCAAGCCGGTGGACGCGGACGACCTCGTCGCCCGCATCAAGCGGCACGTGACCGCGTGATCGGAGACGAACGGCCGCTCGTCGACGAGCAGGTCGTCCCGGCGCCGGCCGCACAGGTGTCCGCCAACCTCGCCCGGCTCGCCGACACCGTCGCCCGGCTGCGCGGCGAGGTCGATCACGCCCACGCCGTCGCCGACGGCCGCGCGCTGATCGAGCTGGCCAAGGGCGTCCTGATGGAACGCCTGCACTGCACGCCCGCCGATGCCGCCCGGCAGCTGGAGACGCTGGCGGAGCGAGCCGGGCTGACGCCGCTGGAGTTCGCCGCGGACGTCGTCGGCGAAGCGGCCGAAGACCGGATCACCGAGGTGACGCAGGAGTTCCTGGCCCGCGCCGAAGGCGAGGAGTCGGTCGCGGTGCGCCTGCGCACCGCCGAAAGCGGCGTGCTCGCGGCCGGGGACACCCAGCGCGTCGCGGAGTCCATCCTGGAGCACGCGCTGCGGCCGCTGGGCGCCACGGCGGTCGCGGTGTGGCTCGCCGGTCCGGACGGGTCGCTGACGCTCGCCGGGTCGGCCGGGTTCTCGGCCGAGGAGGCGGCGCGCTGGCGCTACGTCCCGCCGGGCGTCGCGACGCCGGCCCGCAACGCGCTGCTCGGGCGCGACACGGTCTGGTACCCGACGCTGTCCGGCGGCGGGCTGCCGTCGATCGGGCAGCACACCCTGGCCGAGGGCGGCCGCGTCGCGGTGCCCACCGGCACCGGCGGCCGGATCATCGGCGTCGTCGAGATGTGCTGGCCGGACGCGCTGCCCGCCGAGCCCGGGCGCCAGCGCAAGCAGCTCGAGGCACTGGCGGAGCTGTGCGCGCACACCCTCGACACCTGGGACGGCGTGGTCGCCCCGGTGGCCGCCGACGGTTCGGGGGACTTCCTCGGCGAGCTGGTGGACTTCGTCGACGGGCTGCACGACCCGGCCGTGCTGCTGTCGCCGTGCCTCGACGGCGGCCGGCTGACCGACTTCCGCATCCACCACGCCAACGTCCGGTTCACCGACCCCGGCGGGCGGCCGCGCAGCCGGCTCGTCGGGACGCGGCTGCTGGAGACCTACCCGCTCGCCGCCGAGGAGAGCGGGCTGCTGGACAAGATCCAGCGGGTCTACGCCACCGGCGAGCCGTTCCGCGCCGACAGCATGGCGGTGACCACGCTCGTCGACCAGGTGCCGCTGACCGTCCTCACCGACATCAGCGTGACGCGGTTCGCCGGCAACGTGCTGCTCATCCTGCGCATCCAGGACGACGCGGCGAAGCTCGCCGTGCTGCTGCAGCACGCCCAGCGGCTCGGCCGCATCGGCGGCTTCGAAGAGAACGTGGTGACCGGGGCGATCACCTGGAACACCGAGCTGTTCGCGTTGTACGGCCTGCCGCCGACCGCGACGCCGCTGTCGCTGAACGAGCTGGCCGCGCACGCCCACTCCGACGACGCGCAGGCGATCGGCCGGTTCCTGCGCGCGGTGATGCACCACCGGCGCCCGTCGTCGACGGCGTTCCGCCTGCAGCGCTCCGACGGCGTCGCCCGGCACATCCGGGTGGTCGCCGAGCCGGTCGTGGACGCCCGGGGCGAGCTCGTCGCGGTCCGCGGGGCCTACCAGGACGTGTCGTCGCAGCACTGGACCGAGGTGGCGCTGGCCGCGACGCGGGACAGGCTGGCCGAGACCGAGCAGGAGGCGATCGAGCGCAACCGGCTCGCGCTGCAGCTGCAGCACGCGATCATGCCGCCGGCCAAGGGCCCGATCGACATGCCGGGCCTGCGCGCCGCGGTCCGCTACCGGCCGGCCGAGAAGGAGCACCTGGTCGGCGGCGACTGGTACGACGCGGTCGCGTTGCCGACCGGCGAGGTGCTGCTGTGCGTCGGCGACGTCGCCGGGCACGGCATCGACGCGGCCACCGGGATGGTCAGCCTGCGCAACGCCCTGCGCGGCCTGGCGGCGACCGGCGCCGGGCCGGCCCAGCTGCTCACGTGGCTGAACCTGGTGGCCTACCACCTGACCGACCACGTGACGGCGACGGCGGTCGCGGCGGTCTACGACCCGGCGACCCGCAAGCTCCGCTGGGCGCGCGCGGGGCACCTGCCGCCGATCGTCCGCCACCGCGGCGGCGACGCGACGACGTTGCCGCTGCTGCGCGGTCCACTGCTGGGCGCGGTCCGGGACGTGACGTACCAGGAAGAAGAGCTCCAGCTCGACGAGGGCGACATCCTGCTGATCTACACCGACGGGCTGGTCGAGCGCCGCGACCGCCCGGTCCAGGAGACGGTGTCGCGCCTGGTGACGTTGGTGAAGGGCCACGACGGCGGGCTGGAGAACCAGCTGGACACCCTGCTGACGTACAGCACGGCCGACACCGACGACGACACGTGCGTGGTGGGGATCGAGGTCACCGGGGGACGGTGAACCGCCGCGCTTCGGACGGCGGCGGATTCCCGCCGCCGAAGATCTCCGCCAAGATCTCGGCACCGCGCACCACCCGCGGGCCCGGGCGGTTGAAGTACGCCGGGCCGTCGAGCACCCAGACCTGCCCGGCGCGCACGGCAGGCAGGTCCGCCCAGCCGGGCCGGTCCGCGAGCGACGGCGCCTCGGCGAGCGTGCGGCCGGGCGCGAACCCGCACGGCATGAGCAGGAGCACGTCGGGCCGGGCCTCGACGACGGCGTCCCACGGCACCGGCCGGGTGTGCTCGCCGGTCGAAGCCAGCAGCGGTTCGCCGCCCGCCGAGGCGATCTGCTCGGGCACCCAGTGGCCGGCGGGCCAGACCGGGTCCAGCCACTCCAGTGCGACGACCCGCGGCCGCGTGCCGGGGCGGGGCAGCGCGTCCAGGCGCGTGCGCAGGGTGGCGATCTCGGCCGCCGCGTGGTCCGGCACCCCGAGCACGTCGCCGACCTGGCGGAGGCAGTCGAGGACACCGTCGAGGGTGGCCGGTTCCAGGCTCACGACCAGCGGTCCGGTGTCGAGGGTGCGCACCGCTTCGGACACCTGGCGGTAGGACACGGCGCAGACCTCGCACAGGTCCTGGGTGAACACGACGTCGGGAGCGAGGCCGGCGAGCCGCGCGCTGTCGAGCGTGTAGAGCCCGGACCCGCGATGGGTGGCTGCGGAGATCTCCCGGCTGGACAGCGCGTCGGGATCGAACTCCGCCCGCGTGACCACCGGGACGTGCTCGACGCGCCCCGGCGGCCAGTCGCACTCGTGCGTCCGGCCGACGAGGCCGGGCAACTCGCCCAGCACCGCGACCAGGTCGGTCGCCGCGGGCAGCAGGGAGACGATCCGCATCGGCCCACGGTAACCGCCCGGCCGTGTCGACCCCTGAATCACGCGTGATGCCCCTTCAGTCACACGTGATGCCTCCCCAATCACAGGTAATGCCCGACCGAACCGGGCATCAGCCGTGATCAGAGGGTCAGCACGCGTGATTGAAGGGTCGACACGGCCTCAGGGGTTGACGGCCAGTACCAGGAATCCGGCGAGCAGGACCAGGTGCACGCCGCCCTGGAGGCGGGTGGCCCGGCCGGGCACCACCGTCAGGACGCTCACCACCACGGTCAGTGCCAGCAGCACGATCTGCGTCGAGCCGAGGCCGAGCAGGAGTTCGCTGGGCAGCCAGATCGACGCGAGCGCGATGGCCGGGATGGTCAGGCCGATGCTCGCGATCGCCGAACCGTAGGCGAGGTTGAGACTGATCTGCATCCGGTCGCGCTGGGCCGCGCGGGTCGCCGCCAGGGTCTCCGGCAGCAGCACCAGCAGCGCGATCACGACGCCGACGAACGACTGCGGGAACCCGGCCGCGCGCACGCCCGCCTCGATCGCCGGAGATTCCACCTTCGCGAGCCCGACCACCGCGACCAGCGCCACCAGCAGGAGCGCGAGGCTGCCCAGCGCGGCCCGGTTCGTCGGCGGTTCGGCGTGGTCGTCCTCCTTGACCTCGCCGTCGGCCGCCACCGGGAGGAAGAAGTCGCGGTGGCGCATGGTCTGCGTCAGCACGAACGTCGCGTACAGGGCCAGCGACGCGACGGCGGCGAAGGTCAGCTGCGCGGTCGAAAACGCCGGGCCGGGAGTGCTCGAGGTGAACGTCGGCAGCACCAGGCTCAGCGTGGCCAGGGTCGCGACCGTGGCCAGCGCGGCGCCGCTGCCTTCCGAATTGAACAAGGTGACGCCGTAGCGGCGCGCACCGACGAGCAGCGAGATGCCGACGATGCCGTTGGTCGTGATCATCACCGCGGCGAACACGGTGTCCCGCGCGAGCGACCCGGCTTCCGGGCCGCCCGAGACCATCATCGTGACGATCAGCGCGACCTCGATGACGGTGACCGCGACCGCGAGCACGAGCGACCCGAACGGCTCGCCGACGCGGTGCGCGACGACCTCCGCGTGGTGCACCGCCGCCAGCACGGTCGCCCCCAGCGCGATCGCGACAATCGCCACGAAGACCGGGCCGAGGTCGCGGCCCCACGCGAGCGCCAGCACGACCAGGCCGAGCACGGGGGTGACGGAGGTCCAGGACGTCAGGAAGGATCTCAGCGCGGCCATGCCTCCACCCTGTCACACCGGCGGTCACACCGCGTGGTCGTACGGCGATTCTCACATCGTCCCTTGTGGACGGTCGAGGTCGGCGGGCCCGGCGGCGAGGACGTGCCGCCGGAAGGTTTCGCTCAGCGGCGGGAGAGTCCGCCCGGCCGCCCACGCGAGGCCGATGTCGCGCGCGGCGTCCACATCGGTCAGTTCGAGGTGGGGCGCGGGAAACGTGGCCGTGCGCGGCAACGGCAGCACGGACACGCCGAGCCCGGCGGTGACGAGCCCGCGCAGCGTCTCGACCTCGTCGCCCTCGAACCCGATCCGCGGCGTGAAGCCGGCCTCGGCGCACAGGCGCTCGGTGGTTTCGCGCAGCGCGTAACCCGGGCGCAGCAGGATGAACGTCTCGTCCGCGAACTCGGCGAGGCGGACCCGCCGCCGCCCGGCGAGCCGGTGGCGCGGCGGGACCGCGAGCCGCAGCGGCTCGACGAGCAGGCGTTCCCAGTGCAGCTGCGGGTGCCCGCGGTCGCCGCTGGTGAGGACGAGGTCCGCGGTGCCCTCGAGCAGCTCCGCCTCGAGCCCGGCCTCGCCGTGCTGCCGCAGCGCGAACCGGGCGCCGGGGTGCTCGCGCAGGAACCCGCTCAGCACCGACGGCACCAGCCACGTGCCGAACGTGTGGAGGAAGGCCAGCGGGACGACGCCGGTGCCCGGTGCGACGATCTCGCCGACCTCGCGCAGGCCCTGGTCGAGCTGGTCGAGCACGGCGTCGACGTGCCGCTTGAACGCGTGCCCGGCCGGGGTGAGCCGCAGCAGGCGCCCGGACCGGCGGAACAGCTGGGCGCCGGCGTCGTGCTCCAGCCGGCGCAGGGCGCGGGAGAGCGCGGGCTGCGTCAGGTGCGCGCCGGCCGCGGTCTCCGTGACGGTCGCGCCGCCGGCGACCTCGCGGAAGAGCCGCAGCGTCTGGACGTCCATGCCGTCAGTGTATGGAATTTCATCCAATCAGGCATTGGACGCATCGGTCGCGACGGGCCACCCTTGAGGTATGGCAACCGTGGCAGAACAGCTGGTCAGGACCCTGCGGGACGCGGGCGTCGAACGCATCTACGGCATCGTCGGCGACAGTCTCAACCCGATCGTCGACGCGGTCCGCCGCACCGACGGCATCGAGTGGGTGCACGTCCGCCACGAGGAGACCGCGGCCTTCGCCGCGGCGGCCGAAGCGCAGGTCACCGGCAAGCTCGCGGTGTGCGCGGGCAGCTGCGGGCCCGGCAACCTGCACCTGATCAACGGCCTGTTCGACGCGCACCGCTCGGGCGCGCCGGTGCTCGCGATCGCGTCGCACATCCCGTCGAACCAGATCGGCACCGGCTTCTTCCAGGAGACCCACCCGGACCGGCTCTTCGCCGAATGCAGCCACTTCAGCGAGGTCGTGGCCGATCCGGCCCAGCTGCCGCGGTTGCTGCGCATCGCCACCCAGGCCGCCGTCGGCAAGGGCGGCGTGGCGGTGCTGACCATCCCGGGCGACCTCGCCGACCGCAAGGCCACCGGCCCGCTGTCCGAGCGCCTCCCGCTGGTCACGCCGTCGCCCGTGGTGCCCGCCCCGGAGACTGTCCGGGAACTGGCGGACCTGCTGAACTCCGGCGAGAAGGTGATGCTCTTCGCCGGCGCGGGAACGCGCGGCGCGCACGACGAGGTCATGGCGGTCGCGGAGAAGCTCGCCGCGCCGGTCGGGCACTCGCTCGGCGGCAAGGAGTGGATCCAGTACGACAACCCGTTCGACGTCGGCATGAGCGGCCTGCTCGGCTACGGCGCCTGCTACGACGCGATGCACGAGGCCGACCGGATCCTGTTGCTGGGCACGGACTTCCCGTACGACAAGTTCCTCCCGCAGGCCCGCACGATCCAGCTGGACCACGACGCTTCCCGCCTCGGCCGGCGGACGCCGCTGGAGCTGGCGGTGCACGGTGACGTGCGCGAGACACTGCGCGCGTTGCTCCCGTTGCTGCGGCCGCGCACGGAGCGCGTGTTCCTCGACCGGATGCTGCGCGAGCACGTGCGGAAGCTGGAGAAGGTCGTCGGCGCGTACACGGGGAAGATCGAGCAGCGCCGGCCGATCCACCCGGAGTACGTCGCTTCGGTGCTCGACGAGGTCGCCGCCGACGACGCGGTGTTCACGGTGGACACCGGCATGGGCAACGTCTGGGCCGCGCGGTACCTGACGCCGAACGGCCGCCGCCGGGTCATCGGCTCGTTCCGGCACGGCAGCATGGCGAACGCGTTGCCGCACGCGATCGGCGCGCAGCTCGCCCAGCCGGGCCGCCAGGTCGTGTCGCTCTCGGGCGACGGCGGGCTCGCGATGCTGATGGGCGACCTGCTGACGCTGCCCGCCTACGACGTCCCGGTGAAGGTCGTGGTGTTCAACAACGCCACGCTCGGCATGGTGAAGCTGGAGATGCTCGTCGACGGCCTGCCGGCTTTCGGCACCGACCACGCGCCGGTGAACTTCGCCGCGATCGCGGCCGCGTGCGGGATCTTCGCCGAGCGCGTCGAGGACCCGGCCGACGTCCGCGGCGCGCTGGAGAAGGCGTTCGCCCACGCGGGCCCGGCGGTCGTCGAGGTGGTGACCGACCCGAACGCGCTGTCGATCCCGCCGCGGATCACCGGTGAGATGGTGCGCGGCTTCGCCCTGGGCGCCACGAAGACCGTGCTGAACGGCGGTGTCGGCAAGATGGTCGACCTGGCGCGCACCAACCTGCGCAACGCGCCGCGGCCGTGACCGGGGGTGGTCACCACGTCGTTGTGGTGACCACCCGCCGGAGTCACGGGTCGGCGACGATGACCCCGGTGGCGGCCAGGTGGTCGAGCGCCGCCACCATCCGCGCCCGGCAGGTTTCGCTCAGCTCCGCGGCGTCGAGCGCGTCGCGGACCGAGGCGTGCATGGCCAGGGTGCGCACGACCCGCACGACGTCCGGGGAGCCGAGGAGACACGTCTCCCGGCGTTCGCAGTGGTGGGCGATCTCGTCGAGCCGCAGCGGCACCAGCGGGTTGAGCCGGTACGGCGCGTCGAGGTCCACTGTGGACGCCCGTGCCGGGGTCACCCGTGGACGATGACGCCGCGGATGTTCTTGCCGTCGCGCAGGTCCTGGTACCCCTCGTTGACCTGCTCCAGGGTGTACTTGCGCGTCACCAGCTCGTCGAGCTTGAGCTTGCCGGCGTCGTAGAGCCGCAGCAGCCGGACGATGTCGTACTGCGGGTTCGCCGAGCCGAAGAGCGTGCCCTTGATCGTCTTCTCGAACAGCGTCATCACGCCGCCCGAGACGTGCACGGTGAGCTTCTCGGGGTTGGCGAGGCCGGTGATGACGACCGTGCCGCCCTTGCCGACGACGTTGAACGCCTCGCTGACGACGTCTTCTTCGACGGTGCCGACGGTGATCAGCGCCTGGTCGGCCAGCTGGCCCCAGGTCAGCTCGTTGACCTTCTCCGCGGCTTCGGCGGCGGTGGCGAAGGCGTGGGTGGCCCCGAACTTGAGCGCGGCCTCGCGCTTGAACTCCACGGGGTCGACGGCGACGACGTACTTCGCGCCGGCGTGCGCGGCGCCCTGCACGGCGTTGATGCCGATGCCGCCGATGCCGTAGACGACGGTGGTGTCCCCGGCGCGGACGCCGCCGGCGTAGTTGGCCGTGGCCCACCCGGTCGGGACGCCGCAGCCGACGAGCACGGCCGTCTCCAGCGGCAGCCAGTCGTCGACCTTGACGACCGAGTGCTGCGAAATGGTGGCGCGCTCGGAGAACGTGCCGAGCATGCACATCGCGCCGAAGTCCTGCCCGCCGCCGTGGAAGCGGAAGGTGCCGTCCGGCATGTGGCCGTCGAGGATGGTGGCACCCATGTCGCAGAGGTTCTGGCGGCCGGTGGAGCAGTAGCGGCAGGTACCGCAGTTGGGGATGAAGCTGCAGACGACGTGGTCACCGGGCTGGACCTTGGTCACGCCCGGGCCGACGTCCTCGATGACTCCGGCGCCTTCGTGGCCGCCGATGATCGGGAAGCGCGGCACGAGGTCGTTGTCGATGAGGTGCAGGTCCGAGTGGCACAACCCGGCGGCGGTGTACTTGATGAGCACCTCGCCGGGGCCCGGGCCGTCGAGGTCCAGCTCCATGATCTCGAACGGCTTCCCGGCATCGAACAGTACGGCTGCCTTGGTCTTCACGGCCATCTCCTCCACGTGCGGCGGTGCACCTTCGTGCCTCGATTGTGTGGAGACCGGGCGTCTGTGGAGTGTCCAAATCCCGGACACCGGGGTCAGCGGACCCGTAGCGCCCGCATCCGGTTGTAGAGCGTCGAGCGGCTGATGCCGAGCTGCTTGGCCGCCCGCACCTTGTTGCCTTCGCATGCGCGCAGCGTCCGGACGATCACGTCGTACTCGGCCTGCTCCCAGCCGCTCAGCGCCGCGCCCGGGGCGGTCTCCGTGCAGCCCGGGGCCACGTCCTCGGCCGTGAGGTCGCCCGCCGAGCGGCGGTCGGCCGCACCGGCCAGGACTCCGGCCAGCTCGCGCAGGTTGCCCGGCCACTGCTGGGACCCCAGCAGCTCGAGCGCCCCCGGGGTCAGCCGGAGCGAGTCGCCGAAGCCGCGCAGGAGGGTGCGGGCGAGCGCCGGGATCTCGTCGCGGCGCTCGCGCAACGGCGGCAGCTCGATCCGCCGGTGCATGCGCGCCGCCAGGGTCGCCTGTTCGCCGTGCAGCTCCGACGGCGGGCCGCTGAGCAGCGCGAACCACGCCGTCGTCGTGTCCAGCAGCCGGGCCAGGCGGACCGCCGCCAGCGGGGGCAGCAACTGGATGCCGTCGATCACCAGCAGGCCGGGCCGTGAAGCCGCCGCGGCCACCCGCGTGCACCACTCGGCTTCGCCGGCGACGACGTCGGACGCGTCGAACTCGTGCACCGGCTGGTCGCCGGCCACGACGCGGGCCGCCGTCGTCCGGCCGGACCCCGGTTCGCCCGAGATCAGCACCCGCCGCCGGGCCCGCCCCGCCCCGCGCAGCCGCTCGTCGATCTGGGCGGGGAAGAGCCCGCGCTCGGCCGGTGGCCGCGACACGACCGGGCTCGAAGTCCGCACCGGCGCCAGCTCGAACAGCAGCCCGGCGCTCGCCGACACCGCTTCGACGCGCACCTCGACCGGCGTGCCCGACGAAAGCCGGAGACGGCCGAGACCGCGGTGCGTGCGGCCCAGCTCGCGCAGGAGCCGGTGGTCGGCGGTGTCGACCAGCTCGGTCGCCGCGGTGTTCGCGAGCACGACGTCCTGGCCGAGCGCCAGCACCGCGCACGCCCGGTGCTGCACGGACTGGAACGCGGCCAGCAGCTGCTGCTCGGCGAGCTTCGCGCCGTCGAGCAGCCGCCGTTCGATGTCGGCGACCGCGCGGCGCAGGAACGGCCCGAGCAACGGGTTGCCGTCACCGGCGGGCCCGGTGATGTCGAGGACGCCGGCGATCCGCCGGGTCGTCGGGTGCACCACCGGATGGCCGTAGCAGGTGAACTGCTTCATGGCTTCGAGGAAGTGCTCGTCACCGTCGACGGAGACGCCGCGGCGGGTCTCGAAGGGCGTCGCGAGCGAGTTCGTCCCGGTCCGCTCCTCCAGGAACTGGCAGCCGGGGACCGCACTGATGTTCTCCAGCGCCAGCTCGACCGACCGCTCGGAGAACCGCCGGGCCACGATCCGGCACTCGTCGTCGGCGAGCACGACGCAGAACCGGGTGCCGGCCAGCTGCCGGGCCAGCTCGTCGAGCACCGGGGACGCCGCCCGCAGCAGCCGGCTGCGGCGGTCGACGTCGGCGACGTTCAGCCGCTCGACGGACGAGGCAGGCGAGAGCCCGGAAAGCTCCGCCCGCCGCCACGACTGCGCGATCTCGGTCCGCAGGTCCACTCGCACTCCTCGTCGAGCCGCTCGGCGTCCCCGGCCTTCCATCATCACACGGACCGGGCGCGGGGAGAACCTCTCCGATCGGGCAGGTGGCCGCCCGGCCCGTCCGGGCGGTTTCCGAGGTGAGCTGTTTCGCTTTTGTGACAAGGGAAATACCGTCGGCCGCACACCTCGCCCGTTCGTGAAGGGACACCGCATGCAGGTCGACGAACTGATCAAGCCGTTCCCGCTCAAGGAGTTCCACCCGATGCCGCGGGCGCTGCCGGGCCCGGGCGCGCATCTTCGAGTCGCTGAAGTACCACGGCCTCGACCCGGTGCTCCACGACCAGGTCGAGTCCAACCCCAAGGACTACAACGTGATGGACTCCGTCGCGTCGCCGAACATGATCTCCGGTGCGTGGAACTTGGCGATGGTGAGGTCCGCGGGCGGGATGTCGGAGCACCCGGCCGGCTGGGTCAGCCCGGTGTCCGGCCAGGCGCCGTCGTCGGCCACCCGGGAGGGCGAGGGCCGGCGAGTGAGGACCACGGGCACTCCCGATGACGCGTCGGCGTTGACTTCCGGCCAGGCTACCTCGCGGTCCCGGCGGTCCGACCCGTCCGATCGGGTAGGTCGGCCCACTCCGGCAGCCGCGCGCCGTGCAGGCCCCGGTAGGCCGCGCGCTCCGGCTCGCGCCAGCCTTCCAGCAGTTCGGAGCGGGGTTTGTACACCTCGACGCCGATCGGGTGGCAGACGTCGATCGGGTCGCGGGCGCCCGGCCCCCACAGCGGGATCGAGAGGTCGCCGCCCGGGCAGGTGGACAGTGCGCACAGCAGGTCCAGCTCGGCGAAGAACTCGAAGTGGTCGCCCGGGCGCGCGGGACAGGTCTTCATGAAGTAGCGGTCCTCGTCGTTGAGCCCGGTGCACTGGAAGACGTTCAGGACGTCGTGCACGTCGAACTCGGTGAGACCGAACGGCGCGACCGCGCGCACGAGGTTCGAGTGGCAGTGGAAGTCGAAGTCGTCGCCGGTGAGCATCCGGTTGACGTACGGGTCGCAGCGGGTGCCGAGCAGGTCGTGCACGCGGCCGCCGTCCGCGTCTTCGCCGTGGTCTTCGAGGGTGTCGGCGGTGATCGTCGCGAGCGGGCGGAGGAAGGGCAGCGTCGACCAGAGCCGGTCGAAGGTGCTGACGTGGGCGCGCTGGAGCTGCCGGGTGCGCGCGGCCCAGAAGCGTTCGCGGGGGTCCGCGGCGTTCCACAGGTTGAGGTCGCCGACCTGCGGGCCTTCGACGGTGACGAGCCGGCAGAGGTGGCCTTTCGGCACCCGCCAGGCGCGGCCCGAGCGGATCGGGACCTCGAACGCGTCGACGAGCTCGCGGGCGTCGTCCTCGGCGAGGCGCCGGTAGAACGGCCGGTCGACGTCGAGCGCGCGGCCCTGGTAGGCGGCTGGGGGCATCGGGGTCTCCCTCGTGCGATGTGGATGCCGCTCCAGCATGCCCCGGCTACGCAGGGTGGCGTTCGACCACTCGTTCGGCTGCTGGGGGTCGGCCGGTCCGGCTCCTACCGTCGAGGGAGCTCTACTCGTGGGAGGAGTGACCGGCGGTGCTCGTGGCTTTCCAGCGCACCGGCGAGGAGTGGCGCCTGCCCGCGGCGGCGACGCACCTCGTGGGGCTGCTGCGTTCCTGGGGTCCGGGGCCGGACCACCTGACGGGTCTGGCACTGACCGGCATCACCGTCCCGAGCCGGCTGGGCCCCCGCTTCGTGGACGCGCTGGTGTTCACCCGGACGGGGGTGGTGGTGATCGCGGCCCACTCACCGGGGGCGGAGAGCGCCTGGGACCCCGGCGAGCGAGCGGGGGCCGGAGTGGAGGCGGCGAAGGGAGCATTGGCCGCGCACGACGGTGGGCGGTATGTGACGGGGCTGGTCGCGGTGGTGCCGTCGGTGGCGGAGACGCGGGATCGGCTGGCGGAGCCGGCGGGGGATGATCCGGCGGAGGGTTCGTCGCGGCCGGGGGCGATCACGGTGCCGGAGCAGCGTTTGCCGGAGGGAGACGCGGACTGGCGTGGGGCGCAACCGGGTGACCTGGACGAGCCGAACACGAGCGGGCCCGACCGGCGTCGAGCCGGGCACGAACCGATCCCCGGCCCGCCGGCCCCACCCTGGCTCGGCACCGACTCCGTCCCCGGGGTGGCCGTCGTCCTCGCCGACCCTCGCGGCCTCCGGCGGATCATCGGCCAGCACAACCGGTGGCGGACCGTCTGGTCGGCCGACGACGTCCTCGACGCCTGCTACGCCCTCTCCCTCGCCCACCTCGCTCCGCCGCGGGCCGCGCTGCTCGCCGATGGCTTTCCCGCCCGCGTCGTGGCGCGGGAGCGAGTGCCCCAGCTGCCCGCCGTCCTGCCGCTGCCGCCGCCGCCCGAGCCGGCGCCGGCCGTCGTCGAGGATGAGGCCGGGCCGAGGATCCCCGCTCCGCGTGGCCATTCCGTCTTCCCGCGTCAGCGACCGATCCGGCAGGTGCCCTGGGGCCTGGTCTTCGTGCTGACCCTGCTCGTCACCGTGGGCGTGATCGCCGCCGTTTTCGTGGCGCAGGTCTTCCATGGCTCGTGAATTTCGCGCCAACTAGGCCATCTGCACCGTTTCGCGGCCGCATCTCCTGGGCACCTCCCGGCAGACGTGAAAGGGGTTCACGATGCCGCGCACCCGAGCGCTCGTCCTGCTGGCCGTCCTCGCGGGCGCGTCCCTCACCGGCTGCAAGGTGCCCGACGGACTGGCGTCGGGCACCCAGCCCGCCGGGACCGGGACCGCCGCCGCACCGCCGATCGCGCCCGCCGAAGCGCGGACGCAGCTGGGGCAGCTCAAGGTCGCCGTGCGCGGCACCATGGACGGCTACAGCCGCGAGAAGTTCCCGCACTGGGACAAGGTCGACGGTGCCTGCGACACCCGCGAGCAGGTCCTCAAGCGCGACGGCAAGGACGTCAAGACCGACGCGCAGTGCGCCGCCAAGTCCGGGACCTGGGTCAGCGCCTACGACGGCGAGACCTGGACGAAGGCGTCCGATGTGGACATCGACCACATGGTGCCCCTCGGCCAGGCCTGGGTGAGCGGCGCGAAGTCCTGGACCCAGGAGCGCCGCGAGCAGTTCGCGAACGACCTGATCCGCCCGCAGCTGCACGCGGTCACCGACAACCTCAACGAGCAGAAGAGCGACAAGGCCCCGGACCAGTGGAAGCCGCCGCTGGTCTCCTACTGGTGCACCTACGCCACCGACTGGATCGTGGTCAAGAGCAACTACGGCCTCACGATCACCGTCCCGGAGAAGACGGCGCTGGAAAGCATGCTCCAGCACTGCTAGAACGTGCTCGCCGCGGCCACCGCCTGCCCGGCGTACGACCGTCCGAACAGGACGGTGTGCACGAGCAGCGGGAACAGCTGGTGCAGCCCGATCCGCCCGGCCCAGCCGTCGGCCAGGGGCGTGACCTCCTCGTACGCGCCCAGCACGCTGCCGAGGTGCGGGCAGCCGAACAGGTGCAGCATGGCCAGGTCCGTCTCGCGGTGCCCGCCGTGGGCGGCCGGGTCGATCAGCCACGCCTCGCGGCCGTCCCACAGGACGTTGCCGGTCCACAGGTCGCCGTGCAGCCGCGCCGGGGGCTCGGCCGAGGCCGGGATGCGCTCGCACGCGCGCTCGAACAGCGTCACGTCGTCCGTGTCGAAGGTCCCCGCGTCGAACGCCCGCCGGACGTAGGGCAGCACGCGGTGCGCCGCGTACCAGGACGCCCAGTCCTCGCCGGGCACGTTCGCCATCGGCGCCCGGCCGATCCACGCGTCGGCGGGCCCGCCCGGGGGAGCGGCGCCGAACGCCGGCGCCCCGGCCGCGTGCAGCCGAGCCAAGCCGCGCCCGAGCCGTTCGGCCGCCGGCGCCGAAGACCGGCCCGCCGTGACGCGCTCGACGACCAGCAGGTTCTCGTCGTGGCCGGCCACCGACGGCACCGGAACCGCCTTGGCCGAAGCCAGCCAGCGCAGGCCCGCCGCCTCGGCCGCGATCGCGCCCGGTCCGTGCCCGCGCTTGACCACGACCACGCGGCCGTCGTCGAGCACGGCTTCGCGGAGATCTCCGGCCATCGGACGCCACTCGGTGACGGAGTGCCCGGTGAGGCGGGCCATGGGCACGGTCATGTCCCGCACGCTACCGGCGCGCTACGGTGGGCCGGTGCAGGACTTCGAACGGGTGCTCGGCGAGCTGGCGGACGTCGAACGGTCCGAGGCCCGCGACTACTCGTCGTTCAGCGTGCGCGGCAAGCGGTTCGGGTACTACTGGCCGCGGACGCGGACCCTCGGCCTGAAGCAGACGATCTCCGAGCAGCTCGCCCTGGTCTCCGAACGCCCCGACGTCTTCGAGGTGCAGTTCACCGCGGGCGGCTTCGGCTGGGTCGTCGTGTACCTCGACGGCGTCGAGCCCGACGAGGTCGCCGAGCTGATCTACGAGGCCTGGCGGCTCTCCGCCCCGGAGGAGCTGGTCGCCGAGGTCCCCTTCACCAGGATCGCCCGCGCGTAGAGCAGGTCGAAGCCCTGCCGCTGCACGTTCTCGTGCGACTTCGAGCCCGGTTGCGTCGTGACGACGGCGACGTCGCAGCCGGCCTCGGCCGCCGCCGCGAGCCGGGCGCGCAGGAGCGCCGTCTGCACCCCGCGACGGCGGTGGGCCGGCACGGTCGCCGCGCCGGTGAACTGCGCGATCCCGTCGGTGACGCGGAAGCTCGCGCCGCCGGCGAACTCGCCGCCGCGCCACGCGGCGTACCGGGTCACCCCGGCCATGTCCCGCATCGCGTTGACGACGGTCTCGCGCGGGAACTCCTCGTGCGACGGCAGGCCTTCGGTGTCGGCCACCGCGACGGCGTCGGCGACCTCGGACAGCCACCGCTCCAGCTCGTCGTCGCGGCTGAGCCGGACGTCGCCGGGGACGTCGGAGCCGCCCGGCCGCCGGCCCAGCACGTTCTCGAACGACTCCAGCCGGTAGCCGCGCTCGGTGAAGAACACGCCCAGCGCGGAGTCGGCCAGCTCGCACAGCTCGACCTGCACCGGCGCGCCCAGCTCGGCGAACGCGGCTTCGACCTCGTCGAGTGCGTCCGGCAGGCCGTCGAAGCCGAGCCCGATGATCTTGTTGAACGGCGAGTCTGCTTCGGCGAAGCTGGCGACACCCCCGGCGAGCGGCCGCGCGAAACCCACCGTGTCACCGCGGCGCTTCCGCGCGGCGTCGCTGCTTTCCGCCGTCAGCCGCGCTTCGGCACGTTCGATCCGCGCGGCCAGCGCGATGTCGCAGAAGAGTCGTTCCCCGCCCATGCGCCCAGCGTGCCGGACGCAGGGGCGGGGAACCAACCGGTTTAGCCCTCGACCCGGTGCGAGGCCCAGAACGAGGTCAGGTCGGTCGACCCGGCCGCCGCCTGCGCCGCCGCCTTGAACTCGGCTGTCGTCGACACGCCGTACCAGTGCGACTGCGCGTACGACTTCAGCAGGTTCGCCATCGCCGTGTCGCCGATCGTCCGCCGCAGGTCGTGCAGCGTGCACTTGCCGTAGTTGTAGACGACCGTCGAGTACCGGGACGAATGCGCGTCCCAGTAGGCCATCGAGTTGGTCAGCTTCTCCGCGCTCGACTGCCAGGTGATGCCGCAGCCGCTGCCGGTGATCCCGCGGTAGAGGTCGGTGGCGTAGTCGGTGAAGCTCTCGTCGAGCCACGGTGAGTTGTACTCGTCGTCGCCGACGATCCCGTAGAACCACTGGTGCGCCAGCTCGTGCGGGAGCGCCGTGGTCGACACGAGGTCGAGCACGAAGCCCGGGTACTCCATGCCGCCGAACCAGAAGTTGTTGTCCAGCACCACGTCCACCTCGCCGTACGGGTAGTCGCCGAAGCGGCCCGAGTGGACGTCGATGGAGTCGGCGGCCAGGCTCAGCATCTGGTTGGCGCTGCTGGTGGAGATCCCGCTGACCGAGTACACGTTGACCCGCACGCCCTTGCCGGACGTCGTGGTGATCTTCGCGAACGGCCCCGAAGCCCACGCGAAGTCACGCACCTTCGACGCGGTCGCGTGCGTGGTGGTCGTGGTGCCGCTGGTCGTCTCGGTCGACGAGCCGGTGGCCGGGGTCAGCAGCGACGTCGGGTGCACGAGCGTGACGTCGAAGTCGCCGATCACGGTGTAGAACGACTCGCCGTTGTTGGTGTAGGGGTCGAGGTGCCAGCCCGCGCCGTCGCGGACCGCGAGCACCGGCAGCGCGTTGCCGATCATGTTGTACGCGCCGTCGTGGCCGAACCGGTCGGCGCCGCTGGGCACGACGATGCTCAGGTCGAAGCCGATGGTCGCCGACTGGCCCTGGGCCAGCGGGCTCGGCAGCGTGACCTTCATGGCGGTGCAGTTGACGCTCAGCGCCGACGCCGTGCCGCCGGTGACGTTCGTGACCGTGATCGGCGTCGTCGGGCAGCTGCCGTGGTAGTTGTCCCACAGCCGCAGGTAGACCTCGGGCAGCGTGGACGCCGAGCCGTTGGTGAAGCTCACGCTCTGGTGGCCGGTCCACGTGGTGCCGGCGCTGTCCGACGTCAGGTTCACCGTGTAGGCGGGGTTGATCGGCGTGCGCGTCGAGTCCGCGGGCGCCGTCGTGATCGTCCAGGCGAACGTGGCGCTGCCGCTGTTGCCGGCCGGGTCCTTGGCCGTCACGGTCACCGACGACGTCCCGGCGGTGGTCGGGGTGCCGGTGATCTTGCCCGTGCTCGCGCCGATCGCCAGCCCGGCGGGCAGCCCGGTCGCGGTGTAGGTCAGGGCGTCGTTCTGCGGGTCGGTGGCCTGGACCTGCACCGACACGGCCTGGCCGACGGCGCTGGACTGGGCGCCCGGCGAGGTCACGACCGGCGACTGCGGGTTGCTCGTGCCCGTCGTGGTCAGCGAGAAGTCGTCGAGGAGGAAGTTGGTCGCGAGGCTCGAGTCCTCGGCGCCGGTGATCTTGAGGGTGACGGTCTGGCCCAGGTAGCGCGACACGTCGACGGTGCGCTGGACGTACCCGGTGTTCTTGTCGAGGTTCGAGTAGCTCGCGAGGGTGTCGGAACCCGCCTGCACCGTCAGCTTGTCGTAGGCGGTGGAGGTCGTCGTCTCCTTGGTGTCGACGTGCGCCCACCACGACAGCGACGCCGAAGCGCAGCCGGCCGGGAGGGCCAGCGCCTGGGACAGGGTGTCGGTGTGCGTGCTGCCGTAGCCGTCCAGCCAGGCGTCCATCGTCCCGCCGTGCGCGGGCTCCGCCGTGGTGGCGGCGGAGATCACGCCACTGGTCTGGGTCCACGGGGCGGTACCGCTCTCGAACCCGCCGTTGCCGACGACCTGGTCACCGCAGACCGCGGCGGCCTCGGCCGGCGCGGCGGCGACGACTGTGCCCAGCAGGCCCACGGCCACACTGAGCGCAGCAGAAAGCACCCTCGATCTCATGGGGGGAGTCCTTTCCCGGCCCCGCCCGTCGGGGCCAGGAGAAAGCTTCCGCCGCCACCGGGGCGGCAACAACCCGCCATGAGTCGGGTTCCGCGTCAGGCCTGCTGGAGCACGTTGAGGAGGATGAAGAGGAGCACGAGCGCGCCGGCCACCGCGAGCAGGGCCGAAACCCCGGACCGGATCATCTCCCCGAACCCCTTGGCGGTGCGGGCCCGGTAGGCGGAGTAGTTGGCGCGGGCCTCGCGGGCGCTGTGGACGCGGCTGCCGACGAACAGCCCGGCGCCCAGGGCGAGCAGAACGGCGAGGAAAACGGACACGAGAGGATCCTTTCGGGGTTCGGGAACGAGGAACGGCCTCATTACTAGACCCGACGGACGCGCCGCGCCATGGCTTTTGGCCAACTCGTTTCCGGGCCGGTCGGCCCTGGTGGGACGCACGTCCCGCGTTCCTCGGAAAGCGGTGGCGGTGAGCCGACGGTATCCGTGGTCCTCCGTGCCACGCAAGGAGTTTTCGGTGGCTCAGGCCTCGGTCGCGAGTCCTTTGTGTCGTTCCCGCAATTCGCGCTTCACGATCTTTCCGCTGGGATTCTTGGGAAGCCGGTCCGTGAACACGACGTACTTGGGACATTTGTAACCGGCGAGGTGTGCCTTTGCGTGGTCGATCACTTGCGCAGCGTCGAGAACGACGCCTTCGCGGGGCACGACGGCCGCCGTCACCGCTTCGATCCAGTGTGGATGGCCGATCCCGAAGACGGCGACCTCGGCGACGCCGTCGAGCAGGTACAACGCTTCTTCGACCTCGCGGCTCGCGACGTTCTCGCCTCCGGTCTTGATCATGTCCTTCTTGCGGTCCACGACGGACAGGTAACCGTCGTCGTCGACGACGCCGAGGTCGCCCGAGTGGAACCAGCCGGCGCGGAATGCCTCGGCTGTCTTGGCGTCGTCGCGGTAGTAGCCGAGGGTCGCGTGCGGACCGCGGTGCACGATCTCGCCGATCTCGCCCGGCGCCACGGGGTTGTCCTCGTCGTCGACGATGCGCGTCTCGACGTTGAGCGAGGGCCGTCCCGCCGAGCCGGCGCGGTCGAGCTGTTCGTGCGGGCGCAGGATTGTGGCCAGCGGCGCCATCTCCGTCTGGCCGTAGAAGTTCCACAGCTCGACGCCGGGCAGGCGGCGGCGCAGCTCGCGCAGGACCTCGACCGGCATCGCGGACGCGCCGTAGTACCCCTTGCGCAGGCTGGACAGGTCGGTGCGGTCGAAGTTTTCGTGGCGCAGCAGGGAGATCCACACCGTCGGCGGCGCGAACAGCTTCGTCGCGCGCTCGCGCTCGACGGCGGCGAGCAGCGCGGCGGGCTCCGGACCGGGCAGGATCACGCTGGTCGCGCCGAGGTAGACGTCGACGGAGAAGAAGCAGTCCAGCTGGGCGCAGTGGTAGAGCGGCAGCGAGTGCACCTCGACGTCGTCGGCGCTCATGCCGCCGTCGATGACGCACGAGACGTACTGCGCGATGAGCGACCGGCTCGACAGGAGCACACCCTTGGGCCGCGACTCGGTGCCCGAGGTGTACATGATCCGCAGCGGGTCGTCGTCGGCGACGAGGACGTCAGGTGCGGTGTCGTCCCCTTCGGACAGCCAGGGGCTGATGTCCTCCCACGCACCGCCGCCGCTCTTCGGGATGCGGCCGCGGACGACGTCGCCCAGGTCCGCCAGCTCGAGGGCCTTGGCGGCGGTCGGTTCGAGAGCGTCTTCGGCGACGAACGCCGTGACCTCGGCGTGGCGGAGGATGTAGGCGATCTCGTCGGCGCCGAGCATGAAGTTGACCGGCACGAGGAGGACGCCGAGCTTGGCGGTGGCGAACGCGAGAACGCCGTACTGGAAGCAGTTGTGGCTCAGCAGCGCGAGCCGGTCACCCTTGCGCAGGCCGCGGGCGGCGAGGGCGTGGGCACAGCGGTTGGCGGCGGCCTCGAACTCGGCGAAGGTGAGCTTCGCGCTCCCGTCGACGACGGCGAGCTTGTCCGGCAGCCGCAAGGCGGTCCGGCGAAGCAGATCGCCGAGCGAGTGCTGCCGGGCGCGGTCGACGAGGTGCTGATCCATCCCGGCAGTCTCGGCCGCACCACGGCGGTGCGCAAGCCACGGCAGACCGCTCAGCGGGCGCTGTCGTCGATCTGCACGGGGTAGCCGGCGCGCAGGACGGCGATCGTGGCGGGCGGGGTCAGCACCGGGACGGTTCCTGCCGTGGGCAGCTGCTGTTTCCGGCCGTAACCCGCCGTCGTCCAGGCGGTGAGGTGCCCGTCGACCTTGAGTTCGGGGTGCTCGCCGCGCAGCACGAAGACGCCGTCCGGGAGATCGGCCCAGTCCCGTTCGTGGAGGCGTCTCGCGTGGGTGCCGCGGACCAGTCGCTCGGAGTGCAGCCGCCGGTTCATCGCGGTCGCCGAAGGCGTGCCGGGCCAGGCGTCACGGTAAGCGTCATAGGCGGGCCGGCGGCACTCGCCGCAGGGCCGGTGCCCGGCGGCGAACGAGACGGCCTCGTCGTGGAAGTACAGGTGGGTGTAGTGGTGGGGGAGCCACTGCTCGCGCCACCGGTTCTTGAACGTGAGTGCGCAGGTGATCCACAGGTCGCCGCCGTGGAAGCGGACGATCTCGTGGCCGCGGTGCAGGACGCCCCGGTTGCCGGTCCAGGCGCCGCGCAGCGGGATGTCGACGAGGTCGCCGGCGGGGGTCACGCGGTTGCGCACCGGCGGCCTCGCTTTCCGGAGTGGCGGCCCGCGCGGACGCACCGCAGAATGCGCGCATGCAGCCGACGGTCGTCCGGGTGGCGCGCGTGGCCGACCCGGCCGGGCCCGCCGACGGCGTCCGCGTGCTCGTGGAGCGGCTCTGGCCGCGCGGTACCGCCCGCACGGCCGTGGTCCTGGACGGCTGGTACCGCGGCCTGGCGCCATCCGACGAGCTGCGCACGTGGTACGGCCACGATCCTTCGCGGTTCGCGGAGTTCGCCGAGCGCTACCGGGCAGAGCTGCGCGAGCCCGACCGCGCGGCGGCCCTGGCGCGGCTGCGCGAGCTGGCGGCCGGGGGACCGGTCACGCTGCTGACGGCGAGCGGGTTCCCGGCGATCAGCCAGGCGGCCGTCTTGGCGGAAGTTCTCACCGGCGAGGGGTGACGTCGCGGGCGGGGTCGGCGAGCTGGCGAAGATCGAAACCACCACCCCGCGAACATGGCCCGTCACGACCGCGCGCCGCCTTCGGAGCCGCTGGCGGTCGTGGTCACCGTCGCGGTCGCCGTGCCCAGCGTGTCGTGGCGGGCGGTCAGCGTCAGCGTTCCCGGTGGGCCCGCGAACGGGCGCAGCCACACCGCCGCCGCGCCGCCCGTCGCTCCCAGGTCCAACGTGGGGTCGCCCACCAGCTCGCCCGGGCCGGTCAGCGTCAGCGTCACCTTGCCGGTCGCCCCCGCGCGCAGCGTGCCGAAACGGTCCAAAGCGGACACCACGACCCGGGTCGCGTCGCCGCCGTCGGCGCGCAGCTGGGTGTCGTCCGGGACGCAGCCCAGCACGTCGCGGGTCCGGTCGCCGCTGAAGCGGCGCGACACCACCAGCCGGTCGCCCACGTAACCGTCGATGCGCAGCTGGGGTCGCCGCCCGCGCGGCACCGTCAGGTCGACGGCGAACGGCGGGTGCTTCAGGTGCGGGAGCTCCGCGCGACGGCTCCGCGCCTCACCGGCGGGCTGATCGTCGAGGAACAGCAGGAGCCGGTCGCAGTTCGACCAGATCGTCACGGCCCGTCCCGGTCCGGCCGGCGACGCGGTGAAGTCCCAGGCGAACCCCGGCTCGACGACGGCCCGCACCCGCGGGTCACCCTGCGACGCGTAGAACGCCGCCGCGGGCTTGGGGATCCGGAAGAAGTCGGACACCCCGGCGTACTTCGATCCGCCGACCGAGCGCTGCCAGCCCGACGGGTAGTCGAACGCGCACCACGCGAGCAGCCCGCAGTAGCGGTCGTCGGCGGCGGCCAGGTCGTGGGCCTTCGCGTGCAGCTCGGCCTGCAGCTGCTGGGTCGCCGGCGGGTCGATCCGGCGGTACGCGCGAACCCCGGCGATGGTGCCGATCGTCTCCGTGACCAGGTACGGGACCCCGGCGCGCGGCGGGCGCAGCTGAAAGGGCGCGCCGCGACGAGCCGTGTAGTCGTTGTACGCCAGGATCTCGACGTCGCTGCCGGCGTACCGGGCGCCGGTGGTGGTGGCCAGCGCGCCGCTCGTGGGCCGCGACGGGTCGAGCTTCCGCGCGAGCTTCCCGGTCCGGTCGTACATCACCGTCGTGCCGTTGGCCTCGTTCACGCGGGTGCCCCACACGATGATGCTCGGGTGGTTGCGGTCCCGGATGATCATCCCCGAGACGTCCCGGAAGTTCTGCTGCTGCCAGGCGGCGTCCCCGATCCGGCCCCAGCCGGGGATCTCCTCCCAGACCAGCAGGCCCAGCTCGTCGCACGCGTCGAGGAACGCGCTCGACTGCGGGTAGTGCGAGCAGCGGACCATCGTGCAGTTCAGCTCGCGACGCAGGATCTCGGCGTCCCGGCGTTGGACGCGGTCCGGCATCGCCCCGCCCGCGAAGGGGTACCACTGGTGGCGGTTGAGGCCGACCAGCTTGAGCCGCCGCCCGTTGAGGAAGAAGCCGTCCGGGGTGAACTTCGCTTCGCGGAACCCGACCCGCACGACCTGCTGGTCGAGCGCCCGCGGCCCGGACCGGACGCTGACGACGACGTCGCAGAGCGCCGGGTCCTCGACGTCCCACAGCCGGACCGCGCCGAGGCCGCCGACGTCGAACTCGACGGTCCTGGTGCCGACCGGCATCGGCGCGGCGGTGGTCCCGCCGCGGGCGAGCTCCCGGCCGGCCTGCCGCACCGACGCCGTCACCTGCAGCGGCTCGCCGAGCGCGACCGTCGTGTCCAGTTCGCACGTCAGGTGCAGGGACCGGCCGGGACCCAGGACGTCGACCGGGCGGGCGAAGACGTCGGCCAGCCGCGTCCGCGGCACGGTGCCGATCGAGGCGGGCCGGTAGATGCCGGCCGGCTGGTAGAAGTCGATCGCCGACGGGCCGGAGCCGGGCAGGTTGGGCGGGACGTCGAGCTGCCAGCGCCCGTCGACGACCACGGCGAGGACGTTGTCGCCCACGATGACCTGCGGCAGCTCGACCTCGAAGGGCAGGTAACCGCCTTCGTGGGTCGCGACGAGCCCGCCGTTGAGGTAAACGTCCGCGTTCGTCATGACGCCGTCGAAGCGGGCCCGTACGCGTTCGGCGGTCATCGCCGCGGTCACGGTGAAGTGCTTGCGGTAGATCCACCGGTCCTGCCACGACGGCGGCTGCCAGCCGGTCCACGAAAGCGGCGTCACGCAGTGGGGGAGCTGCACCGGCGAGAGGTCGATCTCGTCGAACTCGAGGTCCGCGCAGCCGTCCTCATACCGCCCGAACAACCAGAAATCGCCCAGCCGCACGGCATCCGGGTCCGGCTCACCGAGCCCGGCCGACCCGGCCACGGTCCCGACGGCGGCCACCCCGAGCAGCGCGGCCCCGCCCGCGGCGAGGAACCCGCGCCGCGTCAGACGCGGCTTGGCCTCGGCCATCGACGACCTCCGTGCTCGGTGTCCCACCTCGGTAATCGCTTCTCACGGCTTAGACGTCACAAGCGATCAAAGGGTTGGCTCTCAGCGCAGAGTCGAGGCGCGCACCACCCGGGAGCGTTTCGCGGTCCGCGTCAGGCTCGACATGCCCCTTTGGCCGGAAGCACCCGGAGTGCGGCTTCCCGCACGCGGCCGGCGCTCAGCTCACCGGATCCCAGCGCGGCCCGCAGCCGGTTCAGGACGTCCTCGACGTGCCCGCCGGACGACCACAGGACCTGGTCGGCACCCGCTTGGAGCGCCAGCAGTGCCGCCTCGGGCAAGGGATGGTCGACGGTGATCGCCCGCATGGCACCGAGGTCGTCGGTGACCGCCGGACCGGCGAAGTGGTAAGTGGTCCGGAGCAGCCGGTAGGCCTCGGGGCTGAGCGAAGCGGGTCTTCCGGCGGTGAGTCCCGGGACCGACAGGTGACCGACCATGACGCCGGCGGCGCCGAACGCCGCGAGGCCGTCGTAGGGGACCAGGTCGGTGGTCGTGAGCCGGTCGAGCGGCGGGGTCTCCGGCAGCACCCGGTGCGAATCGCCGCGAGCGTGACCGTGTCCCGGGAAGTGCTTGAAGACCGGCGTCACCCCACCCTCGCGCAAGCCCGCCGCGAACGCGTAGGCGTAGGTGGTAACGGTTCTCGGGTCGGCGCTGTAGGACCGGTCACCGATGACGGCGTGATCCGGTTGTTCACTGACGTCGAGCACCGGTGCGTAGTCGACGGTCACACCTCGTGCCCGCAGCGCGTGGGCCCGCCGGACGCCGAGGTCGTGGACCTGGCGCGGGGTCGAGGTCGCGGCGACGGCTCGCGCACTCGGCAGCTCGCCGTCGAGCGCGTCGATTCGCTGGACGCGGCCCCCTTCGTCGTCGACGGCGACCGAGACCGGCAGCTCCGCGCCGGCTTGGATCCGGGCCACGGCGTCGTCGCGGAGCATCGCCGTGGCGTTGCCGCCGAGGAAGATCCCCCCGACCTGCTCGGTGCGCACCAGCCGAGCGGTGGTCTCGACATCGCCGGCGTCCACCCCGACGACAAGCAACTGCGCGAGCAGACGACGCACCGGGAGTGCGGCCACGACCGCTTCGCACGTTCTGGTCTTGCCCGCGCCGGCGGCTTCCGGCGCCGAGGCCCCGCCGCCGGAGTCCGGACCGGCCGCAGGGTCGGAGATGGCGGCCGCGAAAAGTCCGCCCACGACCGCGGCCGCGAGCAGGAGCCTGGTCCGCGTCATCGGACCTTCGTGTTCCCCTCGTAGCCGCCGGTGGACCGCAGCCGCTTCGCGTAGCAATCGTCCTTCGGCAGGCCCTGGCCGTCACACCACGCGTTCGCGTCGTCGGCGGTCGCGAACGCCTGGTCCTGCACGGTGACCCAGAAGTCCGGGTATTTGAAGCTCCGCCAATCCTGGGTCCAGATGAGCCGGACCGAGGCGTAGCGGTTCCTGAGGGTGAGGTGATCCTGCAGGATCGCGGGCGCGTCGTAGACGATCCCGTCCGCCGGCATCCCGACCTTCTTGGAGCTCAGCTGCGCGACCCAGTGGTCCTCCAACGTGGCCCGGACCGACGAGAGGTCCGCGTTCGCATACTGCCGGAGCTGCTCCAGTGCGTCGCCCGAGAAGGTCGGAGCCACTGAGGTTTCCGTGGTCGGCGAGCCAGCGTAGGTCTGGTAGGTCGGCTGGTAGCCGCCCGAGCCGGAGCCGGCGCGCCCGGCGCTGCCCGCGCTGGCCGCGTTGTAACCGGACGAGGAGCTGCCGCGTCCGGGGTTCGCCGACACCGAAACGGCGATCACGAGCCCGACCACCGCGGCGACCGAGACTCCCACCAACGCGACGGTCCGGTTGGACCGCCGCGCAGCGGCTCGTTGCGCGACATCCGAGGTCCGCGGCCGTACTCGCGTGACAGCGGTTCCCGCCACGTTCGATTCCGAACACGAACACGCGACGCCGGAAGTCCGGCGGTGACAACGGGAACAGAACTGCATCGCACACCTCGCCTCACGGCGACCGGACCCGGTCGCGCGGTGTCACTATCGGATCCGTCGCGAGAAATGTTGCAGCAAATCCCCGGGGTTGGTCGTTTTCCTCGGTCCCGGTTTCGTGGAAAACAACTATCCCGGGTGAATCCGTAACACCGGTCGGTGATCGTGCGAACAGTCTGGGCAGAGTGATTCACCGTCGAGCGTCGAGGGGTTCTGCCCGTGGAAATCAGCACGATCGCCCGTGTCGGAACCGGCTCCGGCGACCCAGCCGTGCCTCAGGGGGTTTCTCCGTTCCTGCCCGAGGAAACGACCGAGCTCGTCCTCGACGAACTGGCCGGAGCGATCACTCGGCTGCGGTCGGTGGGCGACAACGACGAAGAACGACTTTCGCGCCAGTTCCGTCTTCGTTTGGCGTCGTCCGAGGGTCTGCTTGACGATCGGAATTCGTTTCTGCTCCTCGCGTTGTGCTTTTTGATCAGGGTGAGTCCGCATCTGCGGGGGACGCCGGAAGCGGATTCGACGGACGGACTCCGCCGGGAACTGGCCGAGGTCGGGGTTCGTGAAGTAGCCCCGTCGGTGCTGGAGGCGTCGGAGCAGCTCGGCCCGTTCGTCGTCGAACTCGGCCAGGCTCGGGAAACCGGGACCTACGTGGGCGACCTGCTTTCGTTGCTGCTGTCGGCGATCGCGCTGAACGCGCCCGATGCGGTGTGGCCGCTGCTCGAGAAGCGGGCAGGCAGCCAAGGTGGCCGCGACATCAACGGCGCCGATCCCAACTCCGTTCTCGTGGCGATCGCGCAGACCGAGGACGAGCTCGCGGCGGCGGTCAGCCGGGCCGAGACGAACCACCGGCAGCTGCGCGAGGGGGCGGCGATCTTGCGTGAAGAACTCCCGCAGGGTTCGCTCGGCCGCAGTGGGGGCCTGCTGTCCTCGCTGGGAATCAGCACTGAGGGGATGCAGAGCCTGATCCTCATCCGGAACGATTACCATCGCAGTCCACTGTGGAAGAAGCTCATCATCGGCAACCCCGCCTCGCTGATCGCGGAGGAAGCCGAGTCGTTGGTGAGGCATTGGGACGAACACGTCGAGGCGGCGCGAATCGCCGTAGAGCGTGCGAAAAGCGTGCGGACGGACGAGGTCGGTGCCCTGCGGCCACTCGCCCGTCCGTTCACGTCCCCGGTCGCCCGGCACTCGGCGTTGTGGCCCGAAGCGGTCCGGCAGTTCGACACCTACCGGCGGACGGACCCGGTCGTGGCCGCCGAACTGGGTGATCGTCGCGTTCCGCACCACCTCTGGACGTTCGACCCGTTGCCGGACGAGGCCTGGGCCCGGCTGCCGTACGTCGACCACGTGTACCAGAGCATCGTGTTCCTGGCGGACCAGAAGGACATGCCGTACGAGCAAGCCTGCCGCGCCGTGACGGGGATCGTGCTCGACCAGATGTCGAGGGCGCTCCCGGGGCGGCTGACACTGACCTGGATCGATCCGCGTGGCCGCGGCCAGAGCGCCGGGCCGTTGCTGTCACTGCTCGAGACCGGCAAGCAGCTCATCGGTGACGCCGTCTGGTCCGAGCCGGATGACATCGCCGCCGCGCTGCGCCGGGTCAGCGACCGGATGGCGCAGCTGGAACAGCGGGCGCTCAAGGACACGTTTCCCGATCTCGACGCCTACAACGCCGCGGCGGGTCAGCTGGCCGAACCGAACCACGTGGTCGTGGTGACCGGTTACCCGCAGGCGTTCTCCGAGGACTCCGCCCAGCGGCTGCGCCAGATCGTGGAGGGCGGCGCCCGCCTCGGCATCGCCGTGCTCGTGGTCACCGACGAGGCGCAGTCCGGCAGCTATTGGCTCGACAACGGTCCCGGGCACTACCCGGTGATGATGAACCGGGGCGGCGCGCCGGCGTCGGCGCCGTGGATGAACGCACAGCCCCTCCGGCCGCACGCTTTCGTCCTGGGCGGTGAAGGACGGATGCACGCGACCTTGGAACTCGGGGAGACGGTGCGCTGCGTGCCGTGCGTTCCCCTGTCGTTCACGCCCGAGGCGGCCAACGCTATCGTCGCAGGCTACGCGGCGGCCACCGAATCGGCGGCCGAGGTCAAGATCGACGCGGCCACGCTGGTCGAGCCGGGCACCGGCGCCGAGACGACCAAGAGCGTCGACATCCCGCTGGGCCTGCAGGGCCGCCGCGAGGTCCTCGACCTGCGGCTCGGCCACAAGCTCTCCCAGAACGTGCTGGTCGGCGGCCTGCCGGGGTCGGGCAAGTCGACGTTGTTCCACACACTGATCGTCAACGCGATCCGCCGGTACGACCCGCGCGAGCTCGAGTTGTACCTGCTGGACTTCAAGCAGGGTGTCGAATTCCAGCCCTACGCCGACGGTGCGCTACCGCACGCGCGCGTCGTCGCCGTCCAGAGCGAGCGCGACTTCGGCCTGTCGGTCCTGCGCGACCTGCGCGCCGAGATCGATCGGCGCGCCGAACTGCTGAGGGGCCCGCAGGGCGCCGGCTCCGACGGTCTCACCGAATACCGCGAACGCACGGGAAAGCCGTTGCCGCGGATCGTCGTCGTGGTCGACGAGTTCCAGGTGCTGTTCGCCGAGGACGACCGGATCGCCCACGAATGCGCGCAGCTGCTCGACCACGTCGTGCGGCAGGGACGCGCGTTCGGCGTGCACACGGTCCTGGGCACGCAGACCCTGCGCGGGCACGGCGCGATGGGCTTGCTGCGCGGAACCCTCGACCAGATCGCCGTCCGGATCGTGCTCAAGACCAGCGAGACGGACTCGCGCTTGTTCCTCAGCGACGAGAACGCGGCCGGGGCGCGCCTGACCCGGCCGGGTCAGGCGATCTTCAACGACGGCGGCGGCCGGCCCGAGAGCAACGTCGAGTTCCAGGTCGCGCACACGGAGGACGCGGCGCGGGATGCGGCCATCGCCGAGGCCCGGGTGGCGGCGATCCGCGACGGCTTCACCAGGACGCCCCGGGTCTTCGACGGCACCAAGCCGGTGGAGGTGAGCCAGGACGAGCAGGTCAAGAGCTTGGTCGACGGCACGGCGCGGGTCGACGGGAAGCGGCTCTGGCTGCACCTCGGCCTCCCCGTGGCGATCAAGGGGTCGGGTGGGGTCGGGCTGCGACGTGCGGGCGGGGCGAACCTGCTGATCGTGCACCGGGACGCGGGCCACGCGGTCGGCGCGCTGGCCGTGGCCCTGGCCACCGCGCGACTGTCCACCGCCGATCCGTTGCGGATCGTCGGGTTGGAGAGCCTCGGTCAGGACGACGAGGAGCACGAGAAGCTGCGGCACGTGCTCGAGATCGGGGACAACGCGACGTGCGTGGGCCACGGGAAGATCGCCGGCGCGCTGGCCGACCTGGCGGCCGAGGTGCGGCGGCGGCTCGAGGAAGAGCGCAGCGGTGAGCGGACCATCGTCGTGCTCAACGCGCTGCAGCGGGCGCGGGTTCTCGGGGACGAGAACACCTACAGCGAAGAGGGTTCGCCTCGCGAGAACTTGCTGACCATCCTCGCGGAGGGCCCGGACTACGGAATACACACGGTTGTGCTGACCGAGTCGGTGGAGGCGGTCGACCGGCGCCTGGGGCACGCCGGGCTGGGCCAGTTCGGCGCCCGGGTCGTCGGCCAGTGTTCGGTCGACGCGTCCCAGCGGCTGGTGGGCACCGGAGCGGCCGGGAAGCTCGGCGAGCACTACGTGATCCTGCACGAGCCGGACGACGACCGGACCGAAACGCTGCGGCTGTTCCCGCGACCCGACGAGACCTGGCGTGCGGCGGCGGCCGACGCCGCGGCCGCGCGGACGGAGACCCGATGAGCTACCAGGGGTTCGACCCGGACGAAGTCGACCGCGCGGCGCACCTGCTCGGCCAGTCGCGCGAGCACGTCCAGCAGGAGGCCAACCGGGTCCGAAGCTCCCTGCGGAACATCAACCGGTTCCACGGAAGTGCCGCCGACAAGGCGCGGGCGGCGGCGGACCAGATCGCCAAACGACTGGACCAGGACGCTCGTGAGCTGGAACAGCTCGCGCAGGCGCTGAAGACGCTCGCGGCGCAGGCTCGCCTGCTGAATCGGTGACCATGCGGTTCGAAGGGGATCCCGATGAGTTGCCGCCGGTCGCCGCCGCGCTGCTTCGCTACGGCGGCGAGCTGGGTCGGAACCGGAACGCCGTCGACCGTGCCTGCGCCGACCTCTCGCGAGCGGCCGACGCCGCGGTGTCGCGGCTCGAGGGGAAACTGCGGGCGGCCCGGGCCCGGCTCGCCGCGGTCGATCCCGAGGACGGTGCCGCCCTGGCGGCGGCCCAGCGTGAGGTCGAGGAGGCGACCACGAACCGCGACACCGGCCTGGAGCAGCGTCGCCGGATCGAGCAGACGGTCGCGGACCTGCGCGCGCGGTCCGGTCCCCGGTTGCTCGCGGCGGTACGCACCACCGAGCAGGGACGATCGCGGCTGCTGGTGTTCTGGCAGGCCGTCGACCGGGCGGTCTCCGCGTTCGACACGGCGGTGTCGCGGTGTCTCGGCCGGACACCGGCTCCGATCGGCGTGCCGGCCGCCGCCGGCGGGGTTTCCGGTCCGGCGATGCGGGGCGTGGCCCCTCCTCGCACGGCCACACTGCCGCCGCTCGGCCCGGGCGGGCACGTGCTCGTCCCCCTCGACCTGATCGACGACTCCGACTCGTCGGTGCGGAGCGCGGCCGACTTCCAGAAGGTGAGCATGCGGGTGATGCGCGACGGCTTGCTGCGGCTCCAGACCGAGATCATCCCGGCGGTGCGGGGCGGGGAGGGTCTCGAGGCGATGCGCGAACGGGACGTGCGCACCGGCCTCGGCGGTGCGCCGGCGTCCTACGTGCGGGTGTACGAAGCGTTCTTCGGCGACACGTCGGTGAAGCTCTCCCGGAGCGCGGACGGGCGGTACACCGTCCGCAACGGGTACCACCGCATCTGGCTGGCCAAGCAGGCGGGACTCGACGTCCTGCCCGCCGATGTGGCGGAGGAACCGTGAACTTCCTGGCCGCGGTGATCACGGCGGTCGAACGCGACCACCGGACGTTCCGGGCCTCGGCGCGCTCGCTCATGGCGACCTGGCGTGACCCCCACGCCGAGCGCTTCGAACGGGAGGTCCTCGCGACGCTCGACCAAGACAGCGCGGCGGTGCTGAACGCATTGCGTGACGCGGAGAGCGCGCTCGCGCGCGCCGAACAGGCCCTGCGCGGCGCGGGGGAGTCGTTGGCTCCCTGATTCTTCGCGGCGACCTGCGCTGGTTGGCTCTCAGCGCAGAGTCGAGGCGCGCACCACCAGCTCCGGGGTGAACACGACCTGCCGGTGCTCGTGGTCCGGTTCGGACTCCGCCAGCAGCAGCTCGGCCGCCGTCCGGCCGAGCCGGCGCCGGGGCTGGCGGACCGAGGTCAGCGGGACCGCGGCCGCCGCCGCGAACTCGATGTCGTCGTACCCCACGATCGCCATGTCCTCCGGGACGCGCATGCGGAGGTTCGCGCACGTCTGCAACAGGCCCAGGGCCACCAGGTCGTTGGCGCAGAACGCCGCCGTCGGGCGGATCGACGCCGGGAGGCCCGCCAGGCGTTCGCCCGCACCGCGGCCGTCCGCCACCGTCAGGGCCGTCGTCGTCAGGTCGACCAGGTGGTCCGGGCCGAGCCCGGCCTCGTGCAGCGCCTTCAACGCGCCCAGCCGGCGGTCGCGGACCTGGCCGACCGTCGTGTGGTTGCCGATGAACGCGATGCGGTCGTGGCCCTGCTCGATCAGGTGCCGCACGGCGATCTCGCCGCCGTAGACGTCGTCGACCGCGACCGAGCAGTGCGTCGTGCCGCCCGGGGTCCGGTCGACGACCACCACCGGCGTCCCGCGGTGCGCGATCTCGCCGAGCAGCGGGGCGTCCGGGTCGACCGGCGTGATGAGGATGCCCTGCACCCGCTGCTGTTCGAGGCGGCCGAGGTAGGCCGCTTCGCGCGCGGGCTGGTGGGCGCTGTTGCAGAGGAACAGCGAGAGGTCGCCCGCGTCCGCGGCGTCTTCCATGCCGGCCGCGACGTCGGTGAAGAACGGGTTGCTGCCGTCGAGCATCACGTACGCCAGCACGCGGCTGCGCCCGGCCCGCAGCTGCCGCGCGGACTCGTTGCGGACGAACCGCAGCTCGGCCATCGCGGTCTCGACCTTCGCGCGGGTGGCGGGGCTGACGCGGTCGGGCCGGTTGAGCACGTTGGACACCGTGCCGAGGGAGACGCCCGCGGCCGCGGCGACGTCCTTCATGCCCGCCGACTTCGGCTCGGCACCGGACTCCTGGACCGTCATGGAACCCCCTCATTGAAACGTAACATCGCCACCACCAGTCCGGCCTTGACGACGTTCGGCCACGGTTCGGTGGATTCATTGACTTGGTCTTCGCTCGCATAGTAGCGTCACCGCACCAGATTTGTGAAACCTTTCAATCCGGAGGTCGCGATGACGCGGCAGGACTCGGACCGACCGCCTCTGCTGGAGGTGCGCGGCGTGACGAAGTCGTTCGGCGCGGTCGCGGCGGTCGCCGGGGTGAGCTTCGGCCTGTACCCCGGCGAAGCCCACGCCCTCGTCGGCGAGAACGGCGCCGGCAAGTCGACGATCGTGAAGATGCTCGCCGGGGTCCACAAGCCTGACGACGGCACGCTGCTGCTCGACGGGCGGCCGGTCGAGTTCGGCTCGCCGGCCGACGCGAAGGCCGCCGGCATCGCGGTGATCTACCAGGAACCGACGCTGTTCCCGGACCTTTCGGTCGCGGAGAACATCGTGATGGGCCGCCACCCGCGCAAGGGACTCGGCCGCATCGACCGGGCCGCGATCCGCGCCGAGGCCGAGCGGCTCTTCGCCCGCCTCGGCGTCCGGATCGACCCGGCCCGCCCGGCCCGCGGGCTGTCGATCGCCGACCAGCAGATCGTGGAGATCGCCAAGGCGCTCAGCGCCGACGCCCGCGTGCTGGTGATGGACGAGCCGACCGCCGCGCTGAGCCGCGTCGAGGTCGACCGGCTGTTCGGCGTCGCACGGGCGTTGCGCGAAGAAGGCGCGGCGATCATGTTCATCTCGCACCGCTTCGAGGAGATCACCGAGCTCTGCCAGCGCGTCACGATCATGCGCGACGGCAAGCACGTCTCCACCGACCTCGTCGAAGACGTCACGGTCGACGACATGGTCAAGCGCATGGTCGGGCGCGACCTCGACGCGCTGTTCCCCAAACAGGACGTCGAGCCCGGCGCGGTCGTCCTCGAGGTGGAGGGCCTGGCCCGCGAAGGCGTCTTCCGCGACATCTCCTTCTCGGTGCGCGCGGGGGAGATCGTCGCGTTCGCCGGGCTCGTCGGGTCCGGACGTTCCGAAGTGGTCCAAGCCGTGTTCGGAGTGGACGAACGGGACGCCGGGGTCGTGAAGATCGGCGGCAAGAAGCTCAAGGCGCACTCGTCGCGGGCCGCGATGGCCGCCGGGATGGCGCTGGTCCCCGAAGACCGGCGTCAGCAGGGCCTGATCATGGACCTCTCGATCGAGCGCAACGTGACGCTGCCGCGGTCCCGCGCCCTGTCCAAGCTCGGCTTCCTGACCGGGGCGAGCGAGCGGCAGGAGGCCCGGCACTGGACCGAGCGCCTGCGCACCAAGTACCGCCGGCTCGGCGATCCCGTCGGCACGCTCTCGGGCGGCAACCAGCAGAAGGTCGTGCTGGCCAAGTGGCTCGCGATGGCGCCGAAGGTGCTGATCGTGGACGAGCCGACGCGCGGGATCGACGTCGGCACGAAGGCCGAGGTGCACCGGCTGATGTCGGCGCTCGCGGCCGAAGGCGTCGCGATCGTCATGGTCTCCTCCGAGCTGCCGGAGGTGCTCGGCATGGCCGACCGGGTGCTCGTGATGCGCGAGGGCCGGCTCGTCGCCGAGCTCCCGCGCGCCGACGCGACCGAAGACGCCGTCATGTTCGCCGCGATGGGCCAGGGAGCCGCCGCATGACCGTCACCAAGGAGGCCCCCGTGACCGGGGAACCGGCCGTCCACACGCGACAGTCGTGGGCCGCGAACGCGTTCAAGGCCCGCGAGTCCGGCATCGTCCTCGCCCTGATCGTCCTGGTGGCGTTCACCGCGACGCAGAACTCCCGGTTCCTGTCCGGGCAGAGCATCCGCGACATCCTGCTGGGGACCGCGATCCTGGCGGTGCTCGCCGTCGGGCAGGCGATCGTGATGATCACCCGCAACATCGACCTCTCCGTCGGCTCGGTGCTCGGCCTCTCCGCCTTCGCCGTCGGCTCGCTGATGCGCGACAACCCGGGCCTGCCGGTGATCGTCGCGCTGCTGGTCGGCCTCGGCGTCGGCGCGGTCTGCGGGCTGGTGAACGGCTCGCTGGTGCGCTTCGGCCAGGTGCCCGCGCTGGTCGTCACGTTGGGCACGCTCTACGCCTTCCGCGGCGTCAGCTTCTTCTGGGCGGGTGGCCAGCAGATCAATGCCGACAAGCTGCCGGCGTCCTTCCTGGACTTCGGCACCGCGTCGGTGCTCGGCGTGCCGTGGCTGGTGCTCATCGCGCTGCTGGTCCTGGTCGTCGCCGGGATCGTGCTGCGGAGCTACCCGGCCGGGCGCGAGCTGTACGCGATGGGGTCGAGCCCGCAGGCGGCGCAGCTGGCCGGCATCCGGGTCGGCCGCAACACCACCGCGGCGTTCCTGGTCAGCGGTGCGCTGGCCGGCCTGGCCGGGGTCCTGTTCGCCGCCCGGTTCGGCACCGTGGACGCGGCCGCCGGCACCGGCTACGAGCTGAACGTGGTCGCCGCGGCCGTCGTCGGCGGCGTCGCGGTGTTCGGCGGCAGCGGCTCGGTCTGGGGCGCGGGCCTCGGCGCCTTGCTGCTGACGGTCATCGGCAGCGCACTGGCCGTGCTCGACATCAACCAGTTCTGGCAGCAGGCGATCGTCGGCGCGCTGATCCTGCTGGCCATCGGGGCCGACCGGCTGGTCGCGGTCCGGGTCGCGAAAGCACTGAAGAAGAGGGATTCCCATGTCTGACCAAGGGAGCCGGTTCGGCCGGCTGCTCAGCTGGGACGCCGCCGTCGTCCTGGTGACGGTCATCGTGCTGATCGTCGCCTCGGGTGCCGTCGAGAACTTCGGCACCAGCCGCAACTTCACGTTCCTGCTGCTCGACCTGCTGCCGATCGCCCTGGTCGCGCTGCCGATGACGTTCATCATCGTGACCGGCGAAATCGACCTGTCGGTGGCGAGCACGCTCGGGCTGACGTCGGCGGTGATGGGCTCGCTGTGGGACGCGGGCCTCTCGATCGAGACGATCATCCCGCTCTGCATCGCGCTCGGCGCGGTCCTCGGCGCGCTGAACGGCTTCTTCGTCACCGTGTTGAAGCTGCCGTCGCTGGCCGTCACGATCGGCACGCTCGCGCTGTACCGCGGGCTCGCGTTCGTCGTGCTCGGCGACGGCGCGGTCGCCGACTTCCCGCGGGCCTACACCGGCTGGGTCACCGGCACGATCGGCGACGGCCCGATCCCGAACGTGCTCGTCCCGCTGCTCGTGGTGGCCCTGATCTTCGGGGTCGTGCTGCACGCGACCCCGATCGGGCGCGGCGTCTTCGCGGCCGGCGCGGGCGAGCAGGCGGCCCGGTTCGCCGGGATCCGCACCGGACGGCTCAAGTTCTGGCTGTACGTCGTGAGCGGCGCCGTCGCCGGGCTCGCCGGGATCCTGTGGACCCTGCGCTACTCCAGCGCCCGCGCCGACAACGGCTTCGGCCTCGAGCTGGCCGTCGTGGCCGCCGTGCTGCTCGGCGGCGTGTCCATCTTCGGCGGCAAGGGCACGCTGCCCGGCGTGCTCGCCGGAGTGGTCCTGCTGGCGTCCCTGCAGAACGCCCTGCGCCTGCAGGACGTCTCGAACGAGGCGCTCAACATCGTGACCGGCGTGCTCCTCATCGTGTCGGTCCTGCTGCCCAACATCGTGTCCTCGGCCCGTACGGCGCTCCGGCGCCGGAGTCGAGCGACTGCTCCGGTATCCCCAGAAAGGTGACGAAGATGTCCCGACGGTTCCTCACCGGCGCAGTGTCGGCCGGGCTGGTGCTCGTGCTGGCCGCCTGCGGCGGCACCACCAAGGACGACAGCGGCGGCTCCGGCGCGCAGCAGTCCACGGCCACGGCGAACCCCGGCGCCGCGGCCAAGGAAGGCGTCAAGATGGCCTTCCTGCCCAAGCAGCTCAACAACCCCTACAGCGACATCGAGGTCAGCGGCGGCAAGGCGGCCCTCGGTGAGCTGAAGGGCGAGTACAAGCTCGTCGGGCCGAACGACGCGAGCGCGTCGTCGCAGGTCAGCTACATCAACACGCTGATCCAGCAGCAGCAGGACGTCATCGGCATCGCCGCGAACGACCCGAACGCCGTGTGCCCGTCGCTCAACCAGGCCCGCAGCGCCGGCATCAAGGTCGTCGCGTTCGACTCCGACGCCGCCAAGGACTGCCGCGACGTCTTCATCAACCAGGCCACCACCCAGGGCATCGGCGAGGCACTGGCCAAGCAGGCCAAGGACCTCTCCGGCGGCTCCGGCGAGATCGCGGTCCTGTCCGCGACGCCGAACGCGACCAACCAGAACGCGTGGATCGAGGTTCTGAAGAAGGAACTGGCCAAGCCGGAGTACGCGAACATCAAGCTGGACAAGGTCGCCTACGGCAACGACGACGACCAGAAGTCGTTCCAGGAGGCCCAGGGCCTGCTGCAGTCGTTCCCGAACCTCAAGGTGATCGTCTCGCCGACGACGGTGGGCATCGCGGCCGCGGCGCGCTACGTCAGCTCGTCCAGCTACAAGGGCAAGGTCGCGGTGACCGGGCTCGGCACGCCGAACCAGATGCGCGCCTTCGTCAAGGACGGCACCGTCAAGCAGTTCGCGCTGTGGAACCCGGCCGACATCGGCTACCTCGCCGCCTACGCGGGTGTCGCCCTCAAGTCGGGCCAGATCAGCGGCAAGGAAGGTGAAACGTTCAAGGCGGGCAAGCTCGGCGACTACAAGATCGGCGCGAGCGGTGAGATCGTCCTCGGCCCGCCGACGACGTTCGACGCGAACAACATCGACAAGTTCAACTTCTGACGGTTTTCCGCGGCCGGACCGGATCGCCGCCCCGGTCCGGCCACGGAGTCCACTAAGGACGGACAGTGCCCCGATACTGCTTCTGCCTGCGGGTGAAGCCGGACCGGAAGGCCGAGTACGCGCAGCGGCACCGGGCGGTGTGGCCCGAGATGCGGCAGGCCCTGCTCGACACCGGCTGGCGCAACTACTCGCTCTTCCTGCGCGAAGACGGCCTGCTGATCGGCTACGTCGAAGCCGACGACCTCGACGCCGCGCAGGCCGCGATGGCGAAGACCGAGGTCAACACCCGCTGGCAGGCGGAGATGGCGGAGTTCTTCACCGGCCTCGATGGCGGCCCGCCCGACGAAGGCTTTCAGCTCCTCGAAGAGGTCTTCCACCTCGAACCACCCACCGTCGCGGAAGGACAGTGATCGCCGTGGGCGACTTGACGGCCGTGAAACAGGCCCTGCGGGCCCAGCGCATCGAAACGCCGTCGTGGGCGTACGCGAACTCGGGCACCCGGTTCAAGGTGTTCCCGCAACCCGGTGTCCCGCGGACACCCGAAGAGAAGATCGCCGACGCCGCGACCGTGCACCGGTTCACCGGGGTCGCCCCGGTCGTCGCGCTGCACATCCCGTGGGACCGCGTCGACGACTACGGCGCACTGACGGCCTACGCGCGGGACGCCGGTGTCGAGATCGGCGCGATCAACACCAACGTCTTCCAGGACGAGGACTACAAGCTCGGCTCGGTCACCAACCCTGACGCCGGGATCCGCCGCAAGGCGACCGACCACCTCCTCGAGGCCATCTCCATCATGGACGCGACGGGCTCGCGGGACCTCAAGCTGTGGTTCTCCGACGGCATCAACTACCCGGGCCAGGACGACATCCGCGACCGGCAGGACCGGCTGGCCGAGGCGTTGAAGGAGACCTACGACCGGCTGGGCGACCACCAGCGGATGCTGCTGGAGTACAAGCTCTTCGAGCCCGCCTTCTACGCCACCGACGTCCCGGACTGGGGCACGTCCTACGCGCACTGCATCGAGCTGGGGGAGAAGGCGACGGTGTGCATCGACACCGGCCACCACGCCCCCGGCACGAACATCGAGTTCATCGTGGCGTTCCTGCTGCGTGCGGGGAAGCTCGGCGCGTTCGACTTCAACTCGCGCTTCTACGCCGACGACGACCTGATGGTCGGGGCGGCGGACCCGTTCCAGCTGTTCCGGATCATGTACGAGATCGTCCGCGGCGGCGCCCTCGACCCGGCGTACGGGATCGCGTTCATGCTCGACCAGTGCCACAACATCGAGGCCAAGATCCCGGCGATCATCCGGTCGGTGATGAACGTCCAGGAGGCGACGGCCAAGGCACTGCTCGTCGACCGCCCGGCGCTGCGCACCGCCCAGCAGGCGGGTGACGTCCTCGCGGCCAACGCCGTGCTGATGGACGCCTACAACACCGACGTCCGGCCGCTGCTGGCCGAGCTGCGCGAGGACTCCGGGCTCGACCCGGACCCCGTCGCGGCATACCACCGCAGCGGGTACCAGGAGCAGATCGTGGCCGAGCGCGCCGGCGGCACGCAGGCCGGATGGGGAGCATGAGCATGACGGTGCCGGAGCAGCTCATCGCGCGCAGCAACGCGCTCGGGGCCGACCCGCGCAACACCAACTACGCCGGCGGCAACACCTCGGCCAAGGGTTCGGTGACCGACCCGGTGACCGGCGCGCCGACGGAGGTGCTGTGGGTCAAGGGATCCGGCGGCGACCTCGGCACGCTCAAGGAGTCCGGGCTCGCCGTGCTGCGGCTCGACCGGCTGCGCTCGCTGGTGGACGTCTACCCGGGTGTCGAGCGCGAGGACGAGATGGTCGCGGCGTTCGACTACTGCCTGCACGGACGCGGCGGCGCGGCGCCGTCGATCGACACCGCCATGCACGGCCTGGTCGAGGCCCCGCACGTGGACCACCTGCACCCGGACTCCGGCATCGCCCTGGCCACCGCGGCCGACGGTGCCGCGCTGACGAAGGAGTGCTTCGGCGACCGCGTCGCTTGGGTGGACTGGCGGCGGCCCGGCTTCCAGCTCGGCCTCGACATCGCCGCGGTCAAGGCCGCGAACCCGCAGGCCATCGGCGTGATCCTCGGCGGCCACGGCATCACGGCGTGGGGCGCGACCTCGGAAGAGTGCGAGCGGAACTCCCTGGAGATCATCCGCACGGCCGAGCGGTTCCTGGCCGACCGTGGGGCCGCCGAGCCGTTCGGGCCGGTCGTCCCCGGCTTCGAAGCGCTCCCGGACGGCGAGCGGCACGCGCGTGCGGCGGCCCTGGCGCCGGTGATCCGCGGGCTGGCCTCGACCGATCAGCGTCAGGTCGGCCACTACACCGACAGCGATGTCGTGCTGGAGTTCCTCTCGCGGGAGAAGCTGCAGCCTCTGGCCGCGCTGGGGACGTCGTGCCCGGACCACTTCCTGCGCACCAAGGTCCGGCCCCTGGTCGTGGACCTCCCGGCGACCGCGCCCCTGGACGACGTCGTCGCGCGGCTGAAGGAGCTGCACGCCGAGTACCGCGACGAGTACCGCGCCTACTACGAGCGGCACGCGACGCCGGATTCGCCCGCGATGCGCGGTGCCGACCCGGCGATCGTGCTCGTCCCCGGCGTCGGGATGTTCTCCTTCGGCAAGGACAAGCAGACCGCGCGCGTGGCGGGAGAGTTCTACGTCAACGCCATCAACGTGATGCGGGGCGCCGAAGCGGTGTCTTCTTATGCGCCGATCCCGGAAAGTGAAAAATTCCGGATCGAGTACTGGGCGCTGGAAGAGGCGAAGCTGCAGCGGATGCCGAAGCCGAAGCCCCTCGCCGGGCGGATCGCGCTGGTGACCGGGGCGGGGTCGGGCATCGGCAAGGCCATCGCGGTGCGGCTCGCCGCCGAGGGTGCCTGCGTCGCGATCGCCGACCTGAACGGCGACGCCGCGGGTGAAGTCGCCGCGGAGATCGGCGGTGTCGCGGTGACCGCCGACGTCACCGACGCGGCCGCCGTGCAGGCCGCGGTGGACGCCACCGTGCTCGCCTTCGGCGGGATCGACCTGGTCGTCAACAACGCCGGGCTGTCCATCTCGAAGCCGCTCCTGGAGACGACCGAACGCGACTGGGACCTGCAGCACGACGTGATGGCCAAGGGCTCGTTCCTGGTCGCGCGCGCCGCGGCGAAGGCGATGATCGACCAAGGCATCGGCGGCGACATCGTGTACATCTCGTCGAAGAACTCGGTGTTCGCCGGTCCGAACAACGTCGCCTACGGCGCGGCCAAGGCCGACCAGGCCCACCAGGTCCGGCTGCTGGCCGCCGAACTGGGCGCCCACGGCATCCGCGTCAACGGCGTCAACCCCGACGGCGTCGTCCAGGGCTCCGGCATCTTCGCCGGCGGCTGGGGCGCCCAGCGGGCCGCCGTCTACGGCGTGGAGGAGGCGAAGCTCGGTGAGTTCTACGCCCAGCGGACCATCCTCAAGCGCGAGGTGCTGCCCGAGCACGTCGCGGCCGCCGTGTTCGCCCTGACCGGCGGCGACCTCACCCACACCACCGGCCTGCACGTGCCGGTGGACGCCGGGGTGGCCGCCGCGTTCCTGCGCTGAAGGAGTTCCGATGACCCTCGACCGCATCACGCCGCGCAAGACCCGCGTCGGGCTCGTCTCGGGCGGGCTCGGCGCGTACTGGCCGCAGTTCCCTTCGCTGCTGCCGCAGCTGGAAGCTTCGGCCCGGCGCGTCGCCGACCGACTGTCCGAAATGGACTGCGAGGTCGTCGACGCCGGGTTCGTCTCCGACGCGACCGAAGGTGCGGCCGCGGCGGAGAAGCTGCGGGTGGCCGGGTGCGACCTGATCGTCGGGTTCCTCACGACGTACCTGACGTCCAGCATGCTGGCGCCGGTCGCGCAGCGTTCGGGCGCGCCGGTACTGCTGCTCAACCTGCAGCCGACCGAGGCGATGGACCACGAGTCCTTCGACACCGGCGCGTGGCTGGCCTACTGCGGGGCCTGCCCGCTGCCGGAGATGGCCAACACGTTCCGCCGCGTCGGCGTCGAGTTCCGGTCGGTGTCCGGCTACCTCGAGGACCCGCGGGCGTGGACGCGGATCGAGCGGTGGATCAAGGCGGCGGGCGTCCGCGCGGCGCTGCGGCACGGGCGGCACGGTCTGCTCGGGCACCTCTACCCGGGCATGATGGACGTCTCGACCGACCCGACGCTCGTCTCGGGCCAGCTCGGCGGGCACGTCGAGATCCTGGAGGTCGACGACCTGCGGGTGCGCGTCGAGAAGGTCACCGACGACGAGACCGCTGCCCGGGTCGCCCTGGCCTGTGACGTTTTCACGGTGGACGAGTCCGTGGTGGACGAAGACTTCGCCTGGGGCGCGCGGGTTTCGGTGGCGCTCGACCGGCTGGTGGAGGACTTCTCGCTCGACTCGCTGGCCTACTACCACCGGGGTCTCGACGGCGAGACACACGAGCGCGTCGGCGCCGGGTTCATCCTCGGCGCGTCGCTGCTCACCGCCCGCGGCGTCCCGGCGGTCGGCGAGTACGAGCTGCGGACGTCCCTGGCCATGCTGATCATGGACCGGCTCGGCGCGGGCGGCTCGTTCACCGAGCTGCAGGCGCTGAACTTCCGCGACAACGTCGTCGAGATGGGCCACGACGGGCCGGCCCACCTCGGCATCAGCGCGCGCAAGCCGCTGCTGCGCGGCCTCGGCGTCTACCACGGCAAGCGGGGCTGGGGCGTGTCGGTGGAGTTCGACGTCAAGCCCGGGCCGGTGACGCTCTGCGGGCTCGGGCAGGCGCGCGACGGGACGTTCACGCTCATCGCGTCCGAGGGCACGGTCGTGCCCGGGCCGCTGCTGCGGATCGGGAACACCACGTCCCGCGTCGACTTCGGGTGTGACCCGGGGGAGTGGACCGACGCGTGGTCGGCCAGCGGCATCGCCCACCACTGGGCGCTCGGCACCGGCCACCGGGTCGCCGAGCTGACGGCCGTCGCGGACCTGCTCGGGCTGGACCTGACCGTGGTGCGTCCGTGAGGCGAGTCGCGGCCGTCGACCTCGGCGCGTCCAGCGGGCGGGTGATGGCCGGGACCGTCGGGCCGTCGGTCTTGGAGGTGTCCGAAGTACGGAGGTTCGCCAACGGCGGGGTCCGGGCGGGGCCGGTGCTGTACTGGGACATCCTGGGTCTCTACCGCGAGACCCTCGCCGGGATCCGCGAAGCCGGTCGCGTGGACGGCGTCGGGATCGACTCGTGGGCGGTCGACTACGGGCTCCTGGACGAGCGGGGCGCGCTGCTCGGCAACCCCGTCCACTACCGCGACTCGCGGACCGACGGGATCACCGTGCCGGTGCCCGACCGGGAGCTCTACGACGTCACCGGGTTGCAGCAGCTGCCGTTCAACACGCTGTACCAGCTGGTGGCCGAAGGCGACCGGCTCGACGCGGCGGCGACCATGCTGCTCATTCCGGACCTGCTGAACTACTGGCTCACGGGCGAGATCGGGGCTGAGCGGACGAACGCGTCGACCACGCAGCTCTACGACGTGCGCGCGCGGACCTGGGCTCTTTCGCTGGCGTCGCGGGTCGGGATCCCGCCCCGGCTGCTCCCGCCGTTGCGGGACCCGGGCACGGTCGTGGGCCAGGCCCGCGAACTGTCCGGCGTACCCGTGGTCGCCGTCGGCTCGCACGACACGGCCTCCGCGGTGGTCGCCGTGCCCGCGTCGCCGGGGACGAACTTCGCCTACATCTCCTCGGGGACGTGGTCACTGGCGGGCCTGGAACTGCCCGCGCCGGAGTTGAGCGACGCGGCGCTGGCCGCGAACTTCACCAACGAAGGCGGTGTCGACGGCACCATTCGCTTCCTGCGCAACGTGATGGGCCTCTGGGTGCTGTCCGAGACGCTGCGGACGTGGTCCACTTCGGACCTTTCCGGCCTGCTCACGGCGGCGGCCGCCTCGCCCGCGTTGGCGGCGGTGGTGGACATCGACGCGCCCGGGTTCCTGCCACCGGGCGACATGCCGGCGCGGCTCGCCGCGGCCTGTGGGGCGACCGGCCAGCGCCCACCCGGCACGCGGGCCGAGGTGGTCCGGTGCATCTTGGACAGCCTGGCGCTGGCGTACCGCCGCACGCTCCGCCAGGCGGCCTCGCTGACCGGCCGCACGATCGACGTGGTCCACATCGTCGGCGGCGGCGCGCGGAACTCGTTGTTGTGCCAGCTGACGGCGGACGCGTGCGGGGTGCCGGTGCTGGCGGGCCCGGTCGAGGCGGCGGCGCTGGGGAACGTGCTGGTGCAGGCCCGTGCGTTGGGGGAGGAGGACCTCCCGGATCTGGCGGCTATGCGGGCGTTGGTGCGCGAGACGCAGGAAGTCCGCCGCTACGAGCCCTCGGGCGCCGGCGACTGGGACGCGGCCGAGGCCCGGCTCGGGTCCTGACCGTTCTGTCCGCTGTGCCGGTCACCGGACAGACCTGCGCGGAAGTCTCCTCATCCCGGCCCTTTCCGGGCACACTCCCGGCAGCACGGTTGCGGGCCCGAGCGGCCCGCGGCGAGCCTGAGCACGGATCCCGGACCCGACCCGAGGGAGTGCCGCGATGGCGCACCGAACTCTGATCGCCGCGGCGGCCGCCTGCGCGCTGGCCCTGAGCTTCCCGGGAACAGCCGCCGCCGATCCGCCGAGCGCCCTGCCCGGCAACGCGACCGACTTCGAGAAGACCTTCCAGCCGGCCTTCGACTACGACAAGGACGGCTGCTACCCGACCCCGGCCATCGGCCCGGACGGCACGATCGCGCCCGGACTCTCCCTCGGCGGTGACACCAACGGCCACTGCCGGGACTCCTGGGACCTCGACAACACGAACTCGTACTCGCGGCAGAAGTGCAACAACGGCTGGTGCGCCGTGATGTTCACCCTGTACTTCGAAAAAGACCAGGCCTCCCTCGGCCCGGGCAGCGCCGGGCACCGCCACGACTGGGAGCACGTCGTCGTCTGGGTCAAGGACAACCAGGTCGAGTACGTCGCGACGTCCCAGCACGGCGGCTTCGCGATCCACGACCGCGCGAGCATGCGTTTCGAGGGCACGCACGCGAAGGTCGTCTACCACAAGGACGGCGGTTCGACGCACTGCTTCCGCGCCGCCAACGGCAACGACGACCCGCCGGAGAACCACAAGGGCACCTGGCAGTACCCGACCCTCGTCGGCTGGGACGGCTACCCGTCCGGGATCCGCGACAAGCTCGTGGCGGCGAACTTCGGCAGCGCCACCTTCGGCATCAAGGACGACCAGTTCGCGGGCAACCTCGGCAAGGCGAAGCCGGGCGGGATCCCGTTCGACGTGAACGCCTAGAGCCAGCCGCGTTCGTCCGCGATCCGCACCGCCTCGACGCGGTTGCGCGCGCCGGTCTTGGTGATCGCCGCGGAGACGTAGTTGCGGACCGTGCCTTCGGACAGATACAGCCGGGACGCGATCTCGGCGACCGTCGCGCCGGTCCGGGCGGTGATCAGGACGTCCCGTTCGCGCGCGGTGAGGGGTGACTCGCCCGCGGCCAGCGTGGCCACCGCCAGCGCCGGATCCACCACGCGCTCCCCGGTCCGCACGCGGCGGATCGCGTCGGCCAGCACGTCGGCGGGGGCGTCCTTCACCACGAACCCGGCCGCACCCGCGTCCATCGCGCGGCGCAGGTAGCCGGCGCGCCCGAACGTCGTGAGCATGACGACGCGGCAGTCCGGGACCTGCGCGGCGAGCACCGCCGCGGCCGCGAGCCCGTCGAGCCCGGGCATCTCGATGTCCAGCAGGGCGACGTCCGGCCGGTGCTCCCGGGCCGCGGCGACGACCTCGTCGCCGCGGGCGCCCGACGCCCCCACCCCCCAGTCGTCCACCACCCCCGGCCGCCCGCCCCCCGCC